>JAZNJF010000504.1:0-14968 GCA_045577885.1 Thermoguttaceae bacterium | reverse complement strand
GGCGAGTGCGAAAAGACGACGACCGGCTTCTCATTCGGGCAGTCGGCCAACGTTTCTTCGAGCCAACGCAAACCGGAAGCGCCGATTTTGAAACGGTTTTGAACGCCGTTATCGAGCCCGGCGACCGTTTGCATTCGCTCGACCGGCGTCATTTTTCGCGCCGTCCAAAAGTCGTCTTCGAGAACGCTCATAATCCCGACAAAGCGGACGCCCTTGCAGTCGAACGCCCAAAACGGCTCGCCGAAAAGCGACCGCCAACCGTCGCCGAGGTCGAGATACCAGTCGTGTTCGCCAACGATGATTTTCAGCGGCGCGTCGAGGTCGCTCAATATGTCGCGCCCCAACCGAAGTTCTTCCTGCGAACCGAGTTGCGCTAAGTCGCCGCCGTAAATAACGAAGTCCGGCTTTTCTTCCAACGCGTTGACGTCGGCGACCGCCCGAACGAGCGCGTTGGCGAAACGGTCGTTTTTCTCCTTAACGTAAAGGTGCGAGTCGGAAATATAAGCGACGCGAACTCCTTTGTTCGCTTCGCTTGCGGCGGTTGCGTTTAGCGACGCCGCGTCGCTTTTCGGCTCTTGCGCGCCGACGAAACGCAACGTCTGAAACGCGCCGCTTCCGAACGTCGCGCCGGCGGCGGTCGCGGCGGCCCAAGACGCGGCGGCGACCTTCAAAAACGAGCGGCGGTCGAGCCGTTTCAACGCGGCGAAAATTTCGCTCCGCTCCCGTTCGACGCGGGTTTCCAAATTCTCTCGACGGTATCGGCTCATCGGTCGTTTTCTCCTTTCGTTTCGGGGGTTTGCGTCGGTTCGTCCTCTTCCGGAACGACGAGAAATAGCGCGTCGTCGCCGTCGCCCGTTTCGATCTCGAACGGCGGTTCGAGTTCCAACGCCGGCTCGGCGCGTTCGACGTTTGCGGCGTCCGCTTCCTTTTCCGCTCCTTCGAGTTCGCGCTCGGACGTCGAAATTTTCGTTGTTTCGGAAACCGAACCGACGTTCTTGCCGGGCGCGTCGCCGGTCGGCGCTAACTCGACGGCGGTTTCGTCCGTTTCGTCCGTTTTTTCCGACGGCGCAAATCGCTCGAACAAAAGAGTTCGACGCGACGCCGCTTCGTCGTCGCGCTCCGGTCGGCTTTGCGCCGCGACCGTTCGTTGACGCTCGAACTCGCGGGCGTTTTCCGCGCCGAACCGGACGTCGGTCAACGAAAAAAGGAACGCGACCAACTGCTCGACTTGGCGTTCGCTCAAATTGAGCGGCTCGATTCCGCCGTCGTGCGCGAGGCTCGGTTCCCCGCCCTTGTTGTAATGGTCGACGACGTCCCAAAGCGTCGCAAGCGAACCGTCCCGCATATAAGGCGCGGTAACGCCGACGTTTAGCAACTGTTGAGTTCGGAAGCCGCCGACGTCGTTCGCGAGCGCGGTAACGTTGAAGCGACCGAGTTTGTTCAGTTCCGGATCGAACGCGAGTTCCTCGGTCGTCCGTTCCGGAAGCGGGCTTGCGTCGAGCGCCGTCGTCGCGCGCTTTGTAAGGGTCGCGAAGTCGGGCGCCGGGTCGTCGACGCCGATATTGTGGAACTTGTGGTTCGTTCCGATCGGGTTCGACGGACTGATTTGATGACAAGAAACGCAGCGTCCGCGGTCGTTGAAGATTTTCCAACCCTCTTTCGCGTCGGCGGTTATCGCGTTTTCGTCGCCGCGCAGGTAACGGAAAAACGGATTGTCGGTAAAATTCAAGCCGCGTTCGAAAACGGCCAACGCGTTCCCGACGTCGGCGTAGTTGACGTCGCGACCGTAAGCCGCTTGAAACATCGCTTTATACTCCGGGTCGTCGGCGATTTCCGCGACGACGCCTTCGGAATCGAGCGGGCGCCCCATTTCGCGACTGTTGACGATCGGCTGCAGCGCTTGGTGTTCGAGGTTCGGCGAGCGCCCGTCCCAAAAGAGGCGGTAAAAGAACGCGGAACAAGCGGCGGTCGGCGAGTTGCGAACGCCGAGTTGGCCGTCGACGCCTTCCGACGTCGGGCGGTCGTCGGCGAACCCGCGCGACGCGTCGTGGCAAGTCGCGCAAGAAACGGTTCCGTCGCTCGACAAACGGCGGTCGAAAAAGAGCTTTTTCCCGAGCGCGAACCGCTCCGGCGTCGACTCGTTCCCCTCCGGAACCAGCGCGTTCCAATAACTTGCGTCGACGCCCGCCGGTTTCGCGACCGGATCGACGCCGTTTAACATTTGGTCGAGCGCGGCTTCTTGAACTTCTTCCGGCGACGCGCCGCGTTCGTTTTCGAGCGCGCCCGGTCGAGCGCGGTCGGACGACGACTCCGGTCGAAGCGGCGCTTTGAGCGGAGGTTGCGACGCGGAACTCGGCGACGGCGCTTTCGTTCCGTTCGCGGACGCCGACGGCGTTCGCGGCGTTTCGGTCGTTCGCGAAACCGGCTTGAACGCCGAACGCGTCGACGGCGACGGCGCGGTTTCGAGCGGCGGCGTTCCCGGAATCGGAACCGCTTCGCGAACGGTCGGCGTTCCCGGCGTCGGCGTCGTTCCGACGGTCGGCGCCTGCGCGTTCGGCGCGACGCGGCGCGGCGAAACCGGCGTCGGGCCCGCTTGCGTCGGCGGAACCGAGTTCGACGCAACTTGTTCGTTGGAAAGCGTTTGAGACGCGACGTTCGAAACGTTCGTCGACGGAACGGCGCGCGGCGTTCCGTTATAAACCGGCGCGAACGTCCGCCCAAACCGTCGCGCCCCGAACGCTCGCGGGCCCGGTCGGCTCGGCGTTTGCCGCGTCCAAGCGTTCTCGTAATGCGTCGACTGCGCTCGACTCGCCGTTTGCGTTCGCGCTCTTCCGAACGGCTCCGTTTGCGGACGGCTCGGGCCGGTCGACTCAAACGGCGCCGACTGCCCCCAAACGAACGACGCTCCAAGCGCGACGCTAAGAACCGTCGCGGCAACGGCGCGACGCGTCTTTTCTCTTCGTCTTTTCCTTTTCATTGTCGCCAGTTTCTCCATTTCAACATTTTTTCAACGATAACGTTTTTACGAAACGCGCCGAACGCCCGACGACGCGCCGACGTAAGAATACGACGCCCGGAGAAAAAAAACGAAATCGCGAAAAAAAGACAAACGCCGCGTCGAGAAAAGTCGAGTAAAGAAGCGAAACGCGGTAAAATCGGGAAAAGAAACCGTCGACGCAAGAAAAAACGAACGCGCTCTCCACGGAACGCGCTCGTTTTCGTTTAACGTTCTAAACGCTTAAACGACGTAGTTTAGTGTTTGCCGTATTTCATCGGCTTGCCGCTGCGCATCGCGTGCATATACGCTTCGAGAGCGCGCATACGCGGATCGTCGCCGCTCATCGCTTCGCCGCGACACGGTTGCGTCAGGCACCAGTTCGACATATCGCGAAGAAGCGCGACGCGCCCGAGTTGCACTTGGTATTTCGGATACGTTTCGGCGTGCGTTCCCTCGGCGTCCGGATGGCACATATCGCAGGAAACGCCGTTTTTGCTCCCAAGAAGATCCGCGCTGTGGAAAATGAGCGAACCTTCGGCGACGAGACGCTCGGTTTCCTTCTTCCAAAGGAGCGCGTCCGCTTCGGTGTAATTGCCGTAAGTGTGGCCTTCCTTTTGGCTTCCTTTGATATTCCAAACGGTTTTGTTGTCGTCGATCTTCTTGATCGGATGGCGCTCAAGCTCCTCCGCGACCCAAGAATCGTCGAAACCGCGCGTCCACTGCGTCGAAGAAGCGACAAACTCGGCGTTTTCCGACTTCGCGCCGTCGTCGACGCACGTTTCGGAGCAAACGACGACTTGGCCCGGCGCCGCGACGACCGCTTGCGAACGAAAACGGCCCCAAAGTTGCGCGGTCGCCTCCGACGAGGTTAGCGAAACGACCGCGACGGTCGCGATCGGCGCGACCCCGAGCGCGGCTCCGAACAAAAACGATTTCCAATCCAATTTTTTCATGTCGTTTTTCCTTTCGTTTCAAACGCGCTCAATAGTTCGGAATATTCGGACGCGGCGGCATTTGCGATTCGTCGCCGTCGCGAACGTAAGCGGCCGGAACCAAGATCGGCTTGCGATTCCAGATGTTGTACACCTTGTCGACAAGGCCTTCCGCCGAAACGCGGAATTCGCCGTCGCCGCAACCGTCCATCGCGTTGAACGGATCGGAGCGGTTCATCGGAACGGTCAGTTCCGGCGTCCCTTGCGGCGCGTAGGGCCAAGGCCAAGCGGTCGACAGGAGCCCGTGGAACGAAATGTTGTCGATTTGGTTCGTCAGGAGCTGGTGCGTGTGGCCGTGAATAACCGTAACCTTCTCGAAACGGCTTAAAATCGCTTGCACTTCCTCCGCGTCTTCCGTCCAGAAGTTCCAATCTTTATAGAGTTGGTAAAGCGGCGAGTGCGAGAAAACGACGATCGGTTTGTCGTCCGGGCAGTCGGCCAAGGTTTCTTCGAGCCACTTGCGCGACGCTTCGCCGACTTGGAACGGACGTTGGACGCGGTTGTCGAGCCCGGCGACCGTCGACATACGCTCCGCCGGCGTCATCTTGCGTTCCGTCCAGAAATCTTCTTCCAAAACGCTCATCAGGCAGACGAAGCGAACGCCTTTATGATCGAACGACCATTGCGGTTCGCCGAAAAGCGACTTCCACTTCTCGCCCATATCGTAATACCAGTCGTGTTCGCCGACCATAATCTTGAGCGGCGCCTTCAACTCTTTAAGAATGTCGTACCCGAGTTGAAGCTCTTCCGGACGTCCAAGCTGCGCTAAGTCGCCGCCGTAAAAGACGAAATCGGGCTGTTCTTCCATCGCGTTCACGTCGTCGACGGCTCGCATCAGCGCGTTGGCGAAGCGGTCGTTCTTTTCCTTGACGTAAAGGTGCGAGTCCGAAATATACGCGACTTTGAAACCGGCGTTCGAAGCGTTTCCGGCGGCGTCTTGCGCTCCGACGAAACGAAGCGGTTGGAAGGAACCGAACGTCGCGCCGGCGGCGGTCGCGGCGGCGCAAGACGCGGCGGCGACTTTCAGGAACGAACGGCGGTCGAGGTTGTTCAACGCGGCGAAAAACTCGGTTCGCTCGCGCTCGACTTGGGTTTCAAGGTTTTCTCGTCGATAACGGCTCATCGGTTATTCTCCTTTCTTGGCGGCGGTCGCGTCGAACTTTTCGAACGACAAAACGCGGCGGGTCGAAACGTCGACGTCGCGCTCCGGACGGCTCTTCGCGGCGGCGGAGCGTTGTTTGGCGAACTCTTTCGCGTTTTCGTCGGCGAAGCGAACGTCGGTCAGCGAGAAGAGGAACGCGACAAGTTGGTCGACTTGGCGGTCGGTCAGGTTGAGCGGTTCGATTCCGCCGTCGAGGTAACGGTTCGGAACGCCGCCTTTGTTGTAATGGTCGACGACGTCCCAAAGCGTTTCCATCGAACCGTCGTGCATATACGGGCCGCTAACTCCGACGTTCGTCAGCGGCGACGTGCGGTAGGCGCCAATGTCCGTCGGATTTTTCGTAACGATGAAGCGTCCGAGTTCGCTCAGGTCGCTGTTGAGCGCAAGCTCGTCGACCGCCGCTTCCGACGCGTCCGATTCGAGCGCCGCAAGCGCGCGCGCCGCCATCGTTTCAAAGTCTTGATTGTGCGCCGCGACGCCGATGTTGTGGAATTTGTTGTTCGAGCCGACCGGGTTCGACGGGCTGATTTGGTGGCAAGACGCGCAACGGCCTTGGTTGTTGAAGATTTTCCAACCTTCTTTAGCGTCCTGCGAAATCGCGTCCTCGTCGCCGTTCATATAACGGAAGAACGGATTGTCGAGGAAAACGAGGCAACGTTCGAAAACGCCGAGCGCGTTCCCGACGTCCGGGTAGTTGACGTCGCGCCCGTAAGCCGCTTGGAACATCGCTTTGTATTCCGGGTCGTCTTTAATGCCCGCGATAATTTTTTCCGGATCGAGAGGCATCCCCATTTCGATCGGGTTGACGATCGGCTGCATCGCTTGGTGTTCGACCGTCGGAGAACGCCCGTCCCAGAACATCGTGTGCAGGAACGTAACGTTAAAAGTCGGCGGCGCGTTGCGATTCCCAATTTGATCGCCGACGCCTTCCGAAGTCGCCCGAGCGTCGCCGAACCCGCGCTTAACGTCGTGGCAAGTTGCGCAAGAGACGGTGCCGTCGCTGGAAAGGCGACGCTCAAAGTAAAGTTTCTTTCCGAGCGCGAAACGTTCCGGCGTGATTTCGTTTCCTTCGGGAATGAGCGACGCCCAGTATTCTTCGTCGACGCCCTTCGGCGGAGCGCAAACGTCGACGCCTTCGAGAAGCGCGTCGAGAGCGGCCTCTTGAATCGGCTCCGGCGTCGCGCCGTGTTCGCTCTTGAGCGCCGCGTCTTGCGCGAACGCCGACGACGCGGAAAGAGCGCCGACGACCAACGCCGCGACGACGTTGCGCCAACGTTTCAAAGTCGTGTTTTTCATTCGTTTTTCCTTTCGTTCGCCCGCGTCGTCCGACCGGGCCGACTCTACCGTTCGAGTCGACTTTCAATTTGGCGCTTCGCGTCGCGCGGCGACGAGAAATTTGTTTATCGGAAGTTTTCGCTATTTTCGGTAAAACGCGGCGAAAAATTTAACGGACTCGACGCGACGAAAAAAATCGCCGCCCGTTCGTAAGAAATATTCAAACGCCGAACCGGCGCGCTCGACATAAAAGGCCGATAGAAAATCGAGCGCGCTTTACGGTTCGACCGTCCGCGTCGGGCAACCGCCCCGCCGTCGAAATAAGTTCGAGCCCTGCGACGGGAACCGACGCAATTTGTCGTTATATTAATACGTCGAAACGACGAAGCGGCGAATCACCAACCGTAAACGATGTTCGATTCGATCGTTTTGCGCGCTTTTTCGAGGTCGACGCCGGTTTCGTTCATGAACAAACGAATCGCGTGCAGTTTATCGCCCGAGGCTTTCGCGAGGCATTCGCGAGCGACGTCGGAAACTTCGGCGCCGTTGCCGGTGATGCCGAGCGCGGCTTTCGAAATAACCCACGCGTCGCGCGGGCGCTTCGTAACGCGGATCGCTTCTTCGGTCGGGTAGTTTTCGCGCAAGACGGCTTTGGCGCCTTCTTCGCTGTCGGCCCAGGCGATGACGATGTGAGCGGGAGTTTCGAGTTCAAATAAGGCCATAATTTTTTCCCCGTACGGCTAAGGGTGAAACTTTCGTTTGTGCAAGGACGAGCCGTCGGCGTTTCGAGCGCGTCGAAACGGAACGCCTCGCCGTCGAACGAACGACGCGGAAAACGAAAAAAAGTCGCTCTTCGCGCCGTCCCTTTCGTCGAAACGAATTGTATCAAAAAACGTCGGAAAATAACAGTCGAAAAACGCGAAATTTTCCTTTTTTTCTCGTTTTTTTTCTTTTCGAATCGATTCAACGCGTCGGACGCGGCGGTAAAACGCGCCCGACGAACGTAAAAAGTCGACTATTTCTCGACGGTGAACGTGTGAACCGTGGTGTGGCGGTAGGTTTCGCCCGGTTTCAGGATCGTCGACGGGAACTCCGGTTGGTTCGGCGAGTTCGGGTAGTGTTGCGTTTCGAGGCAGAACGCGGTGTGCTTCGCGTAAACGTAATCGCCGACTTTCGTCGAACCGTCGAGGAAGTTGCCGCTGTAGAATTGGACGGCCGGCTCGGTCGTTTCGATCTTCATGACGCGACCGGTTTTCGGGTCTTTCGCGATCGCGCAGAGGCCCATTTCGCCCGGTTTCGCTTGGTCGAGAACGATGCAGTGGTCGTAACCGCCGTTGAATTGTTCTTCGGCGACTTTGTCGATGTCTTGACCGATCGGTTTCGCGGTACGGAAATCAAGCGGGGTGCCTTCGACGGACGCGACTTCGCCGGTCGGGATGAGGCCGGCGTCGGTCGGGAGGTAGCGCGAGGCGTTCAGTTGGAGAACGTGGTCGCGAATCGTGCCGGAGGTCGCGCCGCCGAGGTTCCAGAACGTGTGGTTCGTGAGGTTGATCGGGGTCGCTTTGTCGGTGGTCGCGGTATAGTCGATCTTCAGCGTATTGTCGTTGCCGAGCGTGTAAACGACGACGACGGCGAGATTGCCCGGGTAGCCTTCTTCGCCGTCTTTCGCCGTGTATTTGAGCGTCAGCGAAGCGCCGTTTTCGTCGGCGGCGGGGGTCGCGGCCCAGATCACTTGGTCGAAGCCTTTCAGACCGCCGTGGAGCGCGTTTTCGCCGTTGTTGACCGGAACGCTGTATTCGACGCCGTCGAGGGTGAATTTACCCTTGGCGATGCGGTTGCCGTAACGCCCGACGAGCGAGCCGAAGTACGGGCGAACGTCTTGGTATTCCGGAATCGTCGGGTAGTTGCAGGAAACGTTGCCGAACTTGCCGTCGCGGTCCGGAACGTTCATTTCGTAAAGGACGCCGCCGAAGTCCAAAATTTTCGCGGACAGACCGTTCGCGTTCGTCAGCGTGAAGACTTGGACGTTTTCGCCCTCTTTCGTTTTACCAAAATCGGCGACGGAGAACGACGCTTTCATAGCTTTGGCTTCCTTAACTTCGGGTTGAGCGACTTCTTCGGCGGCGGCGCAAGGAGCGCATTCGCAGGGCGAGGTTTCGACGACGACCCACGGAGTCGCGCGGCGGAAAAGGGGACGACGGCCAAACAACGATTGAGCGAAGGTCGCGTCCGCCGCGATCGTCGCCAACGCGCCGCAAGTCAAAGCGGCGACAATAACCGATTTTTTCATTGTATTGCTTCTTTCTGTAAACGGAATTTTCCGGTCGACGCCGCCGTCCGACGAGAGGGGCGCCGCCTTTTTTGTCGTTACCCTTCATTATAACCGCAAGTATTTTGAAAATCAACGACTTTCCCCCGACTTTTCGCAAAAAACCCCCTATTTCGCCGACCGAAACGCCGCGCCGCGCCCGCAATCTCCGCCCCGTTTCTCTATCCCGCCTTGCCGTCCTATTTCCCGCGATCGTTAAGCGTCGCGCATTCTCGGTCGTTTCAAGCGTTAACGGCGCCGTTAAGCCGCGCCTGTTTTCTTTATGCAATTTTGGCGCCGTTCGCCGACGTCCGCTCAAAAATCGCCGTTCGTCGCCGCTTCCAACTACACACTTTCCCTTGTTTTTATAAATTGTGGAGAAGCGCGAAAGAAATTTTAAAAAATTTTGGAAAATTTCTAAAAAGGGGTTTTAAAGGGGGCAAGCGGCGCTTTACAAAAGACGAAAAATTTGTCAAAATACAAAGGTTCGAGACTTCACGCTCGACGCGCCGCGTCGTCCCCAAAATTGTTTTGCGTTTCGGCTCGACGAGAGCCCGCGGAAAGAACGAAAAATCTGCGCGCTCCAAACGCTCGCGACGCAAAACGCTATTTTATTAAGAAAACGACGCAAAAAATTGGAACCGCGCGAACGCCGTCCTCCGACGCCGCTCGCCGTTCCGTTTCCGGCGCGTTCGCAACCGTATTCCCTTAATCTTTAGGAGAACAATATGACCGAAACGACCCCGTCGTTCCGCGACGGCAGCCTGACGGCCTACCAAAAATGCGTCGAAATCGCGCACAACCTTTGGTGGAGCTGGCATCCCGACGTCGTCGAAATTTTCCAACTGCTGGATCCGATCCGCTGGCGCGACCTCGGCCACAACCCGATCGCTCTGTTGCGCGAATACACGCCGGAACAATTCGAAGCCCGCGTTCTCGAGCTGACGCTCCACACGCGTATCGACATGGCGTACCGTCGCCTTAAGAAATACGTTTCGGAACGCCCGATGTGGGCGCGCCAAAACGCCGGCGTCCTCGGTTCGCGCCCGGTCGCTTACTTCTCGCTCGAGTTCGGCCTCCACGAATCGGTTCCGATTTACTCCGGCGGTCTCGGCGTTTTGGCCGGCGACCACGTCAAGAGCGCCAGCGGCCTCGGCGTTCCGCTCGTCGCGATCGGCCTCTTCTACGACCAAGGCTACTTCAAGCAACTGATCGACGAAACCGGCGGGCAAGCCGAAAATTACGTCGACACGAAGGTCGAATTCCTCCCGTTCGAACCGGCCCTCGACGCCGACGGCAATAAGATTATCGTCGAAGTCGAAACGAAGACCGGAACGATTTACGCGAAAGTCCGTCGCCTCCGCGTCGGTCGCGTCGACCTTTACCTCCTCGACACCGACCTCGAAGCGAACTCGCAAGAAGACCGCGAACTGACCAGCCGCTTGTACGGCGGGAACAAACGCACCCGCATTCGTCAAGAAATCGTCTGCGGCGTCGGCGGCGTCAAAGCGTTGCGCGCTCTCGGGATTTCGCCGGGCGTCTACCACCTCAACGAAGGGCACAACTCCTTCGCGACGCTCGAAGCCGTCCGTCAAAAGATGGAAGACTGCGGCATGACGTTCGAAGCGGCGGTCGCCGACGTCGCGCAACAAACCGTCTTCACGACGCACACCCCGGTCGAAGCCGGCCACGACTACTTCGACCCGGCCCTCGTCGACGAACACCTCGCTCCGCTGCGCGAAAAACTCGGCCTGACCGAACAAGAATTCCTCGCGCTCGGCCGCAAGAACCCGCTCGACGAAAACGAAGAGTTCTGCATGACGATTCTCGGTCTGAAACTCTCGCGCTACGCCAACGGCGTCAGCTCGCTGCACGGCGTCGTCAGCCGCCGTATGTGGCGTTCGCTCTGGCCGGACAAAACCGAAGAAGAAACGCCGATCGGGCACATCACCAACGGCGTTCACGTTCCGACGTGGATGGCGCCGCAAATGAAGACGCTCTTCGAACGCACGATCCCGGGCTGGACCGAAGAATCGATCGACCCGGCCGTTTGGTCGCAAGTTTACGACGTCGACGCGGGCGAACTTTGGGAAACGCACTGCGCGCTCAAAACGCAACTCGTCGACTTCGCCCGTCGCCGCACCGTTCGCCAACTCGAACGCGTCGGCGCCGACGCGGACGCGATCGCCCAAGCGCGCACGATCCTCGATCCGGAAGCGCTGACGATCGGTTTCGCCCGCCGCTTCGCCGAGTACAAGCGCGCTTACCTCGTCGTTCAAGACGAAGAGCGCCTCGACCGCATCGTCAACAACCCGGAACGCCCGGTGCAATTCGTTTTCGCCGGTAAAGCGCACCCGGCCGACGACCTCGGCAAAGCGGTCATTCGCCGCGTCATCGCGCT
The DNA here is from genome assembly GCA_045577885.1 of Thermoguttaceae bacterium. Taxonomy (GTDB): domain Bacteria; phylum Planctomycetota; class Planctomycetia; order Pirellulales; family Thermoguttaceae; genus RUG369. The sequence goes on along the minus strand of JAZNJF010000504.1, from coordinate 3,832 downwards.
CCAACGCAATCCGAAGTTCTCGAAGCGCATCGTCTTCCTCGAAGATTACGACATCAACGTCGGGCGCCGCTTGGTGCAAGGCGTCGACGTTTGGCTCAACAACCCGCGTCGTCCGCTCGAAGCGTCCGGGACGAGCGGCCAAAAGGTCGTCCTCAACGGCGCGCTCAACTTCTCCATCCTCGACGGTTGGTGGGCGGAAGCCTACGACGGTTCGAACGGTTTCGCCATCGGCGACGGCTCGATCCACACCGACCTGCGCATTATGGACGAACGCGACAACGCCAACCTCCTCAAAACGCTCGAAAACGAAGTCGTTCCGATGTTCTACGACCGCGACAAAGACGGCCTCCCGGTTCGTTGGATTCGCCGCATGAAGAACTCGATCGCGACGCTCGCTTGGCGTTTCAGCGCGCACCGCATGGTCGCCGACTACGTCAAGTACGCGTACCTCCCGGCCGCCGGCGGTCAAAGCGCGAAAATGCCGTGATTTTAACGCGACGTTTTTCCGTTTCCTAAAAGCGCGACTTTTATGATCGCCGTTTTTAGAAAACGCGTCGTTTTTCAAACGTCGTTCGTTCGACTCTCGGGTCGGCGAACGGCGTTTTTCTTTTTTCTCCGCTCTCTCGCGACCTTCGCTTTTCGACTTTTTCCGCAAAATCGGCAAAAGCCGCCGAACCGGTCGGCTTCTCTCGGCGTATAATAAAAATAAGGAAAGCGCGTTCGGGCCGTTCGTCGCGTTTCGTTCTCCGCAACGTCCTTAGAATCCGCACAACCGGCGCGTTTTTACGCAAGATTGCAAAAAAACGTTTTAAAATAGACAAACTATTGTTGATTTTTTAAAATATTTGGAATAAAATAGACGCGTAACTTGACCAAAAAGCGCAAGCCAAGCAAAGTTTGCCGGTTTTACCGCGACTTATTGGCCGGCGCCGTCGAGGACGCGTCCCGGCGTTCAAAAGCGAGATCCCGATGAATCGACTTGTCAAACCCGTTTTATTAGTTCTTTTCGGCCTCGCGCTCGGCGTCGCGGCGAACGACTTCCGGTCGAGCGCCGACGCGCAACAGACGCCGTACGCGACGCCGCGCGACGCGTTGATCGCCGACGCCGCCCCGCGAGTATCGCTCGGAACGGACGGAACGGCGAAGTTTTCGCGTCCGCTGGAAGTGCCGCCGTTGTACGCTTTCGACTCGCCGCTGACGAACGAAAACGGACGGCAAATCGTTCTGGTAGACTCCGAAACGAAGCGCATTTGCGTTTATTGGATTCGCGAACGCGGCGCCAACAGCACGATCGAACTCGTCGCGACGCGCGCTTTCGAAATGGACCTGATACTCGAAAACTTCAACTGCGAAGGCCTGACGCCGGCGCAAATTCGCGAACAAGCGAACTCGGCGTCCCGCTAACGTCGTCGCCGTTAAAAACGAAACGACCGCGACGTCCGTTAAAAAATCGCCGACGCGGAATTTTTTGCGCGAGTTTGCCGAAACAAAGCGAAGGAGCGTCTTTTCGACGTCGGTTCGAACGTTTCGTCGCTCGTTTTTCGCGTTCGCTTTCCCGAATCGCCGCCCGAGTTTAGTCGACTCGCCCGCGTCGGAACGCGTTCGCCCCCCCCCCAACAATTATATTAACCGCTCGAAGCCCTCGTCGTCGGGCTCGACGGTCTTCGACGCGCCGCCGACGGCGCGGACGACGCGTCAAAAAAACCCATTGTCGAAATTCGTTTAAAATTTAGGAATGTTCGAATGTACTATACCCTTGAAAAAACCGCTGAAATTTTAGACTGCACCCCGGGCGACGTTAATCGTCTGCGCGAAGCGAACAAACTGCGCGCGTTTCGAGACGGAGCGAGTTGGAAATTTCGCAAGGAAGACGTCGAAAAATATTTAACGGATCTCATCCGCGAACGTTCCACCCCCGCGCCCGACGCTTCCGACCTTTTGAACGATTCCGACGACGAAGAACTCCCGACGATGCTCGCCGACTCCTCGTCCTTCGACGCGATGATCGACGCGACCGCCGAAACGCTCGAAATTAAAACGAACGCCGCGCCGGAACCCGATTTCGTCCTCGACGACGTTTCCGGCGACGACGACCTGCAAATCGTCGCGGAACCGCAAGCGGAAGACGACGGTCTCGCGCTCGAAATTGAAAGCGACGATCTCCAACTCGTCGACGAAGCCCCGCAAGCGGAAGCCGCGTCGGAACCGGCCGACTTCGCCCCGGAAGTCGCGGACGACGCCGATTTCGGTCTCGCGCTCGATTCCGAAGACGACGACCTCCTGCTCGTCGACGAAGCCCCGCAAGCGGAAACCGCGCCGGAACCGGCCGCGTTCGCTCCGGAAGCCGACGTCGCGGACGACGATCTGCTTCTCGTCGCCGACGACGAACCGAAAGCCGACGACGAATCCGCTTCCGTTTTCAGTCTTGACGACGACGCCGACGCGCTCGCCGGCGCTTCCGACGACGACCTCCTGCACCTCGGCAGCGACAGCGGCCTTTCCCTCCTCGACGACGTCGATTTGAGCGGCTCGAACGTTTCGCTCGACGGCGGCGACGTCGTTCTCGGCGGCTCCGGCTCCGGTTCCGGCAGCGGCTTGCACCTCGGTAGCGACAGCGGTCTTTCCCTCCTCGGCGACGACGCGGAAGATTTCGCGCTCGAAGGCGTCGAAGTTCAAAACGACGCGGCGTTCGCGCCCGAAACGGACGACGACGACAGCATTTTCGAACTCGCCGACGAACCGAAACCGTCCGCCGTTTTGGAACTCGAACAAAACGCGAACTCCGACACCGCGACGATTCTCGGAACCGGCGCCGAAGATTTCCAACTCGCCTCCGACGAATCCTCCACTTACGACGTCGCCGAATCGGAAAGCGTTTCGCAATCGATCGAAATCGCCTCCGAAGACGACCCCTTCTTCACCAAAGACGAAGATTCCGGCGCCTTCGACCCCTTCGCGGCTCCGGCCGACGACGCCGACGCGAATCCGTTCGCCAACTTCGGCGCCGCGACCGACGACGCGAACCCGTTCGCCAACGCCGTTGAAACGCCCGCCGGCGACGGTTTCGACGGTTTTGGCGGAAACGACGGCGCTTTCGGCGGCGGTTCCTTCGACGCGCAACCCGCCGACCCCGGTTTTGGCGCCGCTTCCGACGCGGAAGTCGCTCCGGTCGCCGCGCGCGCTCCGCAAACGGAATATACCGGCAAGGATTTCATTTTCCTCGTTCCCTGCTTCCTCTTCGTTCTCCTCGCGACGATCGGCGCTTACGAGCTTTGCCGCACCATTTGGAGTTACGAAGAATGCTCGTTCGACATTACCGGCCCGGTTCTCGATATCGTCGCCAACGCGATCGGTTTAACGAAGTAACGTCGCGCCCGTTCGTTTGAGCGAACGTTCCGCGCTCGTAAAACTCCGTCGTTTTTCGAAACGGCGGAGTTTTTTTCTTGTTCGCCGCTTTCCCCCCGCTTGCGTCTTGCGTTAAATCGGATATAATAAGGTTTTCCGGAAGGGGCGCGCCGTTTCGGTTTTTCCGTCCCGTCCTCTCGCGTTTTTGCTCTTAAAATTAATTCTCCACACGTTAAAATTCAATTGGGGCGCAATGTCGGATAAAATTTACGACGCGGTCGTCGTCGGCGCCGGTATGTCCGGGCTGGCGGCGGGAATTCGGATGGCGCAATTCGACCGCAACGTCTGCATTCTTGAAAAACACAACACGATCGGCGGCTTGAATTCCTTTTACCGTCGCAACGGTCGCAACTTCGACGTCGGTCTTCACGCGCTGACGAACTACGTTCCGAAGGGGACGAAATCCGGTCCGTTGGCGCGCATCGTT
>JAZNJF010000503.1:0-7852 GCA_045577885.1 Thermoguttaceae bacterium | reverse complement strand
AGCGGACGATTCGCGACGCGGCGTTCGAGACGGCGTCGGCGGGAGCGACTTTGGCGTTCGGCGCGTCGGCGTCGGTCGGTTCGGCGGGCGTCGACGGTTCGAGGCCGCGTCGAGCGAGTTCGAAGCGCGGAACGATCGTTTCGGGACGAATCGCGATTTCGACGCGGCGGTTGCGTCGGCGGTTCGTTTCGTTTTCGTTCGAGTCGAACGGCGAAACGGCGCCGCTTCCGCCGACGATCGTTTGGTTTCGCGCGACGCCGGTCTCCTCGACGAGAAACTCCGCGACGAGATAAGCCTTCTGAACGCTCGCCGCCTGCGCCGAAAGGGCGTCTTCCGGGCGCGCCGGGTCGAGGTCGGAATGACCTTGAATCGCGAGGACGTTCGTCGGATAGCGGCGCAAAACGTCGGTCGCGAGAAGGCGGAGGCGGTCTTTCCCCTCTTCGCTGAACTCGTTTGAATTCGGTTTGAAAAGGAGGTCGTCTTGCAACTCGATCGTCGCGACGTCGCCGTCGCGGCGGATCGGGAGGATTTTCGGGTCGGAGAGGCGCAGATCGAGCCCGGCGACGCTGCTGTTCGGGACGACGACGGTCGAGGAAGGGCGGCGCGAGGCGGCGTCTTGGAGTCGGCGGCGGCGTTCGAGGAACTCGCGTTCGGCGCGGAGTTCGTTCGCGTCGGCCAAGAGGACGCGGTTTTTCTCGGCGAGTTCGGCGTTTTGGCGGCGGAGCGCGGCGACGGTTTCCTCGGCGTCGCGGCGGTAAGTCGCCGTTTGACGGAGGAGGGATTCGTTCGCGTCGATTTGGCGGCGGGCGTCGGCGCGGGCTTCGAGGAGTTCTTCGCGCAAGCGACGCTCTTCGCGTTGGTCGGCGGCGCCGAAATCGCCGAGCGGAACGGAACCGGGCGCGGCGGGGGCCGTCGACGAGGACGGCGACGGATTGAAGGCGGGAAGAGACGGCGGCGCGGAGGCCGGGTCGGCGACGGGAACGGGACAAGCGGACGCGCTCGACGACGTCGCGTAAAAACCGCCGAGGTTTCCGTCGGTCGGCGTCGGTTGAGCGGGCGACGAACCGACGGGATACGTCGCGGCGGGAAGTTCCGAATACTCGACTTTTTCGACGATCGGCGTCGGGGCGGCGTTCGCGGGCGCGGTCGGTTTGCGGGCGAACGTTAACGAATCGGAGACGCAACCGGCGAACGTCGGCAGGAGCGCGGCGGCGAGCGGCGCGCAAAAGGGGGAAGAACGGCGCATAAACGTTTCGCTTTCTTGGCAAGGGGAAAAAAAGAACGTCGCGGCGGGGCGGGCCGGAACGTCGGGTCGCGAAAAGTTTAGAATCGCGTCGCCGAAGCGGAGAAAGAACGGAACGATTTTCGGGCGAAATTGTCGTTTGCGCGGCGAAAAGGGAAGATAAGGAAAATAGGCGAAATGGCGAAGATAAAGGAAACGCGGGAAGAAAAAGGTCGACGCGCTTGCGAGAAACGCGTCGACCCGCGACCGCCGACCGGCCGAAAAAGCGGCGAAACGTCGGAAAAAGGAAAAGGAAAAACGACGAACGGCGCTTCGCTCGGCGCGACGGTTGAAAGCGGTTCGACCGATTCGAACGGGACGGAAACGATCGAACCGCGAAAACGACTAATCTTGCGCGTCGGCGAGGCCGTAAATCCGCAACGCGAGATCTTTGACGCCCTTCAAGTCGAGCTTGCCGGTTCCCAAAATCGGAATCGCGTCGACTTGGCGGAAGTTGGCCGGCGACGGAACCCAAAGTTGCGGAAGCCCGGTCGCGGCGGTTCGCTTGCAAAGCTCGTCGATATTGCTCGGAAGGTCGGTGTAAAGGACGACTAACTTTTCGCCCTTCTTCTCGTCCGGGACGGCGGTAACGACGAGACGGAGCGCCGATTTCGCGTCGTCGTCGGACGCGGCGGCGTTCGGGGCGGCGTTTTCGCGTTCCCAATCTTGAACGACTTGCGCCAACCGCTCTTCGATGAGGCCGTGCGGGGCCATTTCGCCGCCGATCTTCGACATCCGCGTTTCGCGTCCGGTGATGAAGATGAAGTTGTCTTCGTCGATTTTGGCAATGTCGCCGGAAACGTACCAGTCGCCGACGAAAATTTTCGCCGCGCGTTCCGGATCGTCGTAATAACCGGGCGTAATCGAGTTGCTCTTGACGAGAAGCATCCCGGAAACGTTCGGCGGGAGTTCTTCGCCGGTTTCCATATCGACGACTTTCGCGACGAAGTTCGGGCTCGTGCGGCCGATCGAACCGGCTTTATGATAGGGCGAAAAATCGTCCGGAGCGCGGCGCGGCGGCTTGTTGACCGACATAACCGGCGCCATTTCGGTCGCGCCGTAACCTTCGCAAAGGTCGTAACCGAACTTTTCCTTCCAAGCGTCGCGCAGGTCGGCCGGCGTCTTTTCGGCGCCCGGGACCGGGAAGTCGATCGATTCGAAGTCGGCGGGGTCGCAACGGCGCAGGTACGTCCGCAGGAACGTCGGCGTCGTCGGGAAAAGGGTCGGACGGTAACGACGCGCGACTTCGGCGACTTGGCGCGGTTCGAGCGGGTTGAAGTGGTAATAGCAAGCGTAAGGATAGGCGAGCGGGAACCAAATCGACACCGTGTAACCGAACGAGTGGAAGAACGGAAGCGTGCCGAGGAGCGAGTCGTCCGGCGTCGGGGACGCGGATTGGCCGAAGCTCTGCATGTTCGCCGCGACGTTGCAATGCGTCAGCATAACGCCCTTCGGCATCCCGGTCGAACCGCTCGTGAAGACGACGGTGTTCAGGTCGGTCAGTTTGATTTTCGTCAAGCCGAGGCGGCGTTCGAGGAGCCAAGTCGGCGTCAACGAGTCGAGGAGGCCGAGGATTTTGTCGATTTTCGCGATGTTCGGCGCGAGTTCCTCCAAGACGAGAAGCTCCGCGTCGAGGTTCAAATGCGGCAGCTTCGCCAACAACTTTTGCGACGTGAGAACCTTTTTGATTCCGACTTTATTAATGCAATAGTTGTTGATGTCGTTCGTGAAGGTGTAATTGAGGTTAATCGGAACGCGGCGGTCGAACGCGAGCGCGCCGTTGATCAGGACGCCGATCGTCGACGTCGGGAGGAGAACGCCGACTTTCTCGTCCGAACCGAGGACGCGGCGCAAAGCGCGGCGCAGAACGAGAATCTGCAGGAGCGCCTGCTTGCCGGTCGCTTCGCGCTTCGTCGAGTCGCCGAATTGGAGCCGCTTCCCGACCGTTCGGAGGTTGCGAATCGCGCGGCGCGCCGGAACGAGGAGGCGGACGTTTTCCGGGTGGAGTTTGAGGCTTTGCGCGTCGACTTCCAATTCTTGAACGATATGGAGCAAACGTTGCGAAATATGCGCGTCGTCGCGACCGGCGGCGCGTTCGGCGGCGAGCGTCGTCGGCGCGCCGAAGGAAATCGCCGGGCGGTACGGGGACTTCGTCTTGTGCCCGTCGAACTTCGCGTAACCCCAACGGCTGCCGTAAAAACCGGAGATCGCGAACGGAACGACCGGAACGTCTTCCGAACCCTTCAACATCGCGAGAAAGCCGGGTTGGAAGGCGCGGATTTGGCCGGTGCGGGTGAGGGCGCCTTCGGCGAAAATGCAGACGACTTCGCCCTTTTGCAGCGCGGCGCGGCTCTCCTTCAACATCGCGACGATCGAGCGGCGGTCGCCCGGGACGATTTGAATCGCGCCGGTTTTGCGAATGACGAAGTTCGCGAGTTTATTTTGCGTCGGCAAAAAGCCCGCGTCGGCGATAAAGCGAACCGGGCGCGGCGAAGCGCAGTAAACGATCAGCGCGTCGAGGTAGGAAACGTGGTTCCCGACGAGCAAAACGCCGCCGGTTTCCGGGACGTTCTCGACGCCGTATTCGCGCAACCCGTAATATCGTCGCAACCCGAGCGAAACGAAGAAACGAATCGTCGGAATCGCGAAACCGCGGAGCGCGGCGAAGAAGACCGGAAGGGAAAGCAAGCCGCAAACGAGCCAAATTTGCTTCGCGTCGAGCCCGAACGACCCGGCGAAAACGCCTTGGAGCGTCGCGAAAATCGCCATTCCGAGGAACGAGTAAAAGTTGTACGCCGCCAAAACGCGACCGCGGCTCGCCTCCGGGCTCTCCTTTTGGAGCGCGGCCAAGAGCGGAACGTCGTAAAGACCGGCGGAAAGACCGAGTCCGGCGAGCGCGACCGCGCCGAAAATAAAGCCGACGGTCGACGGCGACGCGACCGACGCGCCCTCCGGCAAAACGACGCTCGGCGTAAAATACAAAACGACGCAGAAGAAAACGATCGCCGCCGCGCCGAGCGGAACGAGACCCGTTTCGACCCGACCTCGCGAAAGTTTCCCGGCGACGAGCGCGCCTCCGGCGATCCCCAGCGAAAGGGCGCCGATCAGCCAACCGACGTAATCTTGCCGAACGAGGAGCGTCTCCGTCGCGAACTTGTCGATGTTCGATTGAGCCAACGCGCCCAAACCCCAAAAGAACGAACTCGCCAACGCGACCCAAAAGAGGTAACGATAACGGAAAAGCGAGCGTAAATCGATAAACGTTTGCTTAAACGGATTGATCGGGAACTTTGCGCTCGGGTCCGCCGCCGGAATCGACGGGAGGAACAAGCTCGAAATCAAACCGACCGTCGCGACGCCGATAATGACGCTCGCCCAAACCGCCGGGGCGCCCATTCCGCCGCTTCCGGGAACCGGCGCTTCCGGGTTCAGCGTCGACCAAACGAAGAGATAACCGCCGACGAGTTGACCGCCGACGCAAGCGAGCATCGAGGTCGCCGAAACGTAAGCGTTCGCCTGCGACAGACGCTCCGCCGGGACGAGGTTCAAGATCGAACCGTATTTCGCCGGGCTGAAAAACGCGCTCTGCGACGCCATCAGGAAGAGCGTAACGAGCATAAACGGAACCGATTGCGTTATAATCGCCGCCGTTCCGAGGAGCATAATCAGCAGCTCCGCGACTTTCGCCCAAATCATCACGTTGCGGCGGTTGAAACGGTCGCAAACGTACCCGGCGTAGGTCGCCAAGAAGAGGAACGGAACGAGGAACGCGAGGGAGCCGATCATTCGAATGTCGTCTTCGCGACCGATCCAACCGGCGGCGTATTTGCCGATCGGAATGATCAGCCAACGGAAAATATTGTCGTTGAGCGCGACCAAAAACTGCGTGATCAAGAGCGCGACGAACCCGCGGGTCCAAAGGGGCTTGTTGTCGATTTGCGCCGTTTCCATAGAACGCCTAATTTTTGTTTCGGGGGTTGTTTTTTGTTGCCTCGGGCGACGTCGCCGCGTTTGAACGTTTTGTCGGTTTTGTTGATTTTGGTAATTTCGACGATTTTGTCGGCGTCGTCGCGGAAGCGTCGTCGGCGAAGATTGGGCCGTCGACGCGGCGCGAAATTGGGGGAAATCGCGCTTTTCCTGTATTTTCTACTTTATAATAATAACGTCAAAACGCGCTTCTGACAAGAGCGAAGACGACATTTTTTGAAAAAATGTCATCTTCCGCGCCCGCTTTATTGGAATAAAAGGAAGAACGCTTTCAAACGATAAGTTGTTAACGTCGCGTTATTTTGTCTTAAAGTCGGAAACGTGTTTTTGTTGAAAAAAGACGGGAGGCGGCAAGACGGCGAACGAAAAAAGCCGAACCGAGCGAACGAACTCGGCGCGGCTTGCAGACGAAACGAAGCGAAACGAGGCGAAATGAAGAGCCGGCGACGAAACGGGCGTCGGACGCGGCGTTAAAGGTCGCCGGAGCGGCGTTTGTCCGGCTTCCGCTCTCGCTCCTGAAAGAGGCGTTTGCGAGCGCGGCTGTTCGGAATTTGGAGACGTTCGCGGTATTCTTGAACGGTTTTCCGGCTGACGGCGATTTGAAAACGTCGACGCAACTCGTCGGCGAGCGCGTCGTCGCTAAGGGGGCGCGACTTTTCTTCGCCGTCGATCAACTCGCGAATCCGGCTTTCGACGCTCGCGGAGACGACGTCGCCGGCGACCGCTTTCGGGAAGAGCGCTTTCAACGCGACGAAGCCGCGCGGCGTCGCGAGCCATTTGTCGACGCAAGCGCGGGAAACGGTCGACGGATCGAGTCCGATTTTGTCGGCGACTTGCCGAAGCGTCAACGGGCGCGCCGCCGCCGTCGCGTCGTCGAAATAATCGCTTTGGAAGTCGACGGCGGCCTGCGCGACGCGGAGGACGGTCGAATCGCGACTTTGCAACGCGTCGAGAAGGGCGGTCGCGTCGACGTATTGGCGGCGCAAGTACTCCTTCGTCGCTTTGTCGACGTTCTTCGCGAGGAGCATTTTGCGATAAATCGGGTCGACGCGGAACTCCGGGCGGTCGTCGTCGAGTCGAGCGCGCCAACGTCCGGACGGCGTTTTGTCGAGGAAAATTTCCGGGCGAATCAACCGCGTCGGGCTTTCGTTGGAAAAGAGGGAGCTCGGCGCCGGATGGAACGGGAACCCGGCGTCGTAAATCGCCGCGACGGTCGCGAACGGGAGCCCGGTTTTTTCGGCGATCGCCGAAACGCGTTTCTTTTGGAAGTCGTCGAACGCTTCGGCGATTATTCGGCGGAGCGCGTCGGCGTTCGGAACGTCGTCGCGAACGCGCAACAGGAGACTTTCTTGCAACGAGCGCGCGCCGACGCCCGGCGGGTCGAGCGACTGAACGACGGCGAGGGCTTTTTCGGCGGCGTCGCGTTCCTTTTTCGACGGCTTTTTCGGAAACAACGCGTCGAGCGGGTCGAGCGTCGCGCCGTCGGCGTCGCCGTTTTCGGCGGGCGTCGCGACGAGCGAACGAAGCGCCGCTTGAAAACGTTCGCGTTCGTCGGCGGTCGTTTTGCGTCCGACGGCGGCGTCGAAGCGTCGGCGGGCGGCGTCGCGGGCGCTTTTGGTCGCGGCGTTTTCGAGCTCGTCGAGCGCTGCGCGAGCGGCGTCGAGCGTTTCCGGCGTCGCGGCGAAGTCGAAAATCGACTCGAATTTCGATAGGAGCGCCGAAAATTCGTTTTCCGTAAGCGGCGAAAGCGTCGACGCGTCGACCGTTAAATAACCGTTGGAATCGAGACGATCGACAATCTTTTCGCAAAGCGCCCAAACGACCGGCGAAAGATCGGCGCAACGTCCGTCGAGGCGCAGCTGTTCGAGCAAATGATCGCGGAGCGTTTCGGACGCGCTCGCCGTCGGGTCGAACGCGAGCTCGTCTTGCGCCGAATTGGGCCGGTCGTAACGATAAAACGGTTTGGAGGAAAAGAAAACGTCGTCGGCGGGGTCGAAAAACTCGTCGACGTCGTCGCGAGGGGCGTCGAGACGGGCCGCCGCGTCGAAATCGTCCTCCTCAAGGGCGGAGACGACGTTAAAATCGGTCGATTCGGTTTCTTCGGCGTCGTCGGAATGGAGCGCGTTTTCGTAAACGTCGGCGTTTGGCGAAAAATCGTCAAAGTCGTCGGACGCGGGGGCGGCGGTCGGTTCGCCGTCGTCGGGAAGCGGGGCGGACGCTTCGACGAGAAAAACGTTCCGCTGCGATTCGACGTATTCGCCGATTTGGTCGCTCGCCCGCTCCAAAAGATTCGAAAATTGAATCGTTTTTTGTTTCGCGTACATCTCCTGCTTGAGGCGATGCGACCGTTCGAGTTCCGCGCGTCGTTCGGCGGAAACGCCGACGCGGAAGCCGGGCGAGGGCGAGGAAGGCGAATTAAACGAAGGCGGGGCCAAGCGAGTTTCTCCGAAGAGCGTTGAGGCGAACGAGTCGACGTTCGAACCGAATCAAGGCGGCGAGTCGACGTTCGAACCGAATCAAGGCGGCGAGTCGACGTTCGAACCGAATCAAGGCGGCGAGTCGACGTTCGAACCGAATCAAGGC
>JAZNJF010000502.1:0-10912 GCA_045577885.1 Thermoguttaceae bacterium | reverse complement strand
AAACCCCCTATTTCCCCGAAAGCGTCCAATGTCCGATTCAACGCTCGTTCCGTTCGCGCCGCCCGCCGACTTAGCCGACCGTTTGGCGCGTCTCGCCGCCGCGAAAACGCCGAAAATCGCGGTGATCGGCGATTTTTGTCTCGACAAATATCTCTTTTTGTCGCCGGAATTAAACGAAATTTCGGTCGAAACGGGGAAAACGGCGTTCCAAATCCGGGCGCGGCGCGTTTTCGCCGGAGCGGGCGGGACGGTCGCGAACAACTTGCGGGCGCTCGGCGCGGCGACGTTTTGCTTCGGAATCGTCGGCGACGACGGCGACGGGTTCGAGCTTTTGAAAGCGCTTCGCGGAATCGGCGCCGACGTTTCCGGAATGGTCGCGGAGCCGGAAGTCCTTACTTCGACTTATGTTAAGCCGACGAATCCGGACGGCGCCGGCGGTTGGGTCGAGTCGAACCGTTTCGACGTTCGCAATCCGGGCCCGTTCCCGACGTCGGCGGTCGACGCGCTGAAAGAGAATTTCCGCCGACGCGTCGCGGAGTTCGACGCGGTCGTCGTTTTGGAGCAGTTTCCGCCCGGTTCGGAAACGACGTTTTCGCCGGACTTCCGCGCCTTTTTGGCGGACGTCGCCCGCGCCAACCCCAACGTTTTCTTCCTTTGCGACTCGCGCTTTTTCGCCGAAAGTTACCGCGAAACGCTCGTCAAATGCAACGCGAACGAGTTGCTCGACGTCTTCGCGACCGCTCGCGGCGCCGACCGCAAACGGGAAACGACGCTCTCCGGCGACGCGGAGTCGAACGTCGCGGCTCTTTGCGAAGCGGGCGCTTGGTTGGCGAAGCGCAACGGTCGCCCGGTGTTGGCGACGCGCGGCGCCCTCGGTTCCCTCCTTTTCGACGTCGGCGTTTCCCCGCTTTCTCCGACCGCCGAAGTCCCGCCAACCAACGACGCGTCGCAAAGCCGCCGACCAACGCAAACAACGCAAACAACGCAAACAACCGAAATCGCCGTTTTTGCCGTCCCGCCGCGACCGGTTTCCCCGCCGTTCGACGTTTGCGGCGCGGGCGACGCGACGAACGCCGGGTTCGTTTTCGCGCGTTCGCTCGGTTTTTCGCTCGTCGAGTCGGCGTTTTTAGCGGGCGTCGTCTCGTCGATTACGATCAAGCAGCTCGGCGTTACCGGAACCGCGACGGTCGAGCAAATCGTCGCCGCGCTCGCCGAGTGAACCGCTCGCCGACGCCGCGCCCGCCGTCTCCGCGCTTTTACCGTTTTACGCAACCCTTTTTTTCTCCGCGTTTTGGAGTTTTCGCAATGTCGTCGCCGAAAAAATTATCGCCTCCGGAAATTGTCGCGCGTCAGCTGGAAGATTTTTACGAGCTGCGACGCAAAATCGTTAAAATCCTTACGCCGATTAACTCTTACGCGGAGCCGTCCGCGGCGGAATACCGCGAACTTCTCGACGCGCTCCAAGAAAACCTCGGCGAAATGGAGGACGCGGCGCGCCAACTTCATCAATTTTATCGAGACGCGGAAGATCGTTTGGATCGAGTCTTGAAGGCGAGCAGTTCGATTTGGACGCGTCCGACGGGCTTAAAACCGGCCAACGTTCCCCAATTTACCCCGATCGACAAACGTCCGAACGCGCCCGGCGGCGGCAAAACGCGAATCGTTTCTTTCATTAATCTTAAGGGCGGCGTCGGCAAAACGACGTTGACGGCGAACCTCGTCGCGGCGTTCGCGTCCGGCAATTTCCGCGATCTCGACGGTCGAGCGAACCGCCCGGCCCGCGTTCTCGTCGTCGACCTCGACTTCCAAGGAACGCTCTCGCAACGCTGCGCCGAACCGCTCGTTCTGCAAGGCGCTTACGAAAAAGGTTTGACGGCGACGAAACTTCTCGAAACGCGCTCCGAAGCCAAAATCAAGTTCGACGCGTTAACCGTTCCGTTCCTCGGTCTCCCGAACGCGCGCTTAATCCCCGCCGACGAATCGCTCGACGACAAAGACGTTCGCCGCCTCAACGAGTTGGCGAGCCGCCGCGTCGAAACGCGTTTTTATCACCGCATTTGGTTCCACAAACCGGAAATTTTCGAAAAATACGACTTTATTTTCTTCGACTGCCCGCCTCGTTTGACCGCGTCGTCCGTTTGCGCGCTCGTCGCGTCCGACTTCGTCTTCATGCCGACCGCGCCGGAACTTTTCGACGTCAACGCAATTTGGCGAACAATATACTGGTTAGGCAATACTCAAAAAAACTTCAACTATCCAGTTCAATTCGGCGGCGCGATTCTTAATCGAACGAACAGCGAAAAGGGCTTGACGCCAACAGAAGAAAAAAATAAAAATCGCATTAAATTAGCCTACGACGATTTCCTTCACTTTTTCCCTAATTTTCCCAATCGTCATCCGGTTCTTGACGCTTTCATTCCGCGTCGTTCCGGCGGCAACCACATTAACGGAACGGAAGGTTCCGCTTTGCCGGGCTCAACTCTTCCTTATTTCCATCGTCTCGCGACTGAAGTTTACCGGAGAATTTACCAATGAAAGAAGAAAAAAAAACGTTCCTAGAAACCCTGCAAGCGTTGGCTCCGGTTTTGAACGCCGCCGCGAAAAAGGAACTCGACGCGCTCGTCGAACTCTTCGCAATGTTTCGCGCGACGTCGATCGCCGAACTGAAAAACGCGCTCGTCAAACAACGTAAAGCCTTCGCTAAAACGCCGGAAGGTTTCGTTGCGCGAATCGCCGACTTCCAAAACGGCGTCGCGCCCGACTTCGGCGAGCCGGATACGGTCGAAACGCTCGTCGCCGATTTCCGCAAAGCGACCGGCCCGACCGTCAAGCTGATCGCCCAAAAATTCGAAATCGAACTTGTCGACAAAAACGACGCCGACGCGTTTGAACGTTGGCTCAAAACCGGCGTCAAACCTCCGACCGTCGAAGAGCGGTTGCAAGCGGAAATCGCTTCGGAAATTCAAACGGCGCTCGAACTACGCGATCAAACTCGCCGCGAACTAGCTCCTGAAACAATCAAGCAAATTCTCGCTGTCGCCGAACGCGTTAAAAAAGCATTTAAAGCGCCCGGTCTCGCTCTCTTTATGCGCGGTATCGACGCAATACCAACCGCCAAAACGCCGGCGTCCTTAATTAAAGAATTGCGCGATTTCTTAGAAGACGTCGCGGTAAATCGCCAGAAAGCAATGCAAATTAACCAAATAAACGCTTATTAATTTACTTTCACTAGCCGTCTTTGAACCCGACTTCATCCCCCGCAAAAACAAACAATGCCCAACCTATTTTCCCGCGACCGACTCGAAATTTTCCCCCTTGCCCGCCGCGTCAACAAGCTCGATATTCGTCGCGACGCGATCGACCCGGCGACGTATCCCGTCGAACTGTCCGACGAAGCGTTTCGCGACGTCGAAACGACCGCCGCCGAACTCCGACGCGCTAAAAAACTCGGCGCCGCTCGCGTCCTAACATACGGCGCGCACTCGATTAAGAACGGTCTCGGCCCCGTTCTTTCCCGCTTGGCGGAGGGCGGTTGGCTGACGCATCTAACGACGAACGGCGCCGGCGTCATTCACGACTGGGAGTTCGCGTTCCAAGGCGAGTCGGGCGAAGACGTCCGGCGTTACGCGACCGAAGGCCAGTTCGGCATTTGGGAGGAAACGGGCCGCTTTATCAACTTAGCGATCGTCGTCGGCGCTTACCGGGGCCTCGGTTACGGCGCGTCGGTCGGTCAAACGATTCTCGACGAGGGGTTCGAAATCCCGACCGACGTCGAACTGCGCGACGCGATCGCCGCCGGGTCGAAAATCGCCGACGAAGCCGTCCCGCCCTTCCCCTCCGCCGCGTCGCAAAGCGCCGAGCTTGCCCAACTTGCCGAAACGCTCGACCGCGCCGCGGCGGCCGCCGATTTGCTCCGCGCCAAGCGCCGTTTCGCGCTTCCGGACGGCAAGCTCGAAATCGCGCACCCGTTCCGCGAATACTCGACCGCGTTCCGAACCCGACGCGCCGACGTCCGCTTCACCTGCGGCCCGATGATCGGCTGCGACATTATTTACA
This sequence comes from Thermoguttaceae bacterium, assembly GCA_045577885.1. Taxonomy (GTDB): domain Bacteria; phylum Planctomycetota; class Planctomycetia; order Pirellulales; family Thermoguttaceae; genus RUG369. Next base: position 6,856 of record JAZNJF010000502.1, on the reverse strand, counting down.
CGCACCCGGCGAACGACTGCGCGGCGATCGGGCGGGCGGCCCAGCGCGACTTCCTCCTTTACGCCGACTCCGTTTCGCGACTCGAAGGGGGCGTTTACCTTTCGGTCGGTTCCGCGGTCTTGTCGCCGATGATTTTCGAAAAGTCGCTCGCGATGTCGCGCAACGTCGCCCGCCAAGAGGGCCGCTCGATTACCGACTTCGCAATTCACGTCGTCGACCTCGCCGAGTCGACTTGGGATTGGACGCGCGACGGCGAACCGCCGCAAACCGACCCGGCCTATTATCACCGCTACTGCAAAACGTTCAGTCGAATGGGCGGCCGGATGACGTATTGCGGCGCCGACAACCGCTCTTGGTTCGTCGCGCTCTTGAACGAATTGGAAAAAACGCCGGAATAATTCGATTTTCCGCTTGAAATTCGCCGTCGTTTGACGTAAAATCGTTGGAAACGCGACGCGTCGAGCGGATTTTGCGCGAGTTTTGCTCCGCCCGACGGCAAATTTTAGCGTTTTTAACGATTTTACGCAAAATTTCCGACGCCAAAGCGTTCGAAAGAACCGATAACACCGGCGTCGACGCGCCGACGGGCAAGCGGTTCCCTCCCTCCGTTTCGTCGTCGACGCGAACACTTATTTTCCCCATTTTCGCCATTTTAACGAATAAGGAGACCGCGATGGCTCTTAATCGTCGTCAATTCTTGAAAACGTCCGCGCTTTCCGCCGCCGCTTTGAGCGTTTCGGGCGTCGCTTCCCCGTATGTCGCCCGCGCCAACAACGCTTCGTCGAAGCTGAACATCGCCGTTATCGGGATCGGCGGTCGCGGCAATGGGAACATCAACGAACTCCCGCACGACCTCGTCAACATCGCCGCTCTTTGCGACGTCGACGAAAACACGCTCGCCTCGCAAGGCGCCAAATACAAGGACGCGAAACGCTTCTACGATTTCCGAACGATGTTCGACGAAATGAAGGACCTTGACTGCGTTCTCGTCAGCGGTCCGGACCACACGCACGCGGTTCAATCGTTGGCGGCGATGAAGCGCGGCATTCCTTGCTTCTGCGAAAAACCGCTCGCGCACGACGTCGCCGAAATCCGCGCGATGCAAAAGGTTGCGAAGGAAAAGAACCTCGCGACGCAAATGGGGACGGTCATTCACGCGACCGAAAACTATCGCCGCGTCGTCGAACTGGTTCAAGCGGGCGCGATCGGCGAAACGCAAGAAGTTCACGTTTGGTGCGGCAAAGGTTGGGGCGGTTATCCGGAACCGTCGAAAGAAAAATTCGAAGTTCCGAAACACTTCCACTGGGACGAATGGCTCGGCCCGGCGCAATGGGTCGACTACAACCCGTGTTACGTCCCGGCGCGTTGGCGCGGTTACTGGCCGTTCGGCACCGGCACGTTCGGCGACATGGCCTGCCACCTGATGGACTTGCCGTTCTGGGCGCTCGATCTGCAATATCCGAAGACGATCGAAGCGACGTGCGACACGGAAATCAGCCCGATGTGCTGCCCGCTCGACGTCGAATGCCGTTACGAATTCGAATGGAACGGCAAAACGCTCCCGCTCACTTGGTACGACGGCAAGCGTCGTCCGAAGGTCATCGCCGAAAAGAAACTGGCGAACCTCGGGATGGGCGTTATCTTCGTCGGCGACGAAGGGATTTTGGAAGCGGACTACGGCACGATTCGCCTTTATCCGACCGACAAATACGAAAAATACGAACGTCCGGCGCCGTCGATTCCGAAATCGGCGGGTCATCACCGCGAATGGGTCAACTCGATTATCGACGGCGGAAAATCGACGCCGCTCTGCAATTTCGAGTACGCCGGTCGTCTTTCGGAAGCGGTGCAACTCGGCGCCGTTTCGCTCCGCGCGGGCAAGGTCAAGCTGGAATGGGACGCGAAGGCGATGAAGATCGTCAACAACGCCGACGCGAACAAGTTCCTGCAAACGGAATACCGCGAAGGTTGGGAAGTCTGATTTCCGTTTAACGACTTTCGTTAAATAACTTGCGCAAACGCCGCGTCCCGATTTTTCCCGTCGGTCGACGCGGCGTTTCGCGTTTTTCCGCCCCTTTCGTTTCCCTTTCCCGTTTCTTTTTCGCGACGTTTCCCCGTTCGCCGCCGTCGGTAAAATTTTCCGACGCGTCGCGAACCGTTTTCCCTTTTTACCGTTCGACTTCGCCGTTCGCCGCCGCCCGTCGTTTGACGTCCGACAAAGCCGCGTTCCGCTAAAGTTTTGCAATCAAAGAAAAAACGTTTCCCAATGGCCGCCCCCAATCTCTTCGGAAAACTTGTCGGAACCGCGTTTCAAGTCGCCGGAAGCGCCGCGAACGTCGTCGGCAAGGCGGCGAGCGCGGTTGGTTCCGCCGCGAAAACCGCCGGAAAAAAATTCGCTAACGGCGACCCCGACGCCGTTTCCCGCCGTGAAACCGTCGAACGGCGCCAACTCGACGCGTCCGCCGTCGCCGACGTTCCCAACGTCGAACCAAATTCCGAACCGAGCGCCGAATCGAATGAAGTCGGATTTCTCAAACTCGTCGCGGAGGCGGCGGAAAAGCTCAATCCGTTCGCGCAAGACGACGGCTTGAGCGACGAAGACCGCGCGTTTCTCGAACTCCTCGACCTCGACGCGCTCGACGAAAAAGACGACGAACCGGACGACCAAAAATGCGGTTTTTTCAACGTCGCCCAATTCTTCAAAAAGCGTTCCGAAGACGACGCCGTCGCCTTGGCCGACCCGGATTACGAAGCGAAAAAAGCGGCCGCCGCCGTTCCGCGCCGCGCCAACTTATTCCGAATTCGCGACCTCTTCATTTTCGATACGTTTTTCACGAAAGCGAAAAAAGTCTACCTTTACAAGTCGATTAAACGCGTCGTTTTGCGGTTGAACGTCCTTATGCCGCCGGCTCCGCTTCCGCTTCGAGTTCTCAATTCCGCGATCGAGCGTTCGCTCGACTGGGAATTCGCCGAAAGGTTTGGGCCTCGTCTCTTTAACCTCTCGCCTCGTAAAGCGGCAAGATATGGTTTCCTTGTCGGCGCGATTCAAGGTTTGGACGGAAGCAAGGTTCCGCATTTTCAAATTTGGATCGAAATGAACAACGAAGACGGCGAAACGCTTATAATGACGTGCGACGACAAATGGATATCGAACTTGGCGCTGAAAAAATTCTTAACGGCGGTCGAAAAGAGCGGCGCGCGCCCGGAAATTTGGCGAACCCATTGGTTCACCGGAAAATTGCGCGAACTTCGCCCCCGGAAATTATCCCGCGTTCGCTTTACGCTGCGATTTTCGCAAAAATTCGGGATTTTCCTTTTGATTTATTTCCTTATCGCCGCGCTCGTCGGTCTTTGCTTGAACTAAACGTTTCCATTGAAGGATTAAGACTCGACGTTCCTCGTCGCGTTAAAATCCGAAACGCCCCGTCGACGCTCGAAGAAAAACGCGCCGACAAGAGAAAATAAGCAAAATAGGCAAACGCTAAGACCGGTTCGGTAAGCGCGCCGCGTTGAAAACGGCAAGAAAAAACGACGCGAACGTCGGACGTTGGAGCGTCTTACGTTCGCGTCGTCGTTTTGACGAACGTTAAGCGGCGATTATTCGGCGGCTTTCTTCGCGGCGGCGGCTGCGCGGCGAGCGCGCGCGGCCTTCTTCCCGCGGTTCATAACCTTCGCGCCGGTTTGTTGCGTCGCGGCGCGTTCCACGCGGCGTTCGGCCAAACGGGTGCGCTTCCCGGCGCGGTCGCGAAGGAAGTAGAGTTTCGCGCGACGAACGACCGAAGAACGAACGACTTCGATTTTCGCGATGCGCGGGCTGTGAAGCGGGAACTTGCGTTCGACGCCTTCGCCGGCGACGATGCGACGAACGGTGAACATTTCGGACGACCCGCCGCCGCTGCGCGCGATGACGACGCCGTTGAAGATTTGAATGCGTTCTTTGTCGCCTTCGAGAATCTTGCAGTGAACGTTGACGACGTCGCCGATTTCAAATTTGGAAACGCTCTCTTTTTTAGCGCGAGCTTCAACTAAACGAATGAGATCTTGACTCACGGATATATTCCTTCAATTTCTTGATTTTTTTCTCGGAAAGGCGGCGTTAAAAACTTCCGGCAAACCGCGCCGGACTAGAAAGAAAATTGGAAACGTTTTCCCCGACGTTTCGTCGGAACGCTCGTCGCGATTCGCTCGAATCGCCGATTCCAATTAACTCGCCCCTTTTATTGTTGTTGAAAATCAAACGTCGACGTTCGTTTCGGTCGCGTCGGCGGCGTCCGGCGTTTCGCTCGGCTTCGCTTCGACGACGTTTTCCGATTCCGCGCCCGTTTCCGGTTCTTCCGTTTTCTTCGGTCGCTTCTTTTTTTTCTTCTTTTTCTCGTCTTCGTCGATCTTCGTTTCCTCGCCGTCCAACAAATCGGGACGCCGAGCCAGCGTTTTTTCTCTGCGGTTGCTCAAACGCCAACGCTCGATCGCGCCGTGGTCGCCGCTCAGGAGAATTTCCGGAACGGTCAAACCGCGATATTCGCGCGGTCGCGTGTATTGGTCTTCTTCGAGGAGCCGGTTTCCCGAGGAGAACGAATCGACAACCGCCGAATTTTCGTCTCCCAACACGCCCGGAATCAAACGCATGACGGAATCGATAACGACCGCCGCCGCGACTTCCCCGCCGTTCAAAACGTAGTCCCCGATGGATATTTCGTCGGGCTGCAGGATTTCTACGACGCGCTGATCGAACCCTTCGTAACGTCCGCACAACAGAAGAATCCGCTCTTCTTGAGCCAACTCTTCGACGACGCGCTGCGTCAACGGACGGCCTTGCGGCGTCAACATCACCAAACGACCGGGCCGCTCGGCGTACGTTTGCACCTCTTCGACGCAAGGGACGATTCTGTCGACTTTCAACACCATGCCGGGCCCGCCTCCGAAAGGCCGGTCGTCCATCGTGTTGTGTTTGTCGTTCGCCCAGTCCCGCATATTATGGAGGCAAACTTCAAGCGCGCCGCGTTCGATCGCGTCTTTCAACAGACTTTCCGAAAGATAACCTTCAAAAATTCCGGGAAACAACGTCAAAACGTCGAATCGCATTCGCTTTATACCCCCGGGCCGCGAAAAATCGGTCGCCGTCGTTCGGAGCCGTTATTTCGTTTCGAAAATCTCGACTCGCATCGAATTCGGCCGACTCGCGCCCATTTTAACAGGCGGTCGACGACAAAAAACCGCGTTTTTCGACGCTTTACCGCGTCTCAACGCTTCAATTATTCAACAATTTCGCTCGTTCGAGCGTCGAACCGAAATTATTCGGCGTCGGCGGTCGGACGACGACGGCTTTGGGCCAAACGTTCTTGCGCGGCTTTTTGCGCTTCGAGGCATTTGCCGTTCGGGCCGTACTTTTTGATCAAAACGGCGCATTTGTCGGTCGGTTGAGCGCCGACGCCGAGCCAGTAGGCGACGCGTTCGTTTTTGAGGACGACGCGAGCGTCGGTTTCCGGAACCATCGGGTCATAGTAACCGAGTTCTTCCAAAACGCGACCGTCGCGCGGACGACGAGCGTCGACGGCGACAACGCGGAAAAACGGGCGGTGCTTGCGACCGAACTTCTTCATACGAATTTTAACAGCCACTTAAAACTCCTTCGTCAAAAGGTATTTCGTTATTTTTTTCGAATCGTCCGAAATTTCCGGCGATTCGGTTCGTTTAAGGTCGACCTTTTCGGCGCGACCGCCCGAGTTTCGGGGGGACTCGTCCGCCAAGCGCGAACGTCGCGGCGCCAACCTCCAACGTCGACTCAATTTAAGAGGGCGTTTCCAACCAACTTAAATATTCTCTAAATTCCCCGACTTCTCTTTTTTAACGCAAAGAGCGTCGGGAACGCAGCGTTTTTCTTTTCTCGCCGCGACGACCGGAACGTTCGACCGGTCGTTTGTCTTTTCTCTTTTCTCGTTTTTACCGACTTTTCGGCAAATTTTACCGACGTCGCTTTTTCACGTCGTTATCTTACTTGCGCTTCTTCTTGCGACGTTCTTTTTCAAGACGTTTGCGTTGCTCGGCGCGTTCTTTCGGGGTGAGGCGTTTGCCGGTCGACCCCTTTTTCATCGGGCCGAACATTCCGAACGGATTGACCGACGCTTGTTGCGTCATTTGCTGCATCGCGCGCATTCGGTCGCCCATTCCCATCGACGAGAAGCTCTTGACCATCGTCGCCATTCGCTCGTGCATCTTCAACAATTCGTTGACTTGCGACGTTTCGACCCCGGCGCCGGCGGCGATGCGCTTTTTGCGGCGCAGGTCGATAATATCCGGGCGGCGGCGTTCTTCCGGCGTCATCGAGTCGATGATCCCGCCGATTTTGCGCATTTCTTTATCCGGGTCGACGTTCAGTTCGCCGAGCATTCCGCTAAGGCGGCTCATCCCCGGAATAAAGCTCATAATCTTGCTCATCGAACCGAGACGGCTCGCTTGCGACATTTGCTTGCGGAAGTCGTCGAGCGTAAAGACGCCCTTCTCCATTTGCTCTTGTTGGCGGCGGAGTTCTTCTTCGTCGAACTTCGCTTGCGCCGTTTCGATGAGCGTCATCACGTCGCCCATCCCGAGCATTCGGCTCGCCATCCGTTCCGGGTGAAAGTCTTCGAGCGCTTCGAGCGTTTCGCCGACGCCGATGAATTTGATCGGAACGCCCGTAACCGACTTAACGGAAAGCGCCGCGCCGCCGCGAGCGTCGCCGTCGAGCTTCGTCAAAATAACGCCGTCGAGTTCGAGCGCGTCGTTGAACGCCTTGGCGCTGTTGACCGCGTCTTGCCCGGTCATCGCGTCGACGACGAAGTAAACTTGGTCGGGTTGAAAGTCGGATCGTAGCCATGTC
>JAZNJF010000501.1:0-16917 GCA_045577885.1 Thermoguttaceae bacterium | reverse complement strand
TAGGGCGTTTTCTTTCGCGTTATTCTTGTTCTTGGCGTTTTCGCGTTGTTCTTGACGTTGCGGGAGGGGCCGGCGTTGGTTTTCGCGAGGCGGCCGCGTCGCCGACGCTCGACAAACGCGGTTTTGTCGATTGTAGCGATTGTTGGGCGCGGCGTCCAGAGCGATTTTTCGCGGCGGTTGTTCGAAAAGTTTAATTTTTCGAGGAAAATTTGCGCACAGACGCTCGAAAAACGGCGAGATTGTGCGGTGTAAAAAGGGCGCGCGTTGCGATTTTTCCGAAAAAAAAGGGCGTTTTCTTGAAAAAACGAGCGCTTTTGGGCGAAAAACCGGGGTTGCGCCCTTGCCGACCCGGAAAGTTCGGGTATAATGCCGGAACCAAAGCGGTCGACTCGCCCCGTTTGAAGCCGACGATTCGCCCTTCGCGGACGAACGACGAAAAACGGTTCGCGTTTTTGGAGACTGGACCCCTCGAAAACGCGTCGACGCGGACTGGACCCCCGCGCCTCGGTTTGACTCGATTATCGTTTCGGAATCAGTGTTTTTGAACGAACGCCGTCGAAAGGCGGCGTCGGTTCCTTAGCGTCAAGTCGTCGATATTGAAGCGTCGACGCGACTTGAAACGCTCCGCGCGGCGCGAACGCCGCGTTTCATCGGTTAGTAAGATCAAAGTTTGAATCCGCTTTAAGCATTTACGTCGACGCGACAGGACGCTGCAACAATGTCTGAATTAAAAAATTGGCGCAACATTGGTATTTCCGCTCACATCGACTCCGGAAAGACGACTCTTAGCGAGCGCATTCTCTTTTACACCGGTCGCACGCACAAAATCGGCGAAGTTCACGACGGCGGCGCGACGATGGACAGCATGGACCTCGAACAAGAACGCGGGATTACGATCGCCAGCGCCGCGACCCGCGTCGAATGGGGCGACACGACGATCAACTTGATCGACACGCCCGGCCACGTCGACTTCACGGTCGAAGTCGAACGCTGCCTCCGCGTTTTGGACGGCGCCGTTTTGGTTCTTTGCTCGGTCGGCGGCGTTCAAGCGCAATCGCTCACGATCGACCGGCAAATGAAGCGTTACGGCGTTCCGCGCTTGGCGTTCATCAACAAAATGGACCGCGTCGGAGCGAACCCGCGCCGCGTCGTTCAACAACTGCACGAAAAGCTCGACTGCGAAGCGGTCATGATGCAAATTCCGATCGGCGCCGAGCAAAACTTCGAAGGCGTCGTCGACCTGATCACCGGTCGCGCTTATTACTTCGACGGCCCGCAAGGCGAAAAAATTCGCGAAGAAGATATTCCGGCCGAACTCGTCGACGAATACAACGAATCGCGCCAAAACATGCTCGAAACGCTCTCGATGTACAGCGACGAGATGATGGAAGCGCTCCTCGAAGAACGCGAAGTTCCGCTCGACCTGATTTACGAAGTCGTCAAAAAAGCGACGCAAGCGCGCCAACTCACGCCGGTCTTCATGGGCACCGCGTACCGCAACAAGGGCGTTCAACTCTTGCTCGACGCGATCGCTCGTTATCTCCCGTCGCCGCTCGACCGCGAAGGCTCCGCTTTCCGCGTCAACAAAGAAACCGGCGAAGAAGAAAAGTTCGTTCTCCAACCGGCGAACGACCGTCCGCTGATCGCGATGGCGTTCAAAACGGTCGAAGACCCGTACGGAACGCTCACGTTCATGCGCATTTACGAAGGGACGCTCAAGAAGGGCGAAACCTACGTCAACCAACGCACCGGCCATAAAGAACGCGTTAGCCGCATCTTCCGCATGCACGCCGAACAACGGGTCGAACTCGAATCGGCCGGCGCCGGCGACATCGTCGCGGTCATCGGCGTCGAAGGTTCGTCCGGCGAAACGTACTGCGAAACCGCGAACTACTGCACGCTCGAGTCGATTTTCATTCCGGAACCGGTTATCCAAGTCGCGATCAAGGCTTGCGAAACCCGCGACACGGACAAACTCGGCAAGGCCCTCTATCGCTTCCGCAAGGAAGACCCGACCTTGACGGTCAAGACCGACCCGGAAAGCGGCGAAACCCTCATCGCCGGGATGGGCGAACTCCACCTCGACGTTTATATCGAACGCATCCGCCGCGAATATAAGGTCGAAGTCGAAACGTCCGCGCCGAAAGTCAACTACCGCGAAGCGCCGACGCAAGCGATCGAATTCGATACGAAGCACAAGAAGCAATCCGGCGGTTCCGGTCAATTCGCGCACATTTGCGGTATTATGTCGCCGATTCCGGAAGAAGAAGCGAACGCGGAAGAATCCTTTATCTTCCAAGACGAAATCACCGGCGGCGTCATTCCGGCGAACTACATCCCGGCGATTAAAAAGGGGTACGAAAGCTCGTTGGAAAAAGGCCCGATCGCCGGTTATCCGGTCGTCGACCTGAAGATCGTCGTCAACGACGGTTCGTTCCACGCGGTCGACTCGAGCGACTTGGCGTTCCGCATCTGCGCTCAAACGTCGTTGCGCGAAAACTTCCCGAAAACGAAACCGGCGCTCCTCGAGCCGATCATGAAGATCGACATCGAATGCCCGGAAAACTTCCAAGGGGGCGTCGTCGGCGACCTCTCGAGCCGTCGCGGCGTCGTCTCGTCGACCGAAACGACCGGCGCGAACTGCCGCATCGTCGGCGAAGTTCCGTTGGCCGAAACGTTTGGGTATTCCTCGACCCTGCGCGGCATGACGCAAGGTCAAGGCGTTTTCTCGATGGAATTCCTCAAATACAAACGCGTTCCGGCGAACGTTCAAGAGGAAATCATCCGCGAACGCAACCCGAAACCGACGCAAGGCGGTAAAAAATAGTCGTCGGGTTGAACCTGAAAATTGCGAAACGTCGAGTCGCGCCGATTAGGCGTTTCGCGGTTTCGACGAACAAAAAAACCGAGCGAGTTCGACGCAAGCCGAGTTCGCTCGGTTTTTTTGCGTTTTGACGGTCGCGCCGACTCGGCGTTTCGCGGAGCGTCGACGTTTCGCGGCGTTTGCGCGATTCGGGAAAAAAAGAGCGTTTTTGCGGGCTTTCGCGGAAAAAAGCGACGCGAGTCGAGCGCGACGCGGGAAAAAAGAGCCGCTTGGCCGACGTTGCGGGGCCTTTCGGTCGATAACGTGTATTAAGAGTAAGCGGCGCGACCGGCAAAACGCGAATAATAGTTAAGCAAACCAAACTTTTGGCGAGAAACGAGGGCGGCGATGAGCGAACAAAGGAACGAAACGACGAAAATCAACGAAACGACCGACGGCGCGCTTGCGGCGAACGACGTCGAATTGTTGCAAAAATTCGGCGAATTTAAGGAGCGGTTTTTAGCGCGGCTCGAGCGGGAGATCGTCGGGCGTCGCGCCGTTTTGGAGGAGGTCTTGGCGGGAATCTTCGCGGGCGGACACGTCTTGCTCGTCGGCGTTCCGGGGCTCGGGAAGACGAAAATCGCTCGAACGATCGCCGCCGCGCTCGACTTGCGCTTCCGCCGAATCCAATTCACTCCGGACTTGACGCCCGCCGATATTTTGGGCTTCGACGTTCTCCAAGAAGACCCGGCGACCGGGACGCGCTCTTTTTCGTTCGCGCCGGGCCCGATCTTCGCGAACGTCGTTCTCGCCGACGAAATCAACCGAACGCCGCCGAAAACGCAAGCCGCGCTCCTCGAAGCGACGCAGGAACGCCAAGTAACGATCGCCGGGCGGCGGTACGAACTCGACGCGCCGTTCTTCGTCGTCGCGACGCAAAACCCGCTCGAAAGCGAAGGAACGTATCCGCTTCCGGACGCGCAGCTCGACCGTTTCCTTTTTAGCGTCAAAATCGACTATCCCAAAGCCGCCGACGAAATCGAAACGGTCTTGCGGACGACCGGCGAAGAGCGCGCGCCGGAGCCGCCGACGATTAGTCGCGACGAACTCCTTGCGTTTCAAGGGTTGATTCGGCGAATCCCGGCGCCTCGCGTCGTCGTCGAACACGCGGTCAACATCGTTCGCAAGACGCGTCCGCAGACGAAAACGTCGATCGAGGCGACGCAGCAGTACGTCGAGCGGGGCGCCGGGCCGCGGGCGAGTCAAGCGTTGATTTTGGGCGCGAAGGCGTTCGCGGCGTTCGCCGGGCGGACGGCGGTTTCGGCGGACGACGTCGAACGAGCGACGCTTCCGGCGCTTCGCGAGCGGATCGCGTTGAACTATTTGGCGCAGGCGGACGGAGTCGACGTCGATTTTCTCGTCCGGAAGATTTTGCGCGACGTGCGAGCGGAGTACGAACGCGGTTGACGCTTCGCCGAGCGGACGCGTTCGGCGTTTGACGGACGTTTTCGCTTCGCCGAGCGTTCGGCGTCGGCGGAGCGGAACCGCTCGGGGCGTTTTTGCCCTTATATTAATATATTGACAAAACTCTCGAATCGAGTCGAAATTTTTTTGCAGAAAGGCGAAATATGTCGCTCAACGCCGCGCAAACGGCCGCCGTCGAAACGCTTTCCGGGCCGCTTCTCGTTCTCGCGGGCGCCGGAACCGGCAAAACTCGCGTCGTTACTTACCGCATCGCGCGGCTGATCAAGAGCGGCGTCGCGCCGGACCGCATCCTCGCCGTTACGTTCACCAACAAAGCGGCTCGCGAAATGCAGGAGCGGATTTCGGCGCTGTTGCCGAAACGAATCGACAAGAAAAAGCCGGAAATTTCGACGTTTCACTCCCTTTGCGTTCGGATTTTGCGGCGGCAAATTCATCGACTCGGCTTCCCGACGCAGTTCTCGATTTACGACCGCGGCGACCAAGAGTCGTTGGCGCGCCAAATCCTCCGCGAAGTCAAAATAACGAGCGCGGCGCTCCGTCCGGCCGACTTTTTGAAGGCGGTCGGCGATTGGAAAACCGCCGGCGTTCGGCCCGAAAAAGCGCTCGAAATCGCGACCGATTCGAAAGACTATCTTTGCGCCGTCGCGTACTCGAAGTATCAAGCGCGACTCAAAAACCTCGGCGCGGTCGACTTCGACGACATCTTGCTCTTGACGGAAGACCTCTTCCGCCTCTACCCGGACGCCTTGGCGGAGGAGGCCGCGCGCTTCGATCACCTCCTCGTCGACGAGTATCAAGACACCAACATGTGTCAGTACCGCGTCGTCAAAGGGCTCGCGCTCCCGCATCGCAACCTTTGCGTCGTCGGCGACGACGACCAAGCGATTTACGGTTGGCGCGGCGCGGAAGTGAAGCACATCCTCAACTTCCAGCGCGACTGGCCGGAGGCGAAAGTCGTTCGACTCGAAGAAAATTACCGCTCGACGGCGCAAATTTTACGTTGGGCGAACACCCTCGTCGCGTTCAACGAAACGCGGCACGAGAAGCGGTTGCGCTCGAAAGTGCAAGGCGACCCGCCGCGAATTCTGCAGTGCAAGGACGCGGAGGAAGAGGCGAAACGCGTCGCGCTCTCGATTAAGGTGCGAATGGAGGAGACGCGGCGCCGCCCCCGGGATTTCGCGATTCTTTTCCGAACGAACGAGCAGACGCGCGCCGTCGAAATGGAGCTGCGTTCGGCGAAGATTCCTTACGTCGTCGTCGGCGGGCAGTCGTTTTTCGACCGCAAGGAGGTGAAGGACGTCGTTTCGTATTTGAAGGCGATTCTGCGACCGCAGGACGACGTCGCGCTCTTGCGGACGATCAACTCGCCGCCGCGCGGAATCGGGCCGACGACGATCGGCAAAATTCGGGAGCGCGCCGTCGCCGAAGGGAAGCCGATTTGGGAAGTCGCGACGAAAGACGACGCCTTTATGGAAACGCTCGACTCGCGCTCGCGGGAAGCGACGAAGCGATATTGCGACTTAATCGTCGCCGAGGGACGCAAACTCAAACGCGACTTCACCCCGGAAACGTTAGTGAAGTTCCTCGAAGCGGTCAAGTATCAAGAGGAGATCGACCGCCTTTACCCGGACGAAGCGGAGCGCAAGGCGCGAACCGACTCGGTCGGCGAAGTCGTCGACGCGGCCGCGGCGTTTTTGAAGGAGAATCCGGGCGGGTCGCTCGCCGCGTTCCTCGACGACGCCGCGCTCGGCGGGCCCGATTTCAGTTCGCAGCAAGATAAAAAGTCGAAAAGCGACGCGGTGCTCCTCTCGACGTATCACGCGGCCAAGGGGCTCGAGTTCAAAGAGGTCTATATGGTCGGGATGGAAGAGGGGATCCTCCCGCACCAACGCTCGATCGAGACGCTGACCGAAACGGCGATCGAGGAAGAGCGGCGCCTCTGTTACGTCGGCGTTACCCGAGCGCAAATTCGACTGACGCTGACGATGGCGCTCGCTCGAACGAAATGGGGAAAAGCGCGTCCGACGCTTCCGAGTCGATTTCTGTACGAGTTGACCGGGCAGTCGGACAACCCGCGTTATCTCGCCGTTAAGGAGGGGCGCCGACCGAACGAAACGCGCAAACCGCCGACGCGGCGCCGCGATTAAAAATCGACTGGGAACGCGAATATTCGTTTTGCGTTCCCGAGCGTTAAAAACGCGTTCGCGGCGCCGTTTTCAAGGCTTGAGACGCCGCGAACGCCGAAAAAGCGAATTTTATCGCTTCTCCTCTTTTTTCACGTATTTTTTTTCGGCACATTTTTTTTTTTTGACACGCAAAGAGCGCCGCGTCGAACGCCGACGATAAGATTGACGTTTGACGCGTCCGTTTAGAGTAAAGGAAAATGAAAAGATGACGTTGCGTCGCGGAAAGCGCCGCGCTTGCCGCTGGACAAATCGCGTCGCGGAGGTATACTAAGAGGAGGGGCGCCGCTTGAGCGCTAGTAATTCGCAAGCTATTCGGCTGATCGCTTTATTGAAAATGATGACGCAAACGCCGGGAACTCCCGCTTACTTCGCCAACGCGCTCGACGTCGACGAGCGAACGATTCGACGTTATGTTCAACAACTGCGCGACGCCGGTTTTCCGATCGTCGCCGACCGAGCGACCGGTCGCTTGGAACTCGCCAGCGATTACGGCGTCCCGCCGATCGAGTTTACGGAGCGCGAGGCGTTGGCGATTCTCGTTCTTTTTCACGAAGCGGGCGCGACGCTCGACGGCAATATTTTCGCGTCGTTGCAGGGCGCGGCGGCCAAATTAGCCTCGACGCTTTCTCCGACGCTGCTCGATTTTGTCGAAGCGACGCGGATTCGCGTCGCGATGAAACGGGGCGCGGTCGACGAAAGCGAAACGCGTCCCGACGCAAGGAAAGCGGAGATGGAAACGACGAACGATTATTGGACGGGAAACGAAAACTCGGCGAACGGCGGCGGGCGCGACCGTTTCTTCGACGCGATTTTCGACGCTTGTTTGGCGCGTCGCCCTTTTGAAGCGCGTTACCAAGGGCCGACCGGGCCGACGCTAACGACGACGGCGCATCCTTACGCCGTTTTTTATTCGCGCGCTTGGTACGTCGTCGCTTATTCCTCGCTCCATCGGGAGACGCGAACCTTCAAGATCGCGCGATTTGAGAGCGTCGAACCGTCCGACGCGAAGTTTCTCGAAAACTTGAATTTTTCGCTCGACTCGTATTTCGGCGACGCTTGGCGTTTCATTCGCGGCCCGCGGACGTACCGCGTCGTCGTTCGGTTTTCGGAGCGAGTCGGGACGAACGTCGCCGAAGTGCGTTGGCATAAGTCGCAACAAACGCGGGTCTTTCCGGACGGAAGCGCGGAACTCGAATTTCGCGTCGCCGGTTTGACCGAGATTATCTGGTGGATTCTCGGATACGGCGCGGAAGCGGAAGTCGTCGAACCGCCGGAGTTGCGCGAAATGGTCGCCGAACACGCGCGTCGCGTTTTGGAACGGCTCGAGAATCCGCCGTCGTCGCGGGACGACGCTCGTTTCGACGGGAACCGTTGGCCGCGACGTTGAACTGGAAAGCGCGCTCGACCGGACGGCGAGAGCGAAAGCGGCGTTGAAACTCGGCGAAAATAGACGGTTTGCGCAAAACGGGTAAAACGGGCGAAGCGGCGTCGTCGGTTTGCGATGCGGCGGCGAAAGCGGCGTTGAAACTCGGTAAGAATAGGCGGTTTGCGCAGAATAGGTAAAACGGGCAAAGCGGCGTCGTCGGTTTGCGATGCGGCGGCGAAAGCGGCGTTGAAACTCGGTGGAATAGGCGGTTTGCGCAAAACGGGTAAAACGGGCGAAGCGGCGTCGTCGGTTTGCGATGCGACGGCGAAAGCGGCGTTGAAACTCGGTGAAAATAGGCGGTTTGCGCAAAACAGGTAAAACGGACGAAGCGGCGTCGTCGGTTTGCGATGCGGCGGCGAAAGCGGCGTTGAAACTCGGTAGAATAGGCGGTTTGCGCAAAACAGGTAAAACGTCGGGCGCGAAGGAAACCGATTTTCAAAAAAAATGAGAAAAAATAAGGAAAAAAGTCGGCGAACGCTTGAAAGTTGCGAAAGCGCGCGCTATAATACGAGTACTGAGTTTCTCCCTAAATATTTGCCCCGGATGGTCAACCATTAGCGTAGGCCGCGACCGCAAACGGCTAGTGCAGGTGCACGCTAGGTCGCCGCCTGTCTCGCAGCGACATTTTTTCCAGGTCGCAGATAATGGAGGGAGAAACTCTTTTTTCTTTTCTTGCCCCGACTTCCGAATTTTCTCGATTCGACGGCCGCGACGACCGCAAGGGCGCGCGTTTTCTCGGATTTTAAGTCGTTGTTTTGGGAACGCTTATTGGAATTTTGTTCGGCGTTCCGTTCGGGTCGGCGAATCGGCTTGGCGTCGCGAAGGAGGAACGTCGAAGCGCAAGGGCGCGTTTTCTCGGATTTTAAGTCGTTGTTTTGGGAGCGCTTATTGGAGTTTTGTTCGGCGTTTCGTTCGAGTCGACGAATCGGCTTTGCGTCGCGAAGGAGAAGGTCGAAGCGCAAGGGCGCGCGTTAGCAAGGGACGAAGCGACTAAAAGAACGCGTCGGCGAAGCGGCGCAAGAAAATAAAGAACGCGAACCGGCGAAAAACGCGATTTCGACGGTTGCGCGTTTCAGGTTGGCGGGAAAGACGGCGCGGCGCGACGTCGGCTCAAAGCGCGACGGCGTTTCGACGGCGTTTTTATTTCAGTTGGCGGAGCGAAAGAACGCTCAACGCGGCGACGCCCCCGGCGCAAAGGACGAACATAATATCCATCAACGTATTCGCTTTGCCGAACGGAATACCGGCGGCGAGATCGAGAAGGAAAATAAGGAAAATGATCGCCGAAAGGGTCGTCGAAGCGATGCAAAGGAATTTGGACATATCGCGGTTCCAAAAGGGGCTAAGGCGTTAAGTTCCAAGGGGACGCGGAAGCGGTTCGGCTTCGCGTCGACGACGTTTCGCCGAAACGGAGCGCGACTCGTCGAGCGCGTCGAACGCGGGGACGAGAAAACGCCGATCAAAACGCGTCTTTCCTTAAGTATAATCTATTCGCGCCGAAATTCCAATAAGCTTTTCGAGAAATTTCCGTTTTTTTCAAATTTCGAACGGGAGTTCGGCGCGAGCGGTCGTCGAAGCGCGTCGCGGCGGCGTTACTTCGCGGCGTCGGCTCCCGACGCGTCGGCGCTTTCCGCGTTCGGAGCGACCGGAAGACGAACGACGAACGACGTTCCTTTACCGAGCGCGCTTTCGACGCGAATTTTTCCGGCGTGTTCCTCGACGATTCGCTTGCAGAGCGCGAGCCCGAGCCCGGAGCCGCCCTTGCCGGTTTCGTCCGGGCCGCTTTTGGTCGAGTAGAACGCGTCGAAAATTTTCGGGAGCGTTTCCGGCGGAATCCCGGGCCCGAAGTCGCGAACGGCGACCTCGACGTAATTCGGGTCGTCGGCGCGTCGGATTTTAACGACGATTCGCCCGCCGTTCGGCGACGCTTGCCGCGCGTTGACCAAGAGATTGACGAGAACCTGTTGAATTTGGTTCCCGTTGGCCAAGACCGGCGGAACCGACTCGTATCGCGTTTCGATCGCGACGCGATACTTGCGGGCCTCCCGTTCAAGGAGGAGCAACACGTCGTCGACGAGCGCTTGCAGATCGGTCGCTTCTCGACCCGACTTGCGGTTGCGCGCCAAGCCGAGAACGACGCCGACGATTTTCGCCGCTCGTTGCGACGCGTCCAAAATCTTCGTAAACGCTTTTTCGCGGGTTTCGTCGTCGTTGCGACGGAGCCCCATTTGCGCGTAATTGATCGTCAGCGTCAAAATATTGTTAAACTCGTGCGTCGTCGTTCCGGCCAATTCGCCGACCGCGACGAGCGGCTGCGTTTCGGACAACATCTTTTCGAGTCGGCGAACCTGTTCCTTCAGTTCGGCGATTTCGGCGTCGCGGGGGTCTTGCATCGTCGGTTTTTCTTTCTCGTCGGTTGGGGGGCGAACGGGGAGAGGGAGGCGGGGACGGGGCGAACGAAGGCGCGTCGGCTCCCGACGGCGAAACGTCGGACGTCGGCGACGGTCGGAGCGAAAAACGCGCTCCCGGCGGCGGTATCGGCGTTTCGGCTCCCTTTTCTTGACAATTTTGGCGAAAAAAGCGGAGATTCGACTTTAAATTTCGTCGCAAATTCGGTAAAATGGCGCGTCGAGGAAAATTTTTTCGGCGGCGGCGCGAATAAACGGCGCCGTTTGATTATTTTGTTTAGGTTTCGGTATTTAGACGTCGAAACGGAATATTTTAATCGATTGAAATTTTGAGGTAAAAATGGCGACGGAACATTGGACTTTGGCGGTCGCGCTTATTTTGTTGGCCGCGGCGTTCGGATATTTTTACGGCGCGACTTTTTTTTGGCGGCGCTTGGCGGCGGTCGCGACGAAAGAGGGCCGATTCGAGGAAGCGGAGCGCGCTTACCGACGGGCGTTGGCGATTTCTCCGCGCGACGCTCGCCTTTGGTTTTGGCGCGGACTGACGGAACGCCGACTCGGGCGGCTCGACGACGCGTTGGAATCGTTGCGCCGAGCCGGGGAACTCGACCCGAACGCCGAGGAGGCGTTCGCGGAGCGGGCCGACCTCTTTCACGAGCGCGGCGAACTCGACGAGGCGTTGCGCGAATTGTCTTGGATTATCGAGTCGCAACCGGCGCCGTTTAACGCTCGCCTGACGCGGAGTTCGGTTTTGATCGAAACGGGCCGGTTCGCCGAAGCGGTCGACGATTGCGATTGGCTGATCGCGAACGGCGACGAAGCCGCTTGCGCCGGAGCGTTCAACAATCGCGGCGTCGCGAAGTTGGCGTTGGGGCGCGACGACGAGGCGGCGGTCGATTTCGAAACGGCGTATTTGATCGACCCGAGTTTCTTGATCGCGCAAGCGCATTGCGCCGGGACTTGGCTGCGTCGCGGCGCGCCGGAAAAGACGTTGCGCCTTTGCGACGCGGTCTTGAACGTCGACGCGGCGGTCGGCGTCGCGCTCCGGTATCGCGGCTTGGCGAAACGAGCGCTCGGCGACGAAACGGGCGCGGCGGAGGATTTGCGTCGCGCCGAAGAACTGGGCGCTTGACGAAGCGGCGTTCTTTATTAATATTAATGACGGCGAACGACGACGCCGGACGCCGAAACGCGTTCGAAACGAGTCGAGCGAGCCGGAGCCAAACGACCGAACGACAAACGGAAAACGGAGAGCGGAACGAAATGAGCGACGCGGCGACGCGGGAAATTTGCGTCGACAATCTCGACGACCCGAGATTGCGGCCTTATCGGAACTTGCGCGAGCGAACGTTGCGCGGCGAATCGATTTTCGTCGCCGAGGGCGCGCTCGTCGTCGAGCGGCTCTTGCGGTCGCGGTTCGGGGTCGAGTCGATTTTGACGACGCGCAAAGAGACCGGGCTTGGCGACTGTTTGTCGCTGGTTCCGGCGGACGTTCCGATTTACCGCGTCGACGAGCGCGCCGCCGCGAACGAGTTGGTCGGGTTCGAGTTTCATCAAGGGATACTCGCCGTCGGGAAGCGCGCGCCGATTCCGACGTTTCTCGAAGGGCTCGACGCGGCGTTCGGCGGCGAAACCAACCAAAATAGCGAATTGGGCGAAATTAGCGAAAACGAAAAGACGAGCGAAGCGGCGCAAGTCGGCGAAACCGGGAGCGGAACGCGTTTTCTGTCGCGACGCGGCGGCGCGTTCGTCGTTTTGCCGGACGCGACGAAGCCGGACAACTTGGGTTTGGCGTTCCGTTGCGCGGCGGCGCTCGGCGCGGAGGCGGTCGTCTTGGGCGAGCGGTGTTGCGACCCGTTTTCGCGTCGGGCGCTCCGCGTCTCGATGGGGGGCGTCCTCCAAACGCCGATTTTCCGGGCCGAGAATCTGCTCGACGAGATCGCCGAAGCGCGCCGACGTCGGGACGTCCGCTTTTTCGCGACCGTTTTGAACGACGAAGCCGCGTCCCTGCCGGAAATCGACGCTTGGCCGGAACGAACCGCGTTTGTTTTTGGAAACGAATACTCCGGGTTGACGCCGGAATTCGTCGCCGCGTGCGACCGTTCGGTAATGATTCCGATGCGGCCGGACGTCGACTCGCTGAACCTTGGCGTTTCGGTTGGCGTCTTTTTATACGAGTTCAACCGGGCGCGCTCGCGTCGGACGGCGAACGGTTAAGCGGCGGAGCGGGGCGACGGTCGTCGGTTCGTCGGAAGCAAAACGGCGGAAGTTGGTTCGGCGCGTCGGTTCGGCGGAAGTCAAAACGGCGGTCGTCGGTTTGGCGCGTCGGTTCGACGGAAGTCAAAACGGCGGTCGTCGGTTTGGCGCGGCGGGGCGGCGGTTGCGAAAACGCGTCGCGGAAATGAAAAAACGTTGAAAAACGACTTTTGACGCTGGAAGCGAAGTCTTATTTGGTTAAAATTTTTCAAAAAAGGAGAAACGGTAAAATGAAGAAAACGCGTAATTGGGGCGGTTTAACGTTCGGCGCGGGACTCTTGGCGCTTTGCGCGGTTTGCGGATGTTCGGAACCGATCCCGGTGCCGGGCGAAGACGCCGCGACGACGAGCGAAACGAACGCGGACGCCGCGACGACGAGCGAAACGACCGCCGAAAGCGTCGCCGGAACGACCGAAAACGCGGCGGAACCGGAAGCGGAATACGTCGAGAAAAAAGCCGACGTCGGCGCGACCGGCAAGGGCGAGTACGGCGTTACGTCGGAAGAGCCTATGTCGATCGTTACCGTCCCGGTGTCGACGTACTTTAAAGCGCAAGAAATGGCGGTTTTCCGAATGCAGATTCCGTCGGCGATGAACCTCTTCCAAGCGAGCGAAGGCCGCTATCCGAACTCCGAAGAAGAGTTTATGACGAAGATTATCAAGGCGAACCAAATCGTTCTGCCGAAGCTCCCGGAAGGCGACGTTTACTTTTACGACGTCCAAGCGCGCGAGCTGAAAATCCGTTCGAAAAAGGCGAACTGACCGAAACCGCCCGAACCGAGCGACGTTAACGTCGAGAAACCGCCGCGACGATTCGCGTTTTTGCGCCGTCGCGGCGGTTTGGCGTTTGAGGTTTTAGCGTTGGGGAAATTTTTCGCCGAAATTTCGCGTCGCGGTGGCGCTTTATTCTTGAAGAAGCGTTTTTTTCGTTAAAATATAAAGAAATTTGTCGCGAAGAAGCGTTTTTGAGCGGAGACATTCTCTTTTGAGCGTTTTTTATTCGGGTTTTGTGAAAAATTTCGCGTTTTTTTCTTTTTTGCCGCCGAATTTTTCCGGTTTTTGCGCTTTTGTAAGGTAAGAAGCGAGCGTCGCGTTGGGAACGTCGCGGCGATTTTTACGTCGAATAGGCGTTGGCGCGGCGATTTCGCGGCGCCTATCGGTTGGCGTTGCGGCGATTTTACGTCGAATAGGCGTTGGCGCGACGGTTCGCGGCGCGTATCGGTTGGCGTTGGATAGATTGTTAACGGAGGAAATACAATGACTTGCGAAAACGACTTGAACGTCGGTTGGGATTCGAGTCCGGCGGCGGGGACGTGAAAGGCGTTGACGATTAAGGGCGTCGAATTCGCGTTCCGCTACTGTCCGCCGGGAACGTTTCTGATGGGAGTCCCGGAAGAGGAGTGGGGGAACTGCGGCGACACGGAACACTGTGTAACGTTAACGCGAGGTTTTTGGTTGTTGGAGACTCCGGTTACGCAAGAGATGTGGGAGGCTTTGACGGGCGCTAACCCTAGTTATTTTTGTTCAACGGGCGCCGGCGCGGAGAAAGCGCGCGGTTTGGATACGTCGCGCTTTCCGGTGGAAGACGTGAGTTGGCAGGATTGCCAAGCGTTTATTGAGAAACTCAACGCGGACGGTTTCGCGCCTTCCGGTTTTGAGTTCCGATTACCCTGGGAGGCGGAATGGGAGTACGCGTGTTGGGCGGGCGTTTCTGTTCCAACCCCGTATTTCTGGGAAAAGATGAATATGGATAAGGCAAACTGCGGCTCTGACGAGACGAAAGAACGTATGGGGCGGACGACCGAAGTCGGTAGTTACGCCGCGAACGATTGGGGCTTTTACGATATGTGCGGCAATGTTCTAGAGTGGTGCGCGGATTGGTACGACGCCTACGATTCGGGGGCGCAAACGGATCCGACGGGGCTGCCGTGGGAGCCGCTGTTGGGGGGCGAGCGAGTGATGCGCGGCGGTTGCTGGGACTACGACCCTTGGCGCTGCGAGGCGAATTCACGACATAGAGCGGAACCGACGAGACGCCGGGGGAGTCTAGTCGGCGGCTGTTACGGATTTCGTTTCGCTTTAAGTCGCAAGAGCTAGCCGTTTACAGAGCGTCGGACGTCGGTTTTCGGCGTCGGTCAAGACGCGGTTTGAGCTTTTTCGCGGTTAGCGGACGGCGTCCTCCGGCGTCGCGGCGCAAACGCGGCGTCAAGTTGGGAGTCGACCCGACGGAGCGAGAGGCGTACGACCCGTTTGCAATGGAAACTTGCTATTTCGGACTTCGACTCGCTTTAAGTCGTAAGTCTTGATTTAGAACGTTCTAGCGAGGGTTCGCCGAGGCGGCGGAACGGAAGTCGGAACGTTCGAACGCGTTGGAAAAAACGACGAAATAACAAAGAAGCGCGACGTTTCTTGCGGGAAGCGTCGCGCTTTTAACGTTTTTATCGGGTTCGAACGGATTCCGCGGGAAACGAATCGTCGAACGAGGAAACGGCGAGGTTGGCTCGGCGGTTTCGGCGGTTAGCGGTCGAGCGTTTCGTCGAGGTCGGCGAAGACGCTTCGGCGGCGTTCGTTTTCCGCGTCGAGGAGCGCCGACGAGAACGCGACCGCGTCCGGTGAGAGCGTTTCCGCGACGGCGAAAGCAGAGTCGGCGTAAAAATCGGCAAAGTCGGCGGCGTCGGCGTCGGCGTTAAAATCGGCGAAGGCGGCGGGTTCGGACGTTTCGGCGGTCGCGCCGAGTTCCGCGAAGACCGCTTGCGACGTTCCGAGACCGGAAACGACGACCGTTCCGACGAACGACCAAACGCCGGTTCCGACGCCGTTCGCGTCGATCAGTTCGGCGCGAACGGCGTACTCGCCGTCCGCGTCGTAAACGTGTCCGAAGACCGCCGACGTCGCCGTTTCGTCCAAAACGTCGGCCGGGCGACCGTCCCCCCAATTAACGCGCCAACGGGTAATCGCCGCGTCCGGACTCGTCAACGACAAACGAACGACGCCCGGAAGCGCCGAGAAAACGGTCGTTTCCGCCGAGACGACCGGAGCCGCGGCGACCCGCAAGACCTCCGCGCGCCCGGTTTGGCGCTTGCCGTCCGCGCCGATCGTTTGATAGGCGACAAAGTCCGCGGTCGTCGAAACGTCGGCGGACGAAATCCAAGTCGGCGTTCCGCCTTGCGTTCGCGTTTCGAACGAACCGTCGCCGTTCAGGTCCCAAACGGTCGTTTCGCCGTCGACGACCGCGCTCAAATCGACGACCGAGTCGCCGACGAACGTCAAGCGAGCGCCGACGCCGAGCGAAACGTCCGCGACCGTCGCGCCGACGAACGCCGTTTCGGACGATAAAATTTTCGGCTCGATAACGACCGCGTCGCCGAACGAGCCGCCGTCGGCGACGAAGGCTTCGTCGAGCGAAACGCCGACCGACTGCGCGACGTTGTAATTCGACGGAGTGAAAACGAGGACGTCGGTCGAAAGGACGACGCCGTCCGGAGCGGCTAAGTAAACGACGACGTTCGACGTCGGTTTCGTTCGCAACGCGAAGTTGAACGACTCTTCCGCCGCGACGCTCAATTGAATCGACGAAACGCCCGAAACGTTCGCCGACGTTTGCTTTTCGACTTGAACGCTCGCCGAGAGACGCGCCGTTTCCGCCGGGCCGAGCGCGCCGGAACCGTCGGCGACCGTTCGCGCCGTCCAGTCGAACGCGAAATATTTCGCGCCGAGCTTCGTCGGATCGACCGTCAGCGTCGCGTAAACGGTTTCGCCGGGCGCGAGTTGGAAGGCGGTCGGGTCGACCGTCGAACCGTCGGCGCGGCGGAACTCGTAAAGAAGCGTCGAAACGTTGACGCCGGAAAGCGCGAGTCGCGAGAAGGCGACCGTTTCCGCGCCGGCGTTCAGGATCGCGACCGTTCGCGTCGCGTCGGCGCCGTTGACCGCGACGTCGCCGAAATTAAGGGGCGCGCCGTCGAGCGGGGCGTTCGTTTCCGCGTCGAGGAAGAGAATCGAGTCGGCGAAGGTCGGCGTCGAGGCGTTCGACGCGGCGACGTTGTCGACGAGCGTCGATTTCGCGTCGAACGTCGGTTCGTATTCGGACGCCGGGTTGCGATAAGTCGCGGCGCTCGCGGCGGTCGCGGCGACGTTCCGGGCGACGTAAGCGTTTTTGAACGCCGTTTGACCGACGCAGTGCGCGGCGCCGCCGTTTTGCGTCGCGCGGTTCGCCCAAAAGGTCGAGTTTTCCAAGGTCGCGACGCCGGAGCTCGCGTTCGAAAGCGCGCCGCCGTTTTTCGCCGAGTTGTCGAGGAAGAGGGAATCGCGGACGTCGAGCGTCCCGCCGTTGACGACCGCGCCGCCGAAGAGGCCC
>JAZNJF010000500.1:0-1768 GCA_045577885.1 Thermoguttaceae bacterium | reverse complement strand
CAGAACGACATGGCTACGATCCGACTTCCCCTATTTTCGCCGTTTCTCCCATTTCTCGCATTTCTCCGACTCTTCTCCGCTCTCCCAAGCGTCAAAAACGAAACGAGTCGAACCGCGTTCCCCGACGTCGCGCCGGAGAAGCGATTCGGCTCGCCTCCAAATTACTCGTCAAACTCGACTTAATTTCGCCGTTTTACCGCGTTTCGGTTCAACGTCGGGTCGTCGCGTCCGTTTCGGACGGTTCGAGCGCGACCATCGAGGGCGTTTTGCCGACTTGACGGCGCCCGGTCGGACGCTCGTAACAGTACGTCATTTCTTCGCTTAACAAGCGCGCTTCTTCCGGAATCGACTGCAACATCGCTTGCACCTTATGATTCCCCGCTTCCAACGCTTCGGCTCGAACGCGGAAGACGACGCGTTCGCCCGCCGGAAGTTTTTCGATTTTGCGGAAAATGACCTTCGATTCCGCTTCGCTCACCGTTCCGAGTCCGCCTTCGACCGCGACCGGTTTCAAACCGACGCCGAGGAAGACGCCCGATTCGATTTCGGTCGCGTCTTTCGTTCCGTTGTTCTCGATAACGAGTTCGTAAACGCATTCCTTCCCGACGGCGACCGGGTCCTTCGGAGCGTTGACGCGCATCGCCAAGACGGCGATCGACTCGACTTGAACGGTCGTTTCGTTTTGCGCGGTCAAGCCGGTTTGGTCGGCGCCGACGACGGCGAAGGTCGCGTCGCCCGTTTCGGTCAAGCGGCAAAGGGTCTTGAAAACGATTTCTTCGTTCGGACGCAGGAGCGGAATCGTCCAGTAAACGCGCCCTTTTTCGACGTTGCGGCGCGCCGAACCGTCGCAAGCGAGCGTCTCGACGGTCGTCGGAATTTGCGCCGCGACGTCGACGTTTTCGAGCGGAGCGTCGCCGACGTTCTTAACGCGAACGAGCGCTTCGAACTCGCCGTCGACGAACTGCAACTCCGGCGCCTCGATCGCGACGTCGAGCTTGCCGCGCAAAACGGCGATCTTCTTCGACGCTCGCGCTTCGACGCCGTACGCGCCGGTCGCTCGCGCTTCGATCGCGATTTCGTCGTCCAAAACGGTCTTCACGGCCATTTCGATCGACTTTTCTTCCCCCGCTTTCAGGACGCCGATCCGTTGCGTCGCGCTCGTTTCGCCGGTCGAGACGAAGAGTTCGACGTCTTGCGCGTCGCCGTTCCCGACGTTGCGCAGGCGGAGGCGATACTTGTCCTCGACGCCCCATTCGATCGCGTCGCGCCCTTCGACGCGAGCTTCCAAAATCGGTTCGACGACTTCGACGCCGGTCCGCGCCGACGCTCGTTCGCATTCGAAGCGGCTGACCAACTCGAACGCGCTCCGCTTTTGCGGCGTCATCGTCAATTCGAGTTCCGCCGAAGCGCCCGCGTCGAGCGTTCCGACTTCCCAAACGCAGCGCCGCGATTCGCCGTCGAACCCGACGTCGCGCGTCTTGATTTGCGCGTCGCCGACTTTCGCTTCGACGGCGGCGACCGCGACCGTTTCCGGCAACTCCGTCGTTACGACCAGCTTCCGCGCCGCGACGCTCCCGACGTTGCGAGCGCGCACTTTGAACGTCGACTCTTGTCCGACGACCAAATTTTTCGGACCGATCGTTTCGATTTCGACGATCGGAGAACGCGACGAAACGGTCGTTTCCGCTTCTTTTTTCGCTCCCGCGACGCGCCAAGCGCCGTCCGTTCCTTCCGATTTCGCAGCGCGTTTGCTCGGTTCGTCGTTCGA
>JAZNJF010000499.1:0-9346 GCA_045577885.1 Thermoguttaceae bacterium | reverse complement strand
CCCCTTTTTTCGCGAAAGGAACCGCCGTTATGTCGACGCCGACCGCTTCCGCTCCGACCGAATTCAACTCGCCGCGCGCCGTCAAAGCTCGCGCTCTTTTCGAACAAGGGTACAACTGCGCTCAAGCGGTTTTCCTCGCGTTCCTCGACGAAACGGGGCTCGACGAAAAGACGGCGGCGCGGATTTCGTCGTCGTTCGGCGGCGGAATGGGGCGTCTGCGCGAAGTTTGCGGGGCGGTCTCCGGAATGTTCCTCGTTCTCGGAACGCTTCGCGGCGCGGACGATCCGAAAGATAGCGAAACGAAAACGACGCAATATCGCGATATTCAAGAGTTGGCGCGTCGCTTCCGCGAGTCGAACGGCTCGATTATTTGCCGCGAACTCCTCGGACTGACCGAAAAAACGTCCGAACCGACGCCGGAAAAACGAACCGCCGACTATTACAAGAAGCGTCCCTGCTCCGAGTTGGTCGCGCAAGCGGCGCAAATTCTCGACGAATTCCTCGCCGAACGCAAGGTCGGTTGAGTCGCCGCGCTCCCCGGCCTCGACCGTCGAAAAACCAAACGGAAAACGAACGCGGAAACCAAATCGCTAAAACGCGACGTCGTTCGTTTAACGTCGCCGTTTTGCGGTTAAATATCAAAAAACCGTTCGCGACCGGAGTTTTTGCGCTCCGAACGCGAACGGTTTTAACGTTTTTGCTTATTTTGCCCGTTTTGTCGACTTTAACAAGCGTCCGCTCGCGCCGTCGACGGCGAAATCCTCGCGGTCAGTCGGCGACCGTCTTCCCCAACGCGAACGCTTCGTCGACGAGCGGCGACTTCTCCGCTTCGCCGACGCGCCAAACGCCGACGCCGTAAAGCGCGCCGCGCTCCTTCGAGTCCGGCAGGCAGTCGAGGAAACCGCGCATTCCCTCGAACGTTCGCTCCATCGCCGCTTTCGAATCGTCGGCGGCGGTCGCGATAAAGTAAAATTCCTTCCCGACGACCTCTTCGTATCGAGCGCAAAAACGGTCGATCAGCGTTTTCAGCTGCGCGCTCATCGAGTAAAAATAGACCGGCGTCGCCAAGACGATTACGTCCGCCGCGATCGCTTTTTCGACGATTTCGTTAACGTCGTCTTTTTGCGGACAGGGCTTTTTCTCGAACGAACACGCGCCGCACCCGACGCAAACGCCGATTTTCTTCTCGCGGAGCAAAATCTTTTCGACCTCCGCCCCGACCGAGCGCGCGCCGTCGGCGAAACGGTCGCAAAGAACGTCGGAGTTCCCGCCTCGACGCGGCGTCGACGACAAAATCAAGACTTTTTTCATTGCGTTTTCTCCCTATTTTGTCTTAAACGTTTATTTTAACGCAAATTTTTCGTTTTTCGTTCGCCGAACGCGAAAACGCCCGCTTCGACGTTCGGTCGAGCGGGCGTTTCGACGTTTCGGCTTTAGATCGGCTCGCGGCGACGCGTCGTCGAGGACGCGTCGCCGACGGTCGACCGTTTTACGTCAAGCGCTTTCGGACGTTTCGGCGTCCTTCGCTTCCGCGGCCGCGGAATTCAACGCGGCTTCTTTCGCCGCTTGACGCTCGGCGCGCCATTTTTCTTCGGCGATCATTTCCTTCGGTTTCTTCCCAAAGAGAACCGCCGTTCCTTCGCGCATTCGTTCGCAAAGCGCGTACAGAGCCGGAACAAAAACAATCCCGACGCACGTCGCTAACAACATCCCGGCGAACGTCGTCGTTCCGATCGCTCGACGGCTCCCGGAACCGGCGCCGGTCGCGACGACCAACGGGAAAACGCCGAAGAGGAACGAAATCGCCGTCATCAAGACCGCGCGGAAACGTTGGCTCGCGCCGTTGAGCGCCGCTTGGCGAATCGGGACGCCGCTTTCGCGTTCGACTTTTGAAAACTCGACCATCAAAATCGCGTTTTTACTCGCCAAGCCGATCAACATGATCAGCCCCAACTGCGCGTAAATACTCATCGAGTAAACCGACGCCATCGCGGCGCCGTACGTCGCCAAGCCCCACATCAAACCGAGCATCGCGCCGAGCGTCGCGACCGCGACCGACAACACGACCGGTATCGGCGTCGTCCAGCTTTCGTACTGCGCGACGAGGAACAGGTACGCGAACGCGAACGCCAGCGCCAAGAGGAAACCGATCTTCCCTTGGTTCTTCCGTTCTTGATAGCTCATACCCGTCCACTCGATCATATAGCTTTCTTTCGGCATGTCGAGGTTTTCGATCGCCTTCATATAATCGCCGGTGCTGACGCCCATCGCGACGGCGGTAATGTTCGCGCAAACGCGCTGGTTGTGCCGCTGAATCAACTGCGGCCCGACGACGTGCTTGACCGTCCCGAGCGAACTAAAGGGCGTCATTTCGCCGTATTTGTTCGGAATGTTCAAGTTGTAAATGTCGTCGATCGACCCGCGCTCGTCGTGTTTCGACTGCACCTTGACCTTGAAGACGTACCCCATCAAGTTGAAGTCGTTGACGTAAAAGGACGCGAGCTTGTTTTGCAACGTCGTGAAGATCGTGTTGATCGGAACGCCCATTCGCTCCGCTTTTTCGCGGTCGATTTCCAGCTCGAGCTGCGGCGTTTCGGCGTTGTACGAACTCGACGCGAAGAGCGTCCCCGGCGTCCGCATCAGCTCGGCGGTCGCGGAGTGAACTTGGTTCGACAGGTCTTGCGGCGTCGAGTCGTCGGTGATGCAGAGCGCGAACTGCGTCCCCATCCCGAGCCCCATAATTGCCGGCGGCTTCATGCACATAATCTTCGCTTGCGGAATGTCGGCGCAAGCGGCTTGAATGCGGGACATAATCGCGTCGATTTGCAACTCCGGCGTCTTGCGTTCGTTCCAGTTCTTGAGCTTGACGATCGCCATCCCGGCGTTTTCGCCGTTCCCGCCGGTGAAGCTGAAACCGCTGACGATCATCACGTTGTCGACGCCCTCGATTTCCAAGAGCGCTTTGTTCATCTTCATGACGACTTCGTCGGTGCGTTTGAGCGTCGCGCCCGGCGGCAACTCGAGGTTGCACATAATCGTCCCTTTGTCTTCGTCCGGGAGGAACGCCGTCGGAATCATCCCGTACATTTTGAAGTTCAGGAAGACGATTCCCGCGAAGAGAAGCGCCGTAATCAAACCGCGACGCACCAAGAACTTCGCCGAGAAAAGATAAACGCGACGCGAACCTTCGAGCGGTTTGTTGAACCAGCCGAACCAGTCGATTCGGCCCTTTTTCGCCGGTTTGATCAAAATCGCGCAGAGCGCCGGGCTAAGCGTCAACGCGTTGACGGTCGACAAAAGCAACGCGACGCACATCGTAACGCCGAACTGCATGTAAATTTGGCCGACCATCCCGCCGTAGAAGCAGATCGGAACGTAAATCGAAATCGTTACCAACGTCGTCGCGATAATGGCGCCGGTGATTTGCCGCATCCCGAATCGGGTCGCTTCGCGCGGATCCATCCCCTTTTCGACGTTCGTCATGACGTTCTCGACGACGACGATCGCGTCGTCGACGAGGGAGCCGACGACCAAAATCAAACCGAACATCGTCAACAGGTTAATACTGTACCCGAGCGCAAGCAAGATCGGGAACGTCCCGACGAGCGAGACCGGAATCGCGATCGCCGGAATCAGCGTCGCGCGCCAGTTTTGCAGGAAGAGGTACGTAACGAAGACGACGAGAACGAGCGCCTCGACCAACGTAACGATAACTTCCTTCAACGTCAACAGAATGAATTGCGTCGGGTCGTAAACAATTTGATACGAAATCCCTTCCGGAAAACGTTTTTCGATTTCCTTTAAGCGTTCCTTGACCGCTTCGATCGTGTCGAGCGCGTTGGCGTCGGTCGTGCGGTTGATGCCGAGCCCGCAGCACTCTTTCCCGTTCGACGCGGCGTGCGCCGAGTAAGTTTCGTCGCCGAGTTCGACCCGAGCGACGTCGCCAAGCGTCGTAACGTCGCCGTCTTCGTCGGAACGAACGATAATCTTTTCAAATTCCTCAACCGTCTTCAAACGTCCGAGAACGTTGATTTTGAACTGGATAAAGTCGTTCGACTTTTCAACCCCGACCGAACCGGCGGCGGCTTGAATGTTTTGCGTTTGAATCGCTTTCGAAATGTCGCTTGCGGAAATTCCCATCGCGGACATGCGAAGCGGGTCGAGCCAAACGCGCATACTGTACACGGAGCCGCCCTGCAAGTCGGCGGAGCTAACGCCGTCGACGCGCCCAATGTCGTCTTTGACGTTGGTGCGGACGTAGTTGCTCAAGTCGCTGACGGTGCGCTCCGGCGCGACGGTCGGGTCGGTGAAGAACGCGACCATACACAAGATGTCGCTCGACCGCTTTTGCACCTGAACGCCTTGGTTCTTGACTTCTTGCGGCAAGACCCGCTCGGCGCGCTTGACGGCGTTCTGCACGTTGACCTGCGCGATGTCGGCGTCGGTGCCGTATTCGAACGTGATCGTGCAGGAGTAGTTCCCGCTGTTGTCGCTCGTCGACGAGTAATAAAGCAAGTGTTCGAGGCCGTTGAACTGCTCTTCGAGCGGCGCGGCGATCGTTTCGGTGATGACCTGCGCGCTGGCGCCGACGTAACTCGTCGAAACGCGAACGGTCGGCGGCGCGATCTCCGGATACTCCGCGACCGGAAGCATCGGAATACAGATCGCCCCGGCGA
The DNA here is from genome assembly GCA_045577885.1 of Thermoguttaceae bacterium. Taxonomy (GTDB): domain Bacteria; phylum Planctomycetota; class Planctomycetia; order Pirellulales; family Thermoguttaceae; genus RUG369. The sequence goes on along the minus strand of JAZNJF010000499.1, from coordinate 4,670 downwards.
GGATCATCAACAACGAAATAACGATCGCCAGTTTAGGCCGTTTGATAAAAACGTCGGAAATCATTCGAGTTCGGCCTCCCCGTCCTTAACGGAACGACGGCGAGCGCGGAAGAACGCGAAGCCTAAAATCGGGAACGCGACGACGGCGCCGGTCGCCAAAAAGCGGAGATTTTCCTTCGAAAAGACGCTCGACGCGGCTTGCGGCGCCGACGCTTCCTCGACGGCTTCCGTTTCGTCGGCGGGCGCGGCTTCGGTCGCTTCGGCGTTTTCTCCGTCGACTCGCGGCGCGGTCGACCCGGCGAACGCGGCTTCGACCGGACGGACGATTTCGAACGGTTTCGCCTTGTGCGTCCCGTCCATCACGACGAGGTCGCCCGGTTCGAGGCCGGAGTAAATCGCTTGAACGTTCCCTTGCGTCGGGCCCGGAACGACGGAGCGGCGCAGAATCATCTTGTAATCGAGCGCGTTCCCGGCTTTGTCGACGCCGTCGACGACTTGGCCGTCTTTAAAGTCGACCGAAACGACTTCGCCGGTTTTCGGGTCTTTCGTTTCGTATCGTTTGACAAACTCGGCCAAGAACTCGTCGCGGGTTTTGGCGCCGGCGTCGACTTCCTCGACTTGCGCCTTGAAGCGGACGTCGCGCTTGATTTCTTCGTAAAGCTCGTCGGACGAGATTTCGTCGGTCAGGACGTAAACGAAGTAGCTCTCGCCGTCGAACATGACCGCCGACGGTTTGACCGACGGAACGAGCTTGTCTTCGCTGCGCGTCAGCTCGACCGTAACGACGCCCCCCGGAACGAGCGGTTCGTCGCCGTTCGCCGACGCCGGATTCTCGAACGTCGCCCAAATTTTGACGGTGTCGGTCGTCGTTTTGACGACGTTGTCGCGCATCGAAACGGTTCCGTAACAGACTTCGTCGGTTCCTTGCTTTTTATAATAGGAGCCGTCGGAGAGTTTCAGCGCGATTTTCGCTTCTTTTTTCATTCGTCCGAAGTCGCCGCCGAACATCGTCAGGAAGTCGCGTTCGCTGAGCGAAAACCGAACGTAAATCGGGTTCGTTTGGACGACCGTCGCGAGCGCGTCGTTGGCGGAGACGTAGTTCCCGGTCGTGCGTTCGGCGCGGCCGACGCGGCCGTCGATCGGCGAATAAACGTCGGCGTGATAGAGGTCGTCGACCGAAAGTTTCAGTTGCGAGACGGCGAGCCCGAGTTGCGCTTGAACGCTGCGCAGCTCCGTTTCGGCTTTCTGCATATCGTCGAGCGAACCGGCGCTTTTCGCGTAAAGCGAGCTGACGCGCCCGAAATTGGTTTTCGCGTATTTAATTCGTTCGACCAACTCTTGAACGGTCGCGATCGCGACGCCGACGTTCGCTTGGTAGCGCGTTTTGTCGACGGTGAAGAGCTTTTGCCCGGCTTTGACGAGACCGCCTTCGACGAACGTTTCGTTCGGCGCCGCGTTCGACGCTTGCAAGCGCGCCAGCGAGTCTTCCATCGCCGCCTTAACGCCCGGCAAATCTTCCAAAAGCCCGGCGGCGTTCATATCTTGAAGCGTCTTTTGCAAGGCGTTCGCGACAAGTTCGGAACCGGAGAAGAGCCCGGCGACCCCGTCTTCGACCGGCTTTTGCCCCGCGCCGTCCCCCAAGACGCGCTGACGCGCCAAGAGCGTTCCGGAAACGCGAGCGACCAAGTCGGCCCGCTCGATCGGCTCGACGGAAGCGACGTATTTTTTCGTCGTTTCCGGGTGAACTTCTCCGGCTTGTTCCGCGACGACCGTCGCTTTAGACGCCGGCGCCATTCCCGGCTGAGCTTGCGCGACGGCGCCCGCTCCCAAAAGAAGCGCTCCGAAGAGCGTTCCGCGAATTAACGATAAGTTTGACACGTGTTCTCCTTCGAACGCGAACAAAATAAGCGTCGATTCCCTATCGACGGCGACGGCGGCGCGCGCGTCGCGTTTCGCGTTCCCTTAGCGCCGAGGCGGTCGGACGGCGGCGAAACCGTTCCAACCGTCAAAATTAAAAGTTCGTTTCGATTTACAGGATACCCGAGTTTTCCAAAAGAGCAAGAGGCGCAAAACGCAAAAACGACGTATATATTAATAACGTATTAATCGACGCGACCGCGCGAGTCGATTCGCTTGCGTCGGCGACGCGGCGCGGAGTCTATTTTTACCGATTAATCCGTCGACTCGTCCTCTCGCGTCGGCGTTCGGCGTCGAGCGTTCCGGACAAAAAAATTTTTTAAAATTTTTTCGACTTTTTTTCGTCTCGAAAGCGTTCGCTAGCCGCTCTTTTTCGGCGGTATGCAAAAACGCTCTCAAAACAACGCTTTTTTTTGCCAAAAACTCAAAATTTCTCAAAAAGTTCCGATTATTCCGCCGCCCCTCCTCCGACGCGCGCTTTTTTTCCCCTTTTTTTCTCAAAAAAGCGCAAGTTCTCCCCGTCGACGAGCCGAAAAAGCGTCGCGATTCCGCCGCCGCAATCTTACCTATTTTACGCAACCAGAACAACCGTTGTAACTAGCGCGACCAACACATCCAAAACAACCGTTCCAACCCGTTGTTCCGCGTCTTTCCTTTCGTCCGTCGCGACCCTCTTTGGCGGTAAAATCTCCAAATCCGGTTAAAGTCTTGCGAAAGAAATTTACGATATTGTTACCGCTTAGGACTTCGGTCAAATCTTTCACATCACGGAAAAAGAGGTAATCAGGGATGAAACCTTATTTTCAACGCGGAGTCGCGCTGAGCGCGCTCCTTGCCCTCGTCGTCGGCGGCGGGTGCAAAGTCGGTTCCGACTATCAAAAGCCGAACGTTTCGGAGCAAGTAAGCTCCGCGTATTCGGAAACTAAAGAAGAAGACCAAATCAGATCGATCGCCGGTCAAGACGTAACGAGCTGGTGGAGCCAAATCAACGACGCGACGCTGACGGAATTGACGCAGGAGGCGGTTTCCGGCAGCTTGACGCTCCAAGAGGCGTTGTTCCGCATCCAATCGGCGCGCGCGGCGCTCGGTTCGACGAGCTCGAACCTCCTTCCGCAAGTCGCTCAAGACGGCGGTTACGCGTACCAATCTTACGGCGGGAACACGCAAAACGTCTTCTCGACGGCGACCTCGATGAGTTGGGAACTCGACGTTTTCGGACGTATTCAACGTTCGATCGAAGCGGCCGACGCGGACTTGGAAGTCCAACGTTGGCTCTACCGCGACGCTTACGTCATCCTCGTCGCCGACGTCGCGCAAGCCTACGTCGACGCGCGCTCGTACCAAGACCAAATCCGCAGCGCGAAAATTAGCATTCTTGTTCAACAATGCGTCGTCGATTACGTCGCGAACAACGAAGCCGCCGGGACGATGTCGCAACTCGACATTTATCGCGCGCTCGGCCCGATGCACAACACCGAAGCGACGCTTTCGATGTTGGAAACGCAATACCAACAAGCGGTCAACCGCCTGTGCATTCTCCTCGGTCGCACGACCGGCGACAATTTCGTCGCCTCGCGCCTCCTGGACGATCGCGCGCTTCCGACCAAGGAAGAACTTAGCGCCCTCATGAACAGCGGCGAAGAAGCGGATCGCGACCAATTTGTCGCCATCATGCGCAACTTGCTGTTGGAAGACCTGCGCATTCCGGAACCTCCGCAAGAACTCCTCGTCGGCATTCCGGCGGACTTGCTGCGTCGTCGCCCGGACATTCGCGCCGCGGAACAACGCATTATCGCGCAAAACGCTCGCGTCGGCGTCGCCGTCGCCGACCTTTACCCGATGTTCTCGCTCAGCGGCTCGTTCGGGCTCGAAGCCAATTCGTTCTCGAACATGTTCGACAGCGACGCGATCGCCGCGGGCGTCGGTCCGGCGTTCCGTTGGAACATCCTCAACTTCGGCAAATATCGCTTTAACATCGAAGCGCAACGCTTTATGCAAGAAGAGTTGATCGCGTCGTATCGCCAAGCGGTGTTGGAAGCCGCCGAAGACGTCGACAACGCGTTGGTCATGTACGCCAACGAAAGCGGTCGCAACCAAAAATTGGAGCAAGCCGTCGAAGCGTACCTCGGCGCGCTCGAAAAGACGTTGGTCATCAAGAGCGCGGGCGCCGGCGACATTCAGCCGATTTTGGAAGCCGCCGCCGGTTTGGTCAACAACGGTCTCCAATTCGTTCAAAGCAAAGCGAACCAAACCGGTTCGGTCGTCCAACTTTACCGCGCTCTCGGCGGCGATTGGGACTCCTCGTCCGCCGCGTCCGCCGCGCCGGCCGGTCAAGTCGCCGCGAACCCCTCCTCGGATTACGATCCGAAGGAAGATTGGGAGCGTCGCCAAGCCGCCAACGAAGCGAGCGTTTCCGAAGCGTTGGCCGCCGCGCAAGCGGATCGCGTCGAAACCGCTAACGAAACCGCTAACGAAACCGTCGTCGAAAACGCCGATTTCGCGATCGCCGCGGACGACGAACTCGAAGCGTCGCCGGAGCTCGCCGAGCCGATCGCCGCGTCGACCGAAGACGCTTACGCGGACGAAACGATCCTTATCGCCGAATAACGCGCGAAATTCATCCTTGACGCGCAACCGTTGAAACGCAACGTTGATTAACAACTTTTGACCGGCCCGCGGTCCCCGTTTTCGCGACGTTCCTAAGCGCCGCGAAAACGGTCGCGAGTCTCTTTCATCGTCGCTTTTGCGTCTTT
>JAZNJF010000498.1:0-4825 GCA_045577885.1 Thermoguttaceae bacterium | reverse complement strand
CCGCCGACGGCCGACGATTCGACGCGACTCGGCCCGTTGCGAACGGCGCTCGGTTGGGGAACGCTCGCGTTGGTCGCGATCGGTTTTACGCCGAATCCGGTCGACGTCGAGAGCGAACCGTCGGCGCCGGAAACGAGCGCTTTTTTCCGGAAAGAAGGGACGGAGCGCGCGTCGAACGCCGACTTTGGGGCGCCGCCGTCGCTTTTTCGGAACGAAAGAGGCGAAAGAACGAAAACTTGGAACGTTTTTAACGAAAATTCGACGAAAACGCCTTGTTAATCGCAAACCGGCGTCGTATAATCGACCGACGGCGGCGCGCTTTTAAGGAAAAAGGCGGCGCGATTTCGCTCGAAATAACGGACGAGGCGACGATGCAACACGAGACGAAAAACGAACGGCGCGAAAAAAAAGCGCTCGGATATAAACACGAATGGACCGACACCGGCGGGCATTCTCATCGCGTTATTTTCGATAAAAAGACGCTTGAACGACCGCAAACGACTTGGAAGGCGTTGACGGTCGTCGCCGCGTTGGGGTTGTTGGTCGGCGGCGTCGCGATTTTGACGGCGCCGCGCGTTAAGGACGGAGGGCCTTTCCCGTTGGCGCCGACGAACGTTCGCCCCGATTTCGCGTTGACGACGACGTTGCGGAATTTAACGACGGAACAGCCGGTCGCGTTGGCCGCCGGTTGGGGCGACGAGTTCTTTTTGGCCGATCGCGGCGGGGTCGGGTTGTACCGCGTCGTCGACGGCGAACGCCTTCAGTATTGGAAAAGCGCCGAAGGGGACGCGCCGACGGCGTTGACGTTTATCGCCGACGAAACGAGCGAAAAAAACGGCGCGCTCTTGATCGCGTATCCGGAGCGAATCGACGCGATTTACTTCGCGACCGATCGCGTCGCGGACGAAGCGGCGACGAGCGAAACTAACGACGACGAAGAAAAGAAGAACGGCGGCGTTTCCGAAGAAAGCGCGCCGACTCGAACCGCTCAAAACGCCGCGCTGGGAGAAGCGACGACGATTTTAACGATTCCGGGAGCGGAGGTCGCGGCGGTCGCGGCGACGCCGGAACGGCTTTTCGTCGGCGATTTTAACGCGGATCGCGTTTGGCGGTATTCTTGGCGAACGCTCGACGCGTTGCGAGACGCCGAAAAGAAGGAAACGCCGCCCGACTGCGAAATCGGCGCGCCGGACGGAGCGCTTTCTTATCCCGGTTTTCGACCGGCGACGGAGCCGCGGATGAGCGTCGTTTATTCGCCGACGACGAACGAAATCGTCGTCGCGAACTCCGGGCTTTTCCGCGTCGACGCGTTTAACGTCGATTCCGGCGTTTGGAACGCGGAGCATTCTTGGACGAAGACGCCCGGGACCGAGCGCGCGTTCGCGGGCGCGGCGAATCCGGTCGCGCTCGTTGTTTCGCCGAGCGGCTGGATCGCGACCGCCGAAACCGGAAAAATCGACGGCGCGAGCGGGAAAAAGTCGCCGTTGCAAATTTTCGACGCGAAAAGCGGAAGTTGGATTTCCGAATTTTTGGCCGGTCCTCCGACGGAAAACGAGGGGCGCGTCGCGTCGCCGATCGGTTTGGCGCTTAGCGAGGACGGGCGGCAAATTTGGGCGTTGAAATCGAACGGCGAGATTGAGGTTTACACGAATCGTTAGCGTTTGCGCAAATTCTCTATTTTAGCGAGTTCGCTCAAACGAACGTTAAAAAGACCGCGAAGATTGCCCGACGACGGGCGTCTTCGCGGTCTTTTTTTGTTTTTCGACGCGAAACGTTAAACGTTAAAAAGGAGAATCGGGCGGATAAAATCGTTTGGCGGGAACGCTAACGACGTTAAATTGGGAGGATTGCGCAAACGGAAACCGGGCGAACGCGCGGAACGGAGGATCAACGCGTCCAACGAGGCGGACGTTTTTCGAGAAACGCGGCGATTCCTTCGCGCCCGGCGCTCGACGCCCAAGAGCGGCAATGTTCGAGCCAACCGGCGCGAATTTCGGCGTCGTTCGGGAGAAGAACGGCGTTGAAAAGGCGTTTGGCGGTCGCGAGCGAGCGCGGTTCGTTCGCAAGAAAACGGTCGACGGCGGCGGCGACGGTCGCTTCGAAGGCGTCGGGGCCGACGAGCGTTTGAACGAGCCCGACGTCGACGGCGCGCGGGGCGTCGAAGGGCGCGGCGGTCAAAACGAACTCTTGAAGCGCGGCGAGCGGCAATTTTCGGCGCAAAAACGGGAAGAGAAGGCTCGGCGAAAGTCCGCGTTTCGTTTCGGTGAAAACGGCGCGAAACGTCGAGTCGGCGACGACGAAATCGCAAACGGAAACGAGTCCGGCGCCGCCGCCGCAAGCCGCGCCGCGAACCGCCGCGACGACCGGTTTCGGCGTTAATCGAATTTGACGCAAAAGCTCCAAAACGAGACGCGGTGCGACTTGGAAACGCGGAAGCGTCGGCGGAAAGTCGGCGTTTGACGACGGCGCGAACGGTTGCGCGGCGAGATTGAACGGCGTCGCGTCGCGAAAATTGACTTCGGAGGCGAAAAATCGATCGTCGTTTGATTTTTCGGCGGTTTCGGAAACGCGAACGCGGAAGTCGTCGAGGTCGAGTCCGGCGTCGCGGAGCGTTTCCAACGGCGTCGGCGCTCCGTTCGTCGCTTCGTCGAGGTCGAGTCCGGCGCAAAAATGTTTTCCGGCGCCGCGCAAGACGACGAGACGCGTCGAATCGTCGACGGCGATTTGGCGCAACTCGTCGAGAAGACGGCGCAACAGCTCGAACGAAAGCGCGTTGCAACGTTCCGGGCGATTTAACGTCAACGTCGCGACGCCGCGTTCGTCGTCGGTTCGCGTCAACGGAGCGGGGGAATTAGGAGAATTGGGAAGATTGGGCGAAGCGGGAAGGGCGGTCATCGGAATTGCGCGGGGTTGGCGAAGTTGGGGGAAACGTCGACGGCGACGGGAACGGACGCGGCGGGCGGCGATTCCGACGGCGGAAACGCGTCGGCGTCGAGCCCGAGACGAGCGCGCGGATGCGATTTCTCGTAAATCGCTCGCAGCGACGCCGTCGAAACGTGCGTGTAAATTTGCGTCGTAACGATGTTTTTGTGTCCCAATAACTCTTGGATGGAACGAATATCGGCGCCGGAGTCGAGCAAATGCGTCGCGAAGCAGTGTCGGAGCGTGTGCGGCGACGCCTTCGAGTCGAGTTCGGTTTCTTGCAGGTAAGCGTCGAGCTTGCGCCCGATGCTGCGGACGTTGAGGCGGCCGCCGTTTTTGTTGACGAAAATCGGTTCGGCGAGGAACGCTTCCCAACGCCGCCGCGCCGCCGGATTTTGGAAGTCGACGAAAGGAACGCTCGCCGTCGGGGGACCGGCGACGGCGGCGTCGGGAAGGGAAACGTCGGCGACGGGCGCGGAAGCGACGTCGGGAAGGGAAACGTCGGCGTCGGACGCGGAAACGTCGGCGTCGGGGGCGGAAACGGCGCCGCCGGGAAGAGGAACGTCGACTTCGGAATTGGATAAACCGGTTAGGTTAGCGAAATTGGAGGACGCGAGTAGGTCGGGTAGGTTGGGAAAACCAGGAAGGGACGGCGCGGACGCCGAACGGACGAAAAGAGCGACGAACGCGCGCTCTTCGTTCGACGGCGGCGACGCGGCGGCGAAATAGTCGCGGTTTCGACGGCCGCGTTCCGCCGAAGCGACGCGCAGGTAACGTCGCGACGTCAACAAATAGCGGAGAATCGCCTCTTTAGCGAACGAACCTAAAAACGCGAAACGTTCGCGGCGGCCCTTTCCGCGGATTTTGAGGAGGTCTTCGTCGAGAACGACGTCGGAAAAGTTGAGCCCGACCAGTTCGCCGACGCGCAGGCCCGCCGAGTAAATCGTTTCGAGAATCGCCCGGTCGCGGAGCCCGAGCGGATCGTCTTCCGGGGGCGCCGAGAGGAGCTTCAAGACGTCGTCGGTCGACATGACGCGAGGCAAGGGACGGCGTCCGCGCGGATTGCGGAGCGCCGCCGCCGGATTCTCGACCGCCCAACCTTCGCGCTCGCCGAATTTATAAAAGCCGCGCAACGACGCTAACCGTCGGGAAATCGTCGCTTTAGAATAGTCGGCTTCCCGCATCGCCGAGAGATAGCCGCGCAGTTCGAGAACCGAAATTTGATCCGGACGCGGACAAACGCCGTCGCGGGCGGCCAGTTCGTACTCGAGCCAAGCCTCCAAGTCTTCGCGATAACTTTTGATCGTATAATCGGAAAAGTTGCGCTCGACGGCGAGATAGCGGAGAAAACGCGCGATCGGGACGCGCAGATTTCTTTCGTTGGACGGCGGGGACGGCATTGCGAACGTCGCTCAAAAAAAACGCGGCGGTCGAAAACGTTTCGACGCGCCGCCGGCGTAAAAAAAGGAATAAAAACGAGTTGCGAATAAGAGCGAATCGGGAAAAACGCCGAAAACGCGGCGCGAATAAAACGACCGATCAGTCTTCAATTTTCAGTTCGATTTCGTCCAACGTGCGCGCGCCCTCTTTTTTCGACGCGATCAAGGAAGCGACTTCGTTGCGTTGCGCTTTACGGCGCAATTTTTGGCTCAAAACGGCGGCGTCGTACCAACTGAAACTAAGTTCCGGGTCGGAGGCGTAACGTCCAAAGGTGCGAAGCATTTCGGATTGATTCGAGTCGCTGTAAAGAAAAACGTAACGTTCTTTGCCTTTGACGAGCGCTAAAACATTGACTTCTTGGTTCATAGGACGCGCCTCTATCGACGGCGACGCTCGGCGAAAGAACGTCGCAAACGGGGTTCGGGGTTCGAGGGGAAGTCGGAGGCCAAGCGGTCTTAGGAAG
>JAZNJF010000497.1:0-1524 GCA_045577885.1 Thermoguttaceae bacterium | reverse complement strand
TCCCGATTTTGGTCGTTATGACGTTAATCTTCCTGTAAACGTTGAAACGGTCGCGGTTTAAGCGTTAGGCGTCGGCGCGACTTGCCGATTTGCGAAAGCGTCGGAGCGGGGGAACTCGCTCCGGCGTTTTTTTTGCTTTTGGCGAAATTTTCCATCGATTTTTATTAACGCGTTTCTTTTAGGGCGCGTCGACGTTAACATGGGGAATGGGGAAAATAACGATTGTCGCAAAAGTTTAAAACGCCGAACGCGTCGCGATTCGCCGAAACTCCTCGACTCGTTGAAAAACGTTTGATTTTGTCGCGACGTTTGTCAAGTTTTCTGTTGTAAATTCAAGGTTTTCGTCGGTTGCGTTTTAGCGGGAACGCGCTTCTTTTGGCGTTCTTTTTTATTTTCCGCAATATTCAAAAAAATAAAAGAAACCTTAAAGAAACCGTCTTGACAAATATTGTTCGACAACTAAAATTAGATTAATCTAATAAACGTTTGGCCGACTAGAGCCGCTTCGTTGGGCCGAACGTCGTGAAACGATAGGGCAAAAGGGAAGAATTGCCGGAAAAAAACGTTCGCAATCGAACGAATGAAATTGCCCGCCGGGCGTTCGGAAATGAACGCGCGGCTTTTTTAAACGAATGAAAGTTAGATTAATTTAATTAATGCCGGGCGGAATCGCGCGGTGAAAAAGCCGCGAATATATCGCGCGCTAAATCGAAAAGGAGTGGTCGACGCAATGGAAAAGAGAAAAACGAACGACGTCTCGACCCGTTGGATTGGGTTGCAAACGTCGAAACGTCGAGCGTTTACGCTTGTCGAGCTTTTGGTGGTGATCGCGATTGTCGGGATCCTCGTCGGGCTTCTTTTGCCGGCGATTCAAGCGGCCCGAGAAGCGGCGAACCGAATGCAGTGTTCGAGTAATATCCGTCAACTTGTGTTAGCGACGCATAACTATGCCGACGCGCATAACAAGTTGCCGTCGACTAACTTTGGCTCCGATTACGGCGAAGGCGACTCGACCTTCGTCGCGCTCTGCCCGTTTATGGAGCAAGGTCATATGGGGGCGACGCGCAATAAGCAGATTCCGGCGCTCCTTTGCCCGTCCGGTTATTACGCCGAAACGGTTCACCCGACGATGGGAACCGCCGCGACGTCGTATCTCGTGTCGATGGGCGACTTCCCGATGCACATTAAGCACGGTAAAAGTTACGAGACCGACGGTTACACGATGAAGGGCGTCGGGCGCGGCCCGTTCCAAACGAAGAAATGGCTTCCGTTGGCGAGCGTTACGGACGGAACGACGAACACCGTTTGCTATAGCGAGCGGGTCATCGGGCGCGTCTCGTCGGGCGGCGGCGGTAAAAGTCTTCGAATGATCGACACTTACATCGCGATGGCCTGGAAGTACGGAACGATTAAAACGCCGAACCCGACCGCCGAAGGCCAAACGCCGCTCTACCCGAACAAGTGCATGGAGTTTATCGGCGTCGTCGGCGACTATATCCAGCCAATGCCGACCGGCTCCGGGCT
>JAZNJF010000496.1:0-13394 GCA_045577885.1 Thermoguttaceae bacterium | reverse complement strand
ACCGCTTGGCCTCCGACTTCGACGCAGGGCGACTGCGGCTCGTTTTATTTTTGCGTCCGCGAAGACGACTTAAAACGGGGCGATTTCAGCCGCGTTCGCGTCTTTTTTCAATCGTTTTGACGGGGGCGACGCGGTTGAACGGGCGGCGGGCGGAAGTTGAATCTTGCGGCGAACTTTTCGCAACCCGGAACCGTTGAAATTAAGTCGACCGCCGACTTTTGCCGCCGTTCGAAGGGCGCGGCGTCGGCGTTTTTTTAAGTTTTTTAAGAGGCAAGAAGATGAAAATTTTGAAAAACGTCGCGGCGAGCGTTTTGGCGGCGTGCATATCCTTGGGCGGCGCGACGTTCGGTTTCGGCGCCGATTTGAATCAAGCGGAAGCGAAAGCGGAAGCGCAAAACGGAGCGTCGGGCGCGGCGCGTCCGGCGGTGTTGATTTCCGATTTTGAGAGTCTTAAAATTCAAGTCGTCGACGAGAAAGCGCAAGTCGAAGGCGCGGCGAAGGCGGAGAACAACGACGGTCTCGCGGGCAAACCTTGGACGGCGACCGGCGACGCGTTCGCGGGGGGCGCGGTCAGCGTCGACGTTCAAGGCGGAATGGGGCGCGTTTTCGGGGCGCAAGGGGCGAAGCTCCTCAACTCGTTCGCTCGTTCGAAAGACGATTCGACCGGAACGCTCCTGTCGCCGCCCTTCGTTATCGAGCGGAAAAATCTCGTCTTTTCGATCGGCGGCGGCGCGTTCCCGGGGGAAACCGGCGTCGCGTTGATCGTCGACGGCGAAACGGTCGCGACCGAAACCGGGCTCTTCAACGTTTCGCGCCAAGGGGACGAAGGGCTCCGCCGCCGCGTTTGGAACGTCGAAAAATACGAAGGGAAGTCGGCGCAATTCCTCGTCTTCGACAAGAAAGCGGGGGGCGATTGGGGACATATTAAAGTCGACGCGGTTTATCTAACCGACAAAGTCGACGAGCCGGTCGCGAACGCGCTGACGATTTCGGAAACGGAAAAGCCGTTTGCTTACAACCCGATGATTTTCGGGCACTTTGTCGAGCATTTCCACCGTCAAGTTTACGGCGGGATTTTCGAGCCGGGGTCGCCCCTCGCCGACGAAAACGGTTTCCGCAAGGACGTCGTCGCGGCGATGAAGGAAGTCCGCGTTCCGATCGTTCGCTGGCCGGGCGGCTGCTTCGTTTCGGCTTATCATTGGCTCGACGGCGTCGGGCCGGATCGCGAACCGACTTACGACAAGGCTTGGCACGTCGAAGATTCGAACGCGTTCGGAACGGCGGAGTTCGTCCGCTGGTGCCGCGAAATCGGCGCCGAGCCGTTCATCTGCACCAACGCCGGCACCGGAACGCCGGAGGAAATGAGCGATTGGGTCGAATATTGCAACCTGAATATCGGGCGATACGGTCGAATGCGCCAAAAACACGGGTACGCGGAGCCGTTCGGCGTCAAATATTGGAGCGTCGGGAACGAAAACTGGGGTCGACACGAGATGGGCGCGAAAACGGTCGGCGAGTGGGGCCCGTTCGTTCGCGAGTCCGGCAAACTGATGCTCAACACCGACCCGAACATTAAGCTCTTTGCCGCCGCGCTCCCGAACGAAGATTGGACCCTTCCGCTCCTCAAAGAAGCGGGGTATCTCCTCGATTACGTTTCGATTCACGGGTACTGGGACTTCTTGGCGCACGTCGACAATCCGGCGCCGTATCTCGACTGCATGCTCCGCACCGAGCGACCGGAGGCCGACATTCGTCGCACGATCGACGTCTTGGAACGCGTCGGAATGCGGGGGCGCGTCAAAATCGCCTTCGACGAATGGAACCTCCGCGGCTGGCACCACCCGGGGCACGGGAGCCCGAAAATGGACGTCGCGGCCCGCGATAAGAACGATAAAAACTCGACTTACACGATGGCCGACGCGCTCTTTTCGGCGTGTTTCCTCAACTCCTGCCTGCGGTACGGTCGCGACGTCGAAATCGCCTGCTTTTCGCCGATGATCAACACCCGCGGCGGGCTTTACGTTCATAAAGACGGAATCGTGCGCCGCTCGACCTTTTACGTCTTCAAGATGTATACGAACGAGCTGGAAAAGAACGTCGTCCCGACGCGAATCGACGCCGAGCGTTTGACGCACAAGAATCAAACGACGCCCCTTTGGGACGCCGCGCTGACCTGCGACGACGCGCAAAAGAACTTCGCGCTGGCGGTTGTCAACAAAGACCCGAAAGAAAGCGTCGCGATTTCGGTCGAAGGCCTCCCGACGTCGGCGATCGAAGCCGGTAAAATCGACGCGACCGTTTTAAGCGGTTCGTCGCCGGACGATTACAACGACGTCGGGCGCGAAAACAACGTCGTTCCGCGCAAAACGACGCTCAACATTGAAGACGGGCGCGTTCAAATTCCGGCGTGTTCGCTGTCGATTATCCGCTGGACGGCCGAGTAACGGCGCGTCGGCGGGTAAATTGAACGACGAAACGGAGAAACGGCGATAAAAAAACGGCAAACTTTCTCCAATTTACCGGCGGCGTTCGTCGCGGCGGCGGTTGGGGACGTCGGCCGATAAGTCGAGCGGCGCGACGGCGGCGTTCGCGGCGCAAGGAAAAACGAGCGTTTAACAAAAACGGAGAAACAACAAATGAAAAAACGGCAAACTTTCCTTAATTTAACGGCGGCGCTCGTCGCGACGGCGATTTCGACCGCTTCCGCGCTCTCCGTTTCGACGGCGGCGCAAGTCGCGCAAGGGGCGCAAAACGGGCAAAACGGCGAAGCGGCGCAAGTCGCGGAAAACGCGCAAAATTCGCAAGGCGGCGCCGACTTTAACGCCGATTCGGTTCCGGCGGCGTTTTACGTCGCGAAAAACGGGAACGACGCTTGGTCGGGGAAACTCGCGACGCCGAACGACGCCGGGACGGACGGGCCCTTCGCGACGTTGGAACGGGCCCGGGACGCGGTTCGAGCGTTGAAAAAGGAAACGCCGGACGCCGGGCCGCTCGCGGTCGAGGTGAAAGCGGGCGTTTACGAGTTGGCGCGACCGCTCGAATTGACCGCGGAAGACGGCGGCGCGTCGGCGGAACGTCGAATCGTTTGGCGCGCGGCGCCGGGCGAACGCGTCCAACTTTGCGGCGGACGCTACCTGACCGGAGCGCAAAAGCTCGACGACGCGGCGATTCTCGGGCGGTTGAAAGCGGACGTTCGCGATAAAATCGTCAAAATCGACCTAAAATCGCAAGGAATCGCCGACCTCGGAACCGCCGCCGACGGGCCGGAACTCTTTTTCCAAGGGGAGCCGACCCAAATCGCCCGTTACCCGAACGACGGCTTCATGAAGATTACCGAACTCGTCGCCGAGGGAACGACGCCGGTCGATATTCGCGGAACGAAGGGGATCGCCGAAGGCAAATTCCGCTTCGACGACGAAACGCCGACGCGCTGGGGCGCCGAAAAGGACGTTTGGGTCGACGGTTACTGGTTCTGGGACTGGGCGCAGCAAAAACAGCGGGTCGTTTCGCTCGACGCGGCGACGAAAACGGCGACGCTCGCCGAGCCTTGGCATATTTACGGTTACCGCGTCGGGCAATGGTTTTACGCGTTCAACGTCTTGGCGGAACTCGACGCGCCGGGCGAATATTATATCGATCGCGAAACCGGCGTCCTCTATTTTTACCCGGGGAACGACAATTGGGGCGACGGCGATTTCCTTCTGACGGGAACGAAGGCGGTCGTTACCGGAGGGGGCGTCGCGAACTTGACCCTTCGCGGGTTCGAAATTCTCGGCTCGCGCGGCGACGGAATCACTATCGGCGGCGCGACGGCGCTTTCGGTCGAGAACTGCGATATTTCAAACGTCGGCGGAACCGGGATTTACCTCGCGGGTTATCGTTGCTCGGTGAGCGGGTGCGAACTTTGGAACCTCGGGCGCGCCGGGATTATCGTCGACGGCGGCGACCGCAAGACGCTCTCTCCCGGGGAAAACCGCGTCGTCGAAAATTACGTCCGCGATTACGCTCGGATTCAACGGGTGTACGCGCCGGGAATCACGACGAACGGCGTCGGGAACTATATAGCGCATAATCTCGTCGAAAACGCCCCGCATATGGGGATGGGGTTCGGCGGGAACGAACATATTATCGAGTTCAACGAAATCGCGAACGTTTGTTTCGAGTCGAACGACGCCGGCGCGATTTACACCGGGCGAAACTGGACGATGCGCGGCAACGTGTTGCGTCATAACTACTTGCACGACATAACCGGCTTCGAGAACCGCGGTTGCGTCGGGATGTATCTCGACGATATGTTCTCGTCGGCGGAAATGCGCGGGAACCTGTTCGTCAACGTTACCCGAGCGGCGTTCATCGGGGGCGGCCGCGACTCGAAAATCGTCGACAACGTTTTCATCGACTGCCGCCCGGCGCTTCACGTCGACGCGCGGGCGCTCGGCTGGTGCGCCGATCACGCCGACGGTTGGATTAAAGAGGCGCAAGAAAAGGGGACGATTTCCGGAATCGAGTTCGACGAGCCGCCCTATTCGACGCGCTATCCGGAGCTTGCGTCGATCTTCGACGAAGGGAAGACGCCGAAAGCGCCGGAAGGGAACGTTGTCGCCGGAAACATTTGCGTCGGCGGGACTTGGGACGTTAACCGAGAAGGCCAATGGCAAGGCGCGACCGTCGAGGAGAAGGCGCGACCCTACCTGAAAATGGAGCGAAATTACGTCGGCGCCGACCCCGGTTTCGTCGACGCGGCGGCGGGCGATTACCGACTCCGCGACGATTCGCCGCTCCTGAAAGACGGCTTCAAGTCGCTTCCGACGGAGAAAATGGGGCTCCAAACGGAGCGAATGAAGGCGAAAGCCGCGAAACGCCGAGCGCGTCAAAAGTAACCGGAACGCGCCGAGCGCCGTCGACCGACGTTGAATCGGGCGTTCTAGACAAGGCGCATAAGTTGGGCGTTTGGCGTTGAAAACGCAAGTCGGGCGTCTTAGTTAAGGCGCGCAAACGGGCGTTTGACGCAAGGCGCGCAAGTCGGGCGGCGTTCGAAGCGTCGCCCGGCGCCCAAACCGCCGTCGAGTTTTCGGATTCGGCGGCGGTTTGGGCGTTTTAGCGAAAATCGGGAAGCGGGAAGCGACGGCGGCGGAGCGCGGCGTTTACAGGTTAATATCTTCGCCTTCCGGGTAGGGGGCCCGCCAACGGTCGCTGTGAACGCTTCCCAACTCCGGCGACCAAAGGCGACGAAACCCGAAACCGGTAAGTTGGTTCTCGCAAACGCGTTCGATGAAAACATTTGCAACGAAAATCATTCCCGCTGCTTCGGCGATTGGTTTTTTCGCGAAATTTGGCGGTAAGTTCGTTTGTTAGAACGGTTTAAGACATGTTGTTTTCCGGGATTTCAGCGAGGCGGTTTTCGCTCGTTTTCCATTTCTTTGACGCTCTCTTGATTTTCGGACGCAGGGGGTTCGCGCCGAGAACTTAAACGCGATAAACGACGCGGGCAACCGCAAACGAAACGATAGGCGGATAAAACGACGTATAAAATAAAGCCGGGAATCGATATGTCGAAAAGAACGTATAGATAAACGTATTTTTTGGCGTAATAGAAGAAAGGCGTTCCCAAAAATCTAGCGTCCGGAAACGAAGCGACGCCCAAAAATAAAAGAACTCCGCCGATAAAAGGAGGAACGGTTCTTTGACGCGTCGCCTCGACGATATTGACCGCGCAGACGAGCAAACCGAGAATAAATAAGGAAGTCGCCAATACGACCGTCGAAGAAGCGCCAAGGAAGTTGGGCGCAAGCGAGATAAACGCAAGGAGCGCGTAAAGAATCAAACAGCCGCTATTTTCTTTGGGATGCAAGACCAGGCAAAATAGAATTAGAAGAAAAAAGCTTAAAATCAACACGGTTTTTCTCCTGTTTTACGCTAATCTTGCGAGCGTTGGCAACGCCGCGATCACTTCTTGCTTTACTTAGGGCGTCAAAAGAGGGCGCGACGCCGACGCGTCTCGCCTTTGCGTTCAAGACTTCAATTTTACCGCTAACAACCGCGTCGGCGGAAACGGCGGCGCCCGGCGCGACTTTTTATCGCGTCGTTTTCGATTGTACCCGATCGACTTAGCGAAATCAAGCGTCGGCGCGAAAAAATCTTCCCAAACGTCGACTTTTTGTCGCAAAACGCGGGGAACGACGGCGCTCGGGCCCGTCGCGACGTAAAAAAACGCCGTCGAGCTTGCAAACTCGGCGGCGTTTTGAGAACGAGAAACGCGGGAAGCGTCAGCGGGGGAGACGCAGTTCTAACGTTTTTTGCTGCAGCTCCATTCGCGCTTTGATCTCGTCGAGCGAGTCGCCGCCGAACTTTTCGACGAGCGCCGCCGCGATCTCGAACGCGACGACGTTTTCGACGACGACCGAGGCCGCCGAAATCGCGCAAGCGTCGCTCCGCTCGTATGCCGCCTCGACCGGATCGAGCGTCGCCAAGTCGACCGAACGCAACGGTTTAAGAAGCGTCGGGATCGGTTTCATCGCGGCGCGAACGACGATCGGACAGCCGTTCGTCATTCCGGCTTCGAGCCCGCCGCAACGGTTCGTTGGACGAACGAACCCGAGCGAACGCGTCGAGCGGAGCGAAGCGTCCCAAAGAATTTCGTCGTGCGATTGCGAACCGGGCGTTTTCGCGAGCGCGAACCCGGCGCCGATTTCGACGCCCTTCATCGCTTGAATCGCCGCGACCGCCTGCGCGAGGCGACCGTCCAACTTCGACGACCATTGCGCGTGCGTCCCGAGCCCGAACGGAACGTTCGTAACGCGAACTTCGATCAAACCGCCGATCGTATCCCCGGCGCTTCGGGCGTCGTCGATCGCTTGCTTCGCTTCCGCGTCTTTGTCGGGGCGGAGCGAAAAAATTTCGTTCCCGTCGCGAATCGTTCGCAACTCTTGCGCCGAAAGCGTTTCCGTCGAGGCGTCCGGCGTCAGGTCGACCCCGCCGACGCCCGAAACGAAACCGACGACGTCGATTTCCAGTTCGCGGAGAAGAAGTTTCGCCAACGCCCCCGCCGCGACGCGAGCCGCCGTTTCGCGAGCGCTCGAACGCTCCAAAATCGGACGAATCCCTTGGCCGTACTTCATCGAACCGGTCAGGTCGCCGTGTCCCGGGCGCGGTTGCGTCGGCGTCGGCATTTCGTCGATTTTGTAGTCGCGGTTTTTGACCCAAAGGAGAATCGGCGACCCCATGCTGACGCCGCGCCAAATTCCCGTTAAAATTTCCGCCGAATCCGTCTCGATTTTTTGCCGTCCGCCGCGACCGTATCCGCCTTGACGGCGCCGAAGCTCCGCGTCGATGAACGCCGAGTCGAGCGGAACGCCCGCCGGGAACCCGTCGACCAACGCCGCGAGACCTTTGCCGTGCGATTCGCCCGCCGTTTGGTAAGTCAACATATCGCGCCTCCTTCAAAAACGCCGCTGTAAAGATTAGGGAAAGTTGAGGGGAAATATTGGGAAAGGGAAAACGCCGCTCGTTTGAACCGGGTTCGCCGACTTCGCGTCGGGACGCTAACGCCGCCGGAACTTTTCGTCGCCGTCGTTTATTTAGGGTTTTGCGTCGGTCGTTGTTCGCCGCAAACGCAAAACGCCCTCGACCGGCGCCGCGTTGGTTCCGAAAGAACGCTAGCGGCGTCGGTTGGCGGGTAAAACGGCGTTATTTAGCGTCCGAAATCAAACGCGGAGATCGACGTCGTCCGCGGCCAAGTCGGCGTAACGAGCGCGAATCGGCTCGACCACTTCGGCGATGAACTCGTCGACTTGCTCCGGCGCGCGCCCGACGAACTTCGACGGGTCCATCTCGGCGTCGATATCGACCGACGCGAACGCCGGGTCTTTGCGGAGACGTTCGAGGAGGTCGTTTTCGCCGCCCTCGATCTTGACGACGTTCGCCGCCGCGACGCTATGTTGGCGGATGTGTTCGTGCAGATCTTGACGGTCGCCGCCCGCTTCGACCGCCGCCATCAGGATGTTTTCGGTCGCCATAAACGGCAGCTCGGCGCGGAGATTCTTCTCGACGACTTTCGGGTAAACGACGATATTTTCGACGACGTTCTGAATGACGATCAAAATCGCGTCGATCGCCAAGAACGCTTGCGGAATCGACAAACGACGGTTCGCGCTGTCGTCGAGGGTGCGTTCCATCCACTGCGTCGCGATCGTCATCGCCGGGCTCGATTGCAGGCTCATCACGAAGCGGGCCAGCGAGCAGACGCGTTCGCAACGCATCGGGTTGCGCTTGTACGCCATCGCGCTCGAGCCGATTTGGTTCTTTTCAAACGGTTCTTCAAGTTCCTTTTTGTTCGCGAGAATGCGCATGTCGGTCGCGAACTTGTGCGCGCTTTGGGCGATTCGCGACAAGACGTCGAGAATTTGCGCGTCGAGCTTGCGCGGGTACGTTTGACCGGTAACGGCGAACGCTTTGTCGAAGCCGATTTTGTCGCAGACGCGGCGTTCGAGTTCGCGGACTTTGGCGTGGTCGCCGTCGAAGAGTTTCAGGAAGCTCGCTTGCGTCCCGGTCGTGCCTTTGTTCCCGAGCGTTTTGAAGTTCGCAATGCGGTATTCGAGGTCTTCGAGGTCGGTCGCGAAGTCGTAAGTCCAAAGCGTCGCGCGCTTGCCGACGGTCGTCGGTTGCGCCGGTTGGAGGTGCGTCAGGCCCAAGCACGGCAGAGCGCGGTACTCGGCGGCGAACTTCGCGAGGCGGTCGATGACGACGACGAGGCGGTCGCGGACCATACGGAGCGCTTCGCGGTAGAGGATCGCGTCGCCGTTGTCGGTAACGAAGCAGCTGGTGGCGCCGAGGTGAATGATGCCCTTGGCGTTCGGGCAGAGGTCGCCGTAAGTATGGACGTGCGCCATGACGTCGTGGCGAAGTTTTTTCTCGTACGCGGCGGCGACGTCGAAGTCGATATCGTCGACGTGTTCTTTCAGCTCGTCGATTTGCGCTTGCGTCACCGGGAGCCCGAGTTCGAGTTCCGCTTCGGCCAGCGCGATCCAAAGTTTGCGCCACGTCGAAAATTTCTTTTGCGGGCCGAAGTGTTCGCTCATTTTCTTCGAGGCGTAACGAGCGATCAACGGGTTGTCGTAATTCAAATAATCTTTCATGGCGAGCCTTTCCGACGGCGGTTTTCCGGGCGTTCGAGGTGGTGCGTTGTTTTTTGAGTCGAGCGTTCGGCGGAGCGGCGTTTGACGACGGCTCGGAACGCGACTTATTTTCATTATCCGCAAACGGAGCGGAAGGTCAAGGGGTTCGAGCCGTTCGACGGCTTTTCGGAACGCTAACGGGGAACGGTCGCGACGGTTGACGAAGACGCGAAAAATAGGCGATCAAGGTAAAATAGCGAAAGTAAAGCGGTAAGCGAAGCGGCGAAATCGGCGGTTGGGCAAAAAAAAGGAAGGGCGGAAAAAACGACGGTTGGGCAAGGCGCGACAAACGAGAGGTTGGGTAAAATAGCGGAATTGGGGCGAAGGACGAGGCGGCAAAATTAAGCGGTTGAGCGAAAACGGGAAAGAACGGAAAAAACGACGATTGGCGAAGACGCGGCAAACGAGCGGTTGGGGGAAAAAGGCGAAAACAGAGCGGCGAGCGTCGCGAAAAACGCCGTCGGAAAAGCGTCAAGAAACAAAAAAACCGCGAAGCGTTAACTTCGCGGTTAATCGGGGCGACACGATTCGAACGTGCGACCTCTACGTCCCGAACGTAGCGCTCTAGCCAGGCTGAGCTACGCCCCGTTTTAGGTTTGGGCGTTTAAAACGCGAAACGACGCGCCGTTGACCGGCGCCTACTTGTCGATCGCGCTAAGGTTTAAAATCTCGGCGACGAAAACCTTCTAAAACGTCCTCGGGAAAAACGCCGCGTTCGACGAACGAACTTCGACGTTGGTTTCGTTTTCGCTCAAAAAGAGAAAAAACGAAAAGTCGGGGCGACACGATTCGAACGTGCGACCTCTACGTCCCGAACGTAGCGCTCTAGCCAGGCTGAGCTACGCCCCGACGGCTTCGATTGCGGTCTTTCAACGAACAAACTCGGGAATTTTGTTCAACCGAAATCGACTTGTCTCAACGATGAAGGAAGAAGCGTTAGCGGCCCGTTTCCTTGCTCGTTACAGGAGTCATTCTAACCGAACTTTCAAATTCGTCAACGGCCTTTTTAAAATTTTTTCCAAATTTTCTTCGCGGCGCTCTTGGCGAGCGTCGAACGTTCGGGTTTTTTGGGCGTTCGGCGATTTTTTACGTCGATATTTAAGCGAAAAGCCTAAAAAATCTTTGACTTAATTTTCACGGCGTCGTATAATAGAGAAAATTAAGTCGCGGCGGTCGTTCGCGACGTTTTACTATTCACCCTTTGCGACGGCGCGGTTTTGCGCCGCGACACGGCGGTTTCGTCCGAACGACGGAGCGACGCCGCGTCCGAACTTTTCATTTGCGCTCTGCAATAATCCCTTGGCCCGTTAACAAAGTATTATGAAGACAAAAATCGCGCGTCGCCCTTTTGAAAGGATTTCTTCCTATGGCTCGCACCGTTAAAGCGAACGGGCGGTTGTTCGGCTTCACGTTGGTCGAACTTCTCGTCGTCATCGCCATCATCGGCATTTTGATCGGCTTGCTTCTTCCGGCCGTCCAAGCGGCTCGCGAAGCGGCGCGTCGTATGCAGTGCACGAACAACCTGAAACAACTCGGCCTCGCGGTTCAAAACTTCGAAGACGCGCACAAACGTCTGCCGAACCAAAACAACGACGAATACTGGATTAAAGGTTTCTGCAAATACGGCACGAAAGAACGTATCGACGTCGTCGACACCTACTCCGTTTTCTCGCTGTTGCTTCCGTACATCGAACAAACCGCGTTGATGGAAACGATCACCGGTTACTGCGAAGCGGCGGCGAACGCCAACCCGTACAACACCGACTACACGAACAACCGCACGATTCCGATTTCTTGGAACGCGCAACCGATGGCCGACGGTTCCCGCAACCCGTTCACCTATACGGTTTCGGCGTACCTCTGCCCGTCCGACGGCAACAGTATTACTCCGGACGACGGCAGCCTCTCCGGTTGCTCGAACTACGCGGCCTGTCGCGGCGACTGGATGATCGGCACGAACTGGGGCGAAAATAAAAACAAACGCGGCGTCTTCTACGACGGCTCGATCGGCGGTCGTATGACGCTCGCCATCATCACCGACGGCACGAGCAACACGATGCTCTTCAGCGAAATCCTCGCCTCGAAGTCGTCCGGTTCCGACGTCAATTACAAAAGCACGGTCGCCGCGGCGCCCATTCACGGTTTGGCCGCCGCCAACTGCCTCGCGACCCGCGGAACCGACGGGATGACGAACGCGTCCAGCACGTGGGCGATCAAAGGCCGCCGTTGGGCCGACGCTCGCGCCGCGTACACGAACTTCCACGCCGCCGTTCCGCCGAACTCCCCGAGCTGCCACCAAGAAGGGAACACGAGCGAAAACAACGCCTGCATGTGCGTTTCGGCTTCGTCGAACCACAGCGGCGGCGTCAACGTCGTCATGTGCGACGGTTCCGTTCGCTTCGTTTCGGAAACGGTCGACTGCGGCGACGTCGCGAACAAACTCGGCCACCCGAACAACGGCGGCGAAGGCCACCATTGGGTCGGCCCGTCGACGCACGGCGTCTGGGGCGCGTTGGCCACCCCGCAGCACGGCGAAACGAACACGACGCTCTAATCGGCGCGCTTTCGCTAAATTCGCTAATTTGACGCAAGCGTAAAAGCGGTTCGTCGCGCGGCCTAAGGCTCCGGCGAACCGTTTTCCGCTAAATTTTCCTCCCGAAAACAAACGTTATTAATATATAAGGACAAAAACGATGAAAAATTTCGCGCTTTGCCTCGTCGCGCTGTCGATGTTGGCGGTTCTCCCGGCTTGCTCGAAAGCGATCAAGACCGAGGGCGTTACCGGCGTTATCACCTACAACGGCGAACCGCTCGCCGACGCGACCGTTAAATTCATCCCGACCGATTCGACCGGTTCGCAGTCTTACGGCAAAACGAACGAAAAGGGCGAATACAAACTTCAAACGCTCCTCGGCGCCGCCGACGCCGGAACGACGCCCGGTTCGTACAAAGTTACGGTCGACTGTGTTAAGAGCGTCCCGACCGGGAAAATGATCGAAGAAAACGGCCAAGAAATCGAAGAAATGGACGTCGAGTACGTTCTTCCGCAAAAATTCGGCAACCCGGAAACCTCCGGTTTGACCGCGACGGTCAACCCCGGCGACAACACGATCAACTTCGACTTGACCGACTGATTGCGGCGGCGAACGACGCGACGTTGACGGTCGCGCCGACTTTAACGACGGGCGTTTCCGCGGAAGCGTCCGTCGTTTTTTGTCGCCGCAACGGTTTAACGAGCGTTTTTCAAGAGGCAAACAAAAACGCCAACCCGACGCCGCGTCGCGACGCCGGAATTAGCGTTTCCGAGCGAAATTTTCCCGATATTTTAGAAATAAGGGGCCAAAACGTCGATTTCATTCTTGACTTATCGGACGCGACGCCGTATCATTAAGGACGGTTCATTTTCACTTTAACGCGACGGCGCGGTTTTCGCGTCGACTCGGTCGCCTTGTCGTCGAGCGTTTCGTTTTCGCTAATTCTTAAACGTCGTTCGAGCGATAAGGTTCCGCGTCTTTTTATTTTTGCGTTCCGGTCGAACGGAGCGGGAGGAAAACGCCGCGTCGTCCTTTTGAAAGGATTTTTCTTATGGCTCGCACCGTCAAAGCGAACGGGCGGTTGTTCGGCTTCACGTTGGTCGAACTTCTCGTCGTCATCGCGATCATCGGCATTTTGATCGGGCTTCTCCTTCCGGCCGTCCAAGCGGCGCGCGAAGCGGCTCGACGTATGCAATGCACGAACAACCTGAAGCAACTCGGCCTCGCGGTTCAAAACTTCGAAGACGCGCACAAGCGCCTGCCGAACCAAAACAACGACGAATACTGGATTAAAGGCTTCTGTAAGTACGGCACGAAGTCCCGCATCGACGTCGTCGACACGTACTCCGTCTTCTCGCTGCTGCTCCCGTACATCGAGCAAACCGCGTTGATGGAAGTTATTACCGGCTACTGCGAAAAGGCGGCGAACGAAAATCCGTACAACACCGACTACAACAACCGTCGCACGATTCCAATCTCTTGGAGCGCGGCGAATATGTACGACGGTTCCCGCAACCCGTTCACCTACACGGTTTCGGCGTACCTTTGCCCGTCCGACGGCAACAGCGTTACGCCGAACGACGGCAGTCTCTCCGGTTGTTCGAACTACGCGGCCTGTCGCGGCGACTGGATGATCGGCACGAACTGGGGCGAAAATAAAAACAAACGCGGCGTCTTCTACGACGGC
>JAZNJF010000495.1:0-3102 GCA_045577885.1 Thermoguttaceae bacterium | reverse complement strand
ATCGGAAAAGTCGGCGCGTCGTCTCTCAAATTCCCCCAATCGTGTTGCGCGAACGCCGACGTCGCGACGCTCGCCGACGAAAGGCCGAGAACAAAACAAGAAAAACGCCAAACGCCAAGACGAAAAATCGAAAACATCGTTTTCCCCTTCTTCGACAAATCAAACGCAAAATACCAAACGCACCCCCCTAAAGCGTTACAAATTTCATTATAACGTCTAACGCCGTTTAAGCAACGGTCGACGCGTTTTTTTTCGCCGCCTCCCTCCCCAAGGAGCGAAGTTTCTTCCTATCTATTAATAACGTCGCGCGCCGCGAAAAAAATTTCCGGCAAATTTTCGCCAAAAGCGCTTCGCCGCTTGCGCTTCCGCCGAAATTCGGGTACAATTTGGAAAAAGCGCGCCCGACCGTTCGAAACGACGCGCTTGCCGGGTCGCCGCTTTTTTTCGCGCCCGGGCCCCTTATTTTACGTCCAATCTCCGTTTTTCGGAAAGGAAAATCGTATGCCGAGCGTATTTGTCGGAGTTATTTACCACTGGCTGGGCGGGCTCGCGTCCGGGTCGTTCTACGTTCCTTACAAAGCGGTCAAACGTTGGAGCTGGGAAGTTTACTGGCTCGCCGGCGGGATCGTCTCTTGGCTCCTCGCGCCTTGGATTCTCGCCCTCTGCTTGACGAAAGGCCTCTTCCCGTCCCTCGCCGAAGCGTTCTCGACCGCGCCGCAAGCGATGGGGCTCGCCTACCTCTTCGGTTGCCTTTGGGGGATCGGCGGCTTGACGTTCGGCCTCACGATGCGCTACCTCGGCATGTCGCTCGGGATGGCGATCGCGCTCGGCTACTGCACCGTCTTAGGAACGGTCATGCCGCCGATCGTCGACGGTTCCTTCGTTCCGTCGATGAAAAGCGACCCGGCGTTCGTCGTTACGATGCTCGGTCTCGGCGTCTGCATGATCGGCGTTATTTTGGCCGCGGTCGCCGGAACGTCGAAGGAACGCGAAATGGACGCCGAAGCGAAAAAAGCGGCGATCCAAGAGTTTAACTTCGTCAAAGGCTTGCTCGTCGCGACGATTTCCGGCGTCTTCAGCGCGTGCATGGCGTACGGGCTCCAATCGGCGGAACCGCTCGCGAAAATTTCGGTCGCGCACGGCACCGACGTTCTTTGGAGCGGTCTTCCGAAACTTTGCGTCGTTCTCCTCGGCGGGTTGACCTCGAACGCGATTTGGTGCGGTATTCTCCTCGCGAAAAACAAGACGGCGTACCAATTCTTCAATCCGGAAGTTAAGAACCCGAACGCCGGTAAAGACGGCGAACCGGCGACGCATCGCGTCAACATGCTTTGGAACTACTTCTTCGCGGGCCTCGCCGGGCTCACCTGGTACATGCAGTTCTTCTTCTACTCGATGGGCGAAACGAAGATGGGCGAATTCCAATTCTCCAGCTGGACGCTGCATATGGCGTCGATTATCATCTTCAGCTCTATTTGGGGTCTCGCGCTTCGCGAATGGAAGGGGACGAGCCGCTTCACGAAGTTCGTTCTCGGCTTCGCGATCTTCACGCTTCTCTACTCGACCATCGTCGTCGGCTACGGCAACCTGATGAAAGCGCAAGCCGCCGACAAAGCGGAAGCCGCCGTCGAAACGGTCGAAGGCGAAGCCGCCGACGCGCAAGCGCCGGTCGCGACCGAAGCGCTCGAAGCCGAAACGCCGGAAGTCCCGGCCGAATAATCGGCGCCGCCGAGCCGCCGAAGACGGTTTTACTCGCGCTACCGCGGCGCCGCCGGGCGCTCCGGGTCCGCGCTACCGCTCAAGTTCGGTTTCCGCTCCCGTTGGGCGCTAACATTTGAGCCCAACGGCGCGGCACGCGACGTTGAAACGCCGCCGTTCGAATCTTAACCGGTTCGAGCGGCGGCGTTTTTTGTCGACGGCGACCCCAATTTTCGCTCCAAATCCGTTAGCCGACCTTAACTCTCGTCGCCGCGAGTAAAAATTTCGCGCAAAATCGAAAAAATCGGGACTTTTTTCGGCTAGCGTCGCGTCGAAACGGAAAGTCGACGCATACAATAGAGTAAAGCGTTCGCGACGTTCGCGTCGCGGCGCTTCCGTCGATTTTCCATTTCGCTCTTTCGAAGCGGTCGTTCGACCGTTTCCCAACTTTGCGAGGATGCAACCGATGAACACTTCAGTCGAACGCCGTTTCCGACGCGCGCTCCGAGGAGCGTTTTTCGTCGGCGCCGTCGCGCTCGGAGCGTTGAGCGTTCCGGTCGAGTCGAAAGCCGCCGATTTCGGGATTTCGTTGAATTTCGGACGCGGTTCCTTCTTTTACGCGACCGACCCGGGCCCGATTTACGTCGCGCCGCCGCCCCCGCCGCCGCGTTACTACTTCCCGCCGCCCCCGCCGCCGCGATATTACGCGCCGCCGCCGCGTTACTATTTCCCGCCGCCGCGACCGCGTTTCGCTCCGCCGCCTCCGCCGCCGCGACCGCATTTCGGACCGCCGCACGCGGGTCCGCGACCGGGCGGGCCGCGTCCCGGAGGCCCCAGACCGGGCGGCCCCCGTTTTTAACGTTTTAACGTCTTGAACGCCGCGAGTTTACGTCTCGCGGCGTTTGACGTTTCTTGACGCTCGTCTTCTCTTCGCTTTTCCTCTCCTAAAAACGCTTCAAACGCTCGCCGACGCGAAACTCGTTTACTTATATCCGCTATTTTGTTTATTTTACCATTTCGCAAAAAATTCAGAAAATTAAAAAATTTTCGGTAAAGTCGGCGCCGTTTCGCGTAATTAACATTGTCGGACGAAGGAAACAAACGACAAAACATCCGACGCAACATCTTCTCTTTCAACAAGTTAACAGCAACTGTTTTCGACGCGTTTTCGGTTCGAAAACCCGCGAAAAACGCTATTTAGGAGACGCAACGATGAAAAAGAACGCCAACCTCGCGAATAAACGCAACCGTCGCCGCCGCAACGCTTTAACCTTCCCCTTGGTCGCGCTCCTCGGCGCCGCGCTCTTCGTCCTCCCGACCGACGCCGCGAAAGCCGACGACTTCGGGTTCAGCTTAAACCTCGGCTGTTTCAGCCTTAACATCGGCTCGAACGACGATTGCTGC
>JAZNJF010000494.1:0-1809 GCA_045577885.1 Thermoguttaceae bacterium | reverse complement strand
GGGGCTCGACCCGAACGATTACGTCGTCGAGCGCCTTTGGTATACGAGCAAGGACGGAACGCGCGCTCCGATTTTCGTTACGTATAAAAAGGGTTTGGAGAAGAACGGCGCCAACTCGACGATTCTTTACGGATACGGCGGTTTCAACATTAATATGTCGCCGTCGTTCAAACCGACGCGCATTCCTTACCTCGACCGCGGCGGCGTTTTCGCGGTCGCCGTGTTGCGCGGCGGGGGCGAGTACGGCGAAGATTGGCACAAAGCCGGGACGAAAATGCAAAAACAGAACGTTTTTGACGATTTCATAGCGGCGGCGGAATTCTTGATCGCCGAGAAGTTCGCGTCGCCGGAAACGTTGGCGATCAACGGCGGGTCGAACGGCGGGTTGCTCGTCGGCGCCGCGTTGACGCAACGCCCGGACCTCTTCGCGGCGGCGGTCCCGCAAGTCGGCGTCCTCGACATGCTCCGCTATCACAAGTTCACGATCGGCTGGGCTTGGGCGACCGACTACGGCACGAGCGAGGAGAGCGAAGAAATGTTCCGCTATCTCCTTAAATATTCGCCGTTGCATAACGTTCGCAACGACGCGAAATACCCGGCGACGATGGTGATGACGTCCGATCACGACGACCGCGTCGTTCCGGCGCACTCGATGAAATTCGCCGCGACGCTCCAAGCGAACGCCGCCGCGACCGACGCTCCGCTCTTGATTCGGATCGAGTCGAAAGCGGGACACGGCGCCGGGAAACCGACGTCGAAAATCGTCGACGAAGCGGTCGATATGTACGCTTTTATCTTGTTTAACACGCAAAAAGGTAAAAGCGCCGAAAAATAATATTTTCAAAGAGAGCGTTCGACGCGTTCTTTTATCGCGTCGCGGCGTTTTTTTTGATTATTTGAAAAACGGTTTGAAAACGTCGCTCCTCTTGGGGCGGCGTTTATTCTTATCTTGGACGGCGCCGGTTTTAACGATTTTGGCGTTTCGGCGTTTTACGTCTTTAGGGAAAAGCGGAGAGACGAGGCAATTTACCCTCCGGAAAGCGCGTCGGAGGCGACGCGACGAAAATATTTCGAAAAAATCGAGCGTTTTTTCGACGTTTTTCTTGCTTTTCGCGTTTCGTTCTGTTAAAATAAACGTCGTTCTTAGTCGTCGAGGTCGAAATTTCGACGCGGCGACGTTCGCTCGGCGAAGTTTTGCGACTTGGCGACGGAGCGGGCGAAACGACGGGTTCGGCGTTATTATTGGCGTTTTCGTTATTGTCGAGCGCCTTCGTGCGGCGTTGAGCGCGTTTTTAACGATTTTACCGATTTTTAGGACGTTTTTTTCGGAGTATTTGCGATGAAATCGATTTCTCGACGACGTTTTATGGGCGACGCTCTTCTGACGGCGGCGGCCGCGTCCGCGGCGACGAGCGGCCTTTGGCTCCCGGCTTCGGTCCGCGCTCAAGACGCTAAAAAAGTTTCCGCCAACGAAAAATTCGGCGTCGCGATCGTCGGTTGCGGCGGTCGCGCCGGCAGCCATATCGGCGAACTCCTCGCGGACGGTCGCTCCGAAATCCTTTATCTCTGCGACCCCGACCTCCCGCGCGCCGAAAATCGCGCTAAAGACATTGAGAAAAAGACCGGGCGCAAGCCGAAGGTCGTCGCCGACATGCGCGAAGCGTTCGCCGATCCGGCGGTCGACGTCGTTACCTGCGCCTCGGCGAACCACTGGCACGCGCTCTGCGGCGTCTGGGCGATGCAAGCCGGGAAGCACGTTTACATCGAAAAGCCGATTTCGCACAACATTCACGAAGGGAAAGCGCTGAT
>JAZNJF010000493.1:0-3032 GCA_045577885.1 Thermoguttaceae bacterium | reverse complement strand
GTTTTTCGACGGCGGTTTGGATTCAAGTCGTTATCTCGACGGCGCTTCACTTCGGACACCCGGCGTCGGAGACGTTCGGCTGTATCGCGGGCGGCCTTCTTTGGAGGTTTCTCGCACTCCGAACCCGTTCCATTTTCGCCGGTTGGGGCCAACACGCGCTCCTTGGAATCGCGCTCGATTGGAGTTTAATTCTCGCCGCTTGCTAATCGCCGACGTCGCCTTTTCCGAACGCCGTCTTTCCGGCTAAAAGAAACGGTCGCGACAGGTTAACGTCGCGACCGTTTTTATTTCGCCGTCGAACCGGCAAGAGTCGCCGCTCTTTTCGCGTTCAACGAAAAGCCGACGACGCAAGGAGTTAGCGTTCTCGTTTTAAGAACGTCCAATCGTCGACAACCCCTTCAAGCGACGGCGGGAGCGCGTTCTCTCGACGTTGAAAGACGCCGCGAAGCCGTCCGTCGGCGCGCCGCCAAATCGCGACGTCGACCGGGTCGTCCGCGATCTCTTCCGCCGGAATCTCAACGGTTAACTCGCCGATTTTCAACGTTTTAAGCTCCGACGCCGCGACCGCCGCCAGCGTCCCTTGCGCGTCGAACCGAACCGCGAAAACGCCGTTCGCGTCGGCGAAAATCGGCGTCGACGCTTTCCCGTCGGCGAGTCGAACGGTCGCGCCGTCCAACGAAATCGGATCGCCCAACGCGTTTTCCTTCGCCGCGACCCAAACGTTCGTTCCGTCGATAAAACGCGACGTCGCGACGAGTTGCGGACGACTCGACCGCTCCTCCGGAACCGAAAACGCCGTTTCGTCGAGCGTCCAAGGCGTTTGCGCTTCGACGTTTGCTTCTTTCAACGAAGCGATTATTTCGGCGGCCAACGCGTCTTTCTCGGCGGCGGGCGCGTCCGCTTTGATTCTCTTAATTTTCGTTCGGCAATCCGAACCGGCGAGTTCCAAGAGCGCGGCGAAGTCGGCGGCGTCCGCGTCGTTTTCGCCCCAAAGAATCAACGCCGCATATCGTTGCGGTCCGTATTGCAAATACCCGTCGTCGCTCAACTTCCAACGTTTTTCACCGCTCGGCGTCGTCGATAAAATTTCGTCGACCGGAATCAAATCCGCCGGAAAGCCCGCCGTCGAAAAGCGGTCGCAAAGGTCGACGCCGACCTTGCCGAAACCGGGTCGCAACGGATTCATCGCGCCGAACCGCCCGAAAACGACCGCGACCGGCGAGTCGAGCGGAGCGTCCGAAATCAAGCTCAACGTCCGGATTTTCGACCGAATCCGCGCGACGCCGCCGCTTTCGACGATCGGCATAAGTCGATTATCAGCGGGATGTTGCGGCGAGTTTGCGTCCCGCGGATAAATGTTGTGAATGTGAACTCGCCCGCCCGACGCCGCCGCCGTCCAATGCTCGAAAATATACGCCGGAACCTGCCGCGCGTAAAACATATTGATCCAATGCGAATCGGTCGCTTTCGCCAACGAATTGCGGCAACAGAACGGGACGTACTCGTCCGACTGCGCGAAATCGCGAGGCGCCTTCCACCACATAACGCCGTTTTTGCGCATTTCGAGCGTATTCGGGAACGGAAACCAAGTGCAATGAACGCCGACGAACGCGTCCGGCCCCCAAATTTCTTTCGTCGTTTGATAATTTTGAATCTCGTACTTTAAGACGCGTTCGGCGCAAAGTCGGTTGAAGCGGTCGACCGCCGCGATTCGCTCCGTTTCCCGCCCAACTTGCGGTCGAAACGCCAAGAAAAGATCGTCGACGAGATCGCGCGAAACGGCGCCGGAAGCGTCGCCGACGTTCCCGGAATCGCTAGAACCGGCAGAACCGTTAGAATCGTTCAAGCCGTCCGCTCCGAACGCCGCCGAGTAAGCGCGCCGCGTCGCCTCGGAGTACCAAAAATCGTCGAGCCGGTTTTGACGGTCGAACGACGGCGGGAACCCCCATTCGTCCTTTGCGACGCCGAGCGCCGGAACGTCGCGATATTGTTCGTAAAGTCGGCGTTCCAACGCGAGCGTTTCGTCGGCGAAAATATCCGGACAAGAGTACCGGAACGCGACCGCGACCGCCAAAAAGTCGCCGTCTTTCGCCGACGTCGCCCCGTCCGCCCCAACCGTTTTATCCGCCGACTTTGCCTCGCCTTCCCCGTTTACCGTTTTTACGCCGTCGAGCGCCGCCAAATCGACCGGAACGACGAAGCGGTTGCGGCTCGTCGCGTCGACGAAATCGACCCGATTTTTCGCGAGCGGCGCGTTCGTCGTCGGAACGTCGAACGCCGCCGAAACGTCGACGACCGAGCTCGGCTCGACCGCCCCGTCGGCGTTTTTGCGATACCGCCAAGCCTTGACGAAGCGAGCGCCGCGAACGTAAAACGGCCGAGCGCCCGCGTAATGGTCGTTCAAATTCGGCGCTTCGAACGTTAATTCGCCGCCTCCTTCCGCTTCGCCGACCGTTCGCAAGTCGAGTTCTTTAAAGTAAATACGTTCCTGCGACAAATCGGGGCGCGCCGCTTCGAAGTCGTATCGGGCGATCCGCAGGTCGACGTCGAGGATCGCGCCGACGCCCCGTTCCTTCGCGTATTCGACCGCTTTTTGGGTCGCGGCGACGGCGGCGGCGTTCCCGTCGAAGCGCGGCAAACTTCGGAGCGTTATCGTCAACGCGTCGAAAGCGCCGGTCGGTTCGACAACGTCAAAAAGCGTTCGGTAATCGTCTCCGTCGACGTTAAATCCCCAAAAGCAACCGAAATCGGGCGCGAGTCGCAAACCGTCGAGCGTCGCCGGAAGCCGCCCGGGCGCCGCCGGATTCAGCGGTTCGCAAGCGCGCCCTATTTTGCCGTTTTCACCGATTTTACCGTTTTCAACGGCGCCAACCGTCGCGTCGGTTCCAACGGTTTTAACGTTTTCAACGACGCCGATCGTTGCGTCGGTTTTAACGGTTTCAACGATAGAGCCGGTTTCAGCGGTTTTAACGGAATCGATCGCCGGAGCGTTTTCGGCGCCCCGCCCGAGCCGTTCGTCCGCGTTCCAACCG
>JAZNJF010000492.1:0-3937 GCA_045577885.1 Thermoguttaceae bacterium | reverse complement strand
TCGATTCTCCTTCCGTTTTGCCCGGCGACGCGCCAACTTTAACGATTTTGCCGACGCAGCCCGATCGCCGCGCCGTTCGCCGCCGTCGCCAAGCGTTTTACGCCGTTAATCTTAACGGAACGCCGCGGCAAAGTCAAGCGTCGCGGCGTCGGTCGTTTGAAAATCGCCCAAGAAACTCCAAATAACGCAAAAGCTCAAAACGCCGACTCGAAACAACGCAAGAAAAAAAACGACTCAAAATAACGCAAGAAACAAAAATCCCGACCGAAACAACGCAAGAAACAAAAAAACGCCGACTCGAAAATCGGCGTTTTTTGTCTCTTCGAAAGCTCGAACGGTCGCGATTCCTTAACTTTCGCCTTTTAACGCGTCTCAACGTTTAAAAAACGTTCGAAAAACGCGTCTCGACGAAATCTCGGCGAACGTCGGCCAAGGAATCGAATTATTCGAGGCCCCAAGCGCGAATGAGGTCTTCGGCGCCCGGCGTCATGCGGCGCAGTTTCGCGGCGTAAACCGCTTTGCCGGCGGCGTCGAGGGTCGGCAACTTCGCCTTCATTTTCGTCAGTTGTTCGCGACGCTTACGACGGCACTTCAATTCCTTTTTTCTTTCGGAAATAGACACTTTAATCTCCCATCGATGTGATTTTAGGCGTTCAACACGTCGAGCGCGCCGAAAAACGTCTTCAACGACGCGGCCCCGACAGAACAGGCGCCCGAAACGCTTTCCGCTCCCGACGTTTTCGCCGTTCGTCAACCGCCGCCCGCCAAACGACGAGGCGCGATCCAAACGCGAAAAGACCAAACGCGAAACGCTCGGACATAAAAAATTTTACTAACGTATTTTAACACGCCCTCGCCGCTCGTCAAGGCGCGTTCCCGAACGTTTTCGCGTTTTCTAACGATTTTGCGTCAAAACATCGCGAAAAACGACGTTTTTTCCCCGCCGCGACGCCGATTTTCTCAAGTCGTCGCGCTTTTTCGCCTCCGTCGACGCTAAAATCGCCGACGTTTCCGACGGTTTACGCCGACTGCGCTAAAAATAAAGGTTTTAACGTTTTTAACGCCGACGTCGTAAAAAATTTTCTCCGACGCCGACGTCGAACCGCCGCTCAAAAAAAACGCGCTTCCCGACAAAACAAAACGCCGCCTAAGGCCGACGAAACAACGTTCGCCCGCCTTAACCGGCGTCAAAACGGATAAAAACGGCAAACTAGCGAAGCCTATTTGCCGTTCGTCGTTTCTCCATTAAAGGACGCGGGCCCCTTGCGCCGGGCGCGTCGAGAAGATCGTCGCTTCGTTTCCGGTCGCCTTTTTATATTCCGTTTCGATAATTTTGGTAATTTCGGCGACTTTTTCCGTTTTTACCAACGAAACGGTGCAACCGCCGAAGCCGCCTCCGGTGATGCGCGACCCGATAACGCCCCCGTCCGGGCCGATTTTGCGAGCGATTTCGACGAGAACGTCGATTTCCGGGCAAGAAACTTCGTAATCGTCGCGGAGCGAGTCGTGACTGGCGTACATTTGCGCGCCGACGGTCGCCCAGTCGCCGGCGACGAGCGCGTCGGCCATTTTCAACGTGCGAACGTCTTCGCCGACGGCGTGTCGAGCGCGGCGGTAGAGGCGGTCGCCGTATTTTTCGTCGATCAACTTATCTTTCGACGCTTCAAGGTTTTCCAACGTAACGTCGCGAAGCAGTTCGAATCCAAGGCGGCGCGCGGCTTCCTCGCAGTCGGCGCGGCGTTCCGGGTATTCGCTCCCGGTCAGCGCGTGTTTGACGTTCGAGTTGGTAATCAAGACGGAGACGCTCGGGTCGGAAATCGGAATCATTTTCGGCTCGCAACTGCGGCAGTCGAGGAGCATCGCGCAATCTTTTTCGCCGAGCGCGGAAATGAATTGGTCCATAATCCCGCACTTCATCTTCGCGAAGACGTGTTCCGCCTTTTGGCAAAGGAGCGGTTTTTCGACGGCGCCGAATTTAACGCCGCTCAACTCTTCCATCAGCGTCGCGACGGCGACTTCCAACGACGCGCTGCTCGAAAGTCCGCCGCCGAGCGGAACGTTCGACGTAATAACGGCGTTGAAACCGGAAACTTTCGCGCCCTTTTCAAGCGAACAGGCGATCGCGCCCTGAACGTAGGACGTCCACTCGACCTTTTCGGCGGGCAAAATTTCGCCGGAAATCGCGAAATCGGCGGTTTCGTCGGTCGCTTTCGCGTAAATCGTCGCTTTTTCGGCGCCGTCGTTCGGCCCGGCGGCGATAATCGTCCAACGTTCGATCGCCATCGGGAAGACGAAGCCGCCGTTGTAGTCGGTGTGTTCGCCGATCAGGTTAACGCGACCGGGCGCCGCGACGAGCGTTTGCGGCTCGGCGCCGAATTTTTCGCGAAAAAGGGTCTTCGTTTCGTTCAACAGCTCTTCAAAAAGTCGGTCGGACATCGGCCTCGTCCTTTACGTTCGGAAAATAAAATCGGAAAAATCGTTAAAATCGGCAAGCGCGAACGTCAAAACGCCTCGCTCGCCGGAAAAATCGACAAGCGCGAAGGTCGAAAACGCCTCGCTCGCCGGAAAATCGGAAAGCGCGAAAATCGAAAACGCTCCGCTCGCCGGAAAATCGGAAAGCGCGAAAATCGAAAACGCCCCGCTCGCCGCTAAAATCGACGCAAAATCCTCCCGCCGCTGAAGCGACGCAAGCGCAAAACGCCTCCGTCGGCTCCGACGCTCGTTCGGAACCGCGTTAAAATCGGTCTAAACCGCAAAATCGGAACAGCGACGCGACGTTTTTCGCGCTCCGTCGACGTTCGCTTCGCTCAGTATACCGGAAAACGGCCCGGTTTTCAAGCGTCGCCGTTGAGAAATTTCTCGAACGCCGCTTCCGAATCGAGTTCCGACTCGACCCAAGCGCCGTCGACGAGAGTCGCGACCGAACAACCGCGCCAATCGTCCTCTTCCTTCTCTTCGTCTTCGTCGTAAGGAACGACCAAAACGACCGCGCCGTTTTCGTTGGTAATTTGGCCGCCGTCCGATTGCTCGAAACCGTTCGTTTCGGAGCGGAGCCAAGCGGCCAACGTCGCGACGGCGTCCCAATTCGCTTCCTCGAACCCGTCTTCAAGGATTTGGAAGGCGAAACAACCGGTCGTCGAAGCGAACTTTTCGACCGCCCAAGCGCGATTCCGTTCCGGGAGCATTTCGCCGACCAATTCGCGGAACTCGGCGACTTCCTCGGCCAACATTTCGGACTCGGAAAGCGCGTCGAACTCGAGAATCGCGACTTCGCGATCTTCGTCGTCGACAAAAAGGATTTGAATCGGCTCCGCGTCGAGGTTGTCCGCGTCCGCTTCGTCGACGATCGGAATCGCGGAGAGCGGAATCTCTTCTTTTTCAAGGTAATCTTCGATTTCGGCCAACCAAAGTTTCTTTTCGACGGTCGTAAAAACGCGATAGAAAAATTCCATTTTCTTTCCTATTTCTTCTATTTTCTCAAAAATTCGTCGACGCCGACCGCTGAAGTTTCGGCGCGTCCGTTATTTTCGTTTTAATCGTTAAACTCAAACGTTCGTTTCGTCCGCTTTACGCAACCGACGCGGGCGCGGTTTCTCGGCCCAAAGGCGAATCAGTTCGACGAGCGTTTCGGTCGCCTTCTCTAAATCTTCGACGTCGAGCCATTCGCGAGTCGAGTGAAAATTCCGTCCGCCGGTGAAAATATTCGGCGTCGGGAGGCCCATTTCGGTCAACCGGGAGCCGTCGGTGCCGCCGCGAATCGGAATCCAACGCGGCTCGAGCCCGACGTTGCGAACCGCCGCTTCGAGCGTCTCCAAAACCTCCGGCGCGTCCTTCAGGAAGTACCCCATATTCTCGTATTGGCGGACGACGTCCAGCTCGCAAACCGCGTCGGAATCGGTCTCGACGACGATTTTCTCGATCGCCGCTTCGAGCAAAC
>JAZNJF010000491.1:0-2159 GCA_045577885.1 Thermoguttaceae bacterium | reverse complement strand
TGCGCCAACGGTTAACGCCGCCGCTTAACGCTCCGACGGGACGATCGCGACGCTCGGGTCGGAGTCGAGCTCGTCCGGCTCCGGCGTCTCGATTCTGTTCCCGCGCTCGTCGAATTTGACGTCGGCCAGCGCCGTT
Source organism: Thermoguttaceae bacterium (assembly GCA_045577885.1). Classification (GTDB taxonomy): domain Bacteria; phylum Planctomycetota; class Planctomycetia; order Pirellulales; family Thermoguttaceae; genus RUG369. The sequence continues at coordinate 2,023 of JAZNJF010000491.1, read as the reverse complement.
TTGCGGTTCGCGACCGTCAAAAGACGCATGTAAATTTCGCCCGGGCTTTGACGGCGCTTCACCGTCGCCGCCGCTTGGCGGCGCCATGCGACCGCTTGCGCCTTGTCTTGCGACACGCCATATCCCTTCTCGTAACAAACGCCGAGGTAGTACATCGCGACCGCGTCGCCGGCTTCCGCCGCTTGGCGGTACCATGCGACCGCTTGCGACCAGTCTTGCGACACGCCCTCGCCCTTCGCGTAACACGCGCCGACGTTGAACGTCGCCTTGACGTTCCCGGCGTCCGCCGCCCGCTTCCACCAGCGAAACGCCTCCGCCGCGTCGCGCGACACGCCGTCGCCATCGAAATAACGAACGCCCAGCTTGAACATCGCCTCCGCGTCCCCGGCCTCCGCGTCGCGACGCAACATTGCGACCGGATCGCCGCCCGCGAACGCTCCCGCGCTCTCGCTCTCGACCGCTTTCTCGTCCGCGCTCGCTCCCGTCAAGGCCGACGCCGCGGCGATCGCCTCGTCGGTCAACGCGTAAATTTCCGGCGCGTCGTAAGGGGCGCGCACGTCGCTATCGTCGTTCGGATCGTCTGGTATCGTCTACGCAAATCTCGCCCGACTCCGAATCCGAGTTTGAATCGTCCGTATCGTCTACGTGAATATCGAATCATTCCGCCCCCAAATCTCCCAACTCCGCAATCAACCGCGCCAACGACCGTTGCGCGTCCGCGTGCCCGGCCTCCGCCGCTTGGCGGTACCATGCGACCGCTTGCGTCATGTCTTGCGACACGCCATACCCGTTCTCGTAACAATCGCCGAGGTTGTTCATCGCGTCCACGTTCTCGGCGTCCGCCGCTTGGCGGAACCATGCGACCGCTTGCGACCTGTCTTGCGTTACGCCCTCCCCGTCGTAATAACAATTACCAAGGGCGAACATCGCCGACGCGTTCCCGGCGTCCGCCGCTTGGCGCCACCAGGCGACCGCTTGCGTCAAGTCTTGCGATACGCCCTCGCCGTTCTCGTAACAAACGCCGAGGTTGAGCATCGCCGACGCGGCCCCGGCGCGCGCCGCTTGGAGGGACCAGGCGACCGCATGCGTCCAGTCTTGCGAAACGCCCTCCCCGGTCTCGTAACAACTACCGAGGCAGAACATCGCCGACGCGTCCCCGGCTTCCGCCGCTTTGCGCCACCAGACGGTCGCTTGCGTTCTGTCTTGCGACACGCCCTCGCCGTTGTAATAACGCCAGGCTAAGTTCCGCGTCGCCTCGACGTTTCCCGCCCTCGCCGCGCAACGGAAACAACGGAACGCCTTCTCGTCGTCTTGCGGAACCTCCGCCCCGATTAAATAACGCAACCCTAACTCGTTCATCGCCTTCGCGTTCGCTTCGTCTTCGGTCGCGCGACGGTCGATTTCCTCGCCCCACCTTAGCAAACGCTCGACTTCGCCGGCGGCGATCGGAACGGCGCGCAAACGCTCCGCGTCGCGCTTCGCGACGTCTTCCATCCTCGCGGCGGCAAAGCAACACGCGCCCACTTCGCCAATCCATTTAAGGATCGCGGCGACCGACATTCCGCAGCCTACCGCCTCCGCGACAACGCTCAACGCGAAACCGCCGAGCGTCTCCGCCGCTTTTTCCACCGCGACTCGCCCGCTCTTTCCCTTCGTCGCGCTCCATATTTTATCGAAAACCCCCATTTTGCCCTCGTTGTCGGTTAAAAATTTGCGGTAAAAGCGCGTCGAAAAATTTATCGTCGGAAAATCGGCGCGGAATATTTTGTCTAAACATATTATAGCCGGAAATCAAACGAACGGCAACGCTCCCGACAAAAAAATAAAACCGCGTTCGCCGAATTTTCGACGAACGCGGTTTGCGCTTGGTTTTCGCGACGATTGCGCCAACGGTTAACGCCGCCGCTTAACGCTCCGACGGGACGATCGCGACGCTCGGGTCGGAGTCGAGCTCGTCCGGCTCCGGCGTCTCGATTCTGTTCCCGCGCTCGTCGAATTTGACGTCGGCCAGCGCCGTTTTGCG
>JAZNJF010000490.1:0-19215 GCA_045577885.1 Thermoguttaceae bacterium | reverse complement strand
CCCCTCCGCCGCCGAAAATCGACCCGAAGACGTCGCCGAACCCGCCGAACATGTCGCCGAACGCGCCGAAAATGTCGCCGACGTCTTGAAATCCGCCGCCGACGCCCGCGCCTTCGAGCCCGGCTTTCCCGTATCGGTCGTAAATGCTCCGCTTTTCTTTGTCGTTTAAGACTTCGAACGCTTCGGCGCAAAGTTTGAACTTCGCGACCGCTTCCTCGTCGCCGGGGTTGCGGTCGGGATGGTATTTCATCGCGGCTTTGCGGTACGCCGTCGAAATTTCTTTTTCGGACGCCGTCCGTTCGATTCCTAGAACTTCGTAATAGTCGACTTCTTCGGCCATTTTATCTTCAAATTTCGCAACGTTAAATTTTCAGCGTTTCGTTTTTCGTCGTCGTTTTTCGACGCGCCGCGTTTCGAAACGTCGAAAAGAAAAAGAGAGCGTTCGCAACGTCGTTCCGAACCGCTCGCGCCGGACGCTTTACGTCCGGGAAAAACGGGCGCCCCGCTTTCGCCGACCGCCCGTCGTTTTACGTCGACCGTTCGTCCGCGCTCGCTCCGCTCCGTTTGGTTCGGGAACGGGAAACGAACGCGGCGAGTTTTGGTCGTTCGTTAAAATCAGCGAACCGCGCCGCCGATTTCCTTGTCTTTCTTCGCGTCGGTAACGAGCGTTTCGGTCGTCAGCATCAAACCGGCGACGGACGCGGCGTGCGTCAGCGCGGCGCGAACGACCTTGAGCGGGTCGATAACGCCGACTTCGTACATGTCGACGTATTCGCCGGTCGCGGCGTTGTAACCTTGCGAGCCGGTCTTTTGCAGGACTTCGTCGACGACGACCGTCCCGTCGTAACCGCCGTTGTCGACGATTTGTTTCAGCGGAGCGGAGAGGGCGCGCATAAGAATGTCGACGCCGATCTTTTCGTCGCCGCGAGCGTTCGTTCGCGCTTTTTCGACCGCTTCTTTGCAGCGCAGGAGCGCGACGCCGCCGCCCGGGAGGATCCCTTCTTGCGCCGCGGCGCGGGTGGCGTGCAACGCGTCGTCGACGCGGTCTTTCTTTTGCTTCATCTCGGCTTCGGAGTGCGCGCCGACTTGAACGATCGCGACGCCGCCGCTGATCTTCGCGAGGCGTTCTTGGAATTTTTCGCGGTCGTAATCGCTTTCGCTTTCGGCGATCATCCGACGGAGCAAGTCCGCGCGGGCCTTAACGGCGGCTTTTTCGCCCTTGCCGTCGACGATCGTCGTCGAGTCTTTGTCGACGACGATTTGCTTCGCTTGGCCGAGCGATTCGAGGCCGACGTTTTCGAGCTTGACGCCCAAATCTTCGCTGACGACTTGCGCGCCGGTCAGGATCGCGATATCTTGCAACATCGCCTTGCGACGGTCGCCGAAACCCGGAGCCTTAACGGCGGCGACGTCCAAGACGCCGCGGAGGCGGTTGACGACGAGCATCGTCAGCGCTTCCGTTTCGACGTCTTCCGCGATAATGAGGAGCGGTTTCGCCTTTTGAGCGACTTTTTCGAGGATCGGAACCAAGTCGCGAACGTTCGTGATTTTCTTCTCGAACAGAAGAATGTACGCGTCCTCGAGAACGCACTTCATGACGTTCATGTCGTTGATGAAGTACGGCGAGAGATAGCCTTTGTCGAATTGCATCCCGGCGACGACTTCATACGTCGTTTCGGCGGTTTTGCCTTCTTCGACGGTGATGACGCCGTCGTTCCCGACCGCTTCCATCGCGTCGGCGAGGAGTTCGCCGATTTCGCGGTCGTTGTTCGCGCTGATGGCGCCGACGTTCGCGATTTCTTCTTTCGTCGTAACCGGTTTCGCCATTTTCGTCAGTTCGGCGACGGCCGCGGCGGCGGCTTTGTCGATCCCGCGGCGGATCGCGGTCGGGTTGCTCCCGGCGGCGACGTTGCGGAGGCCTTCTTTGAAGATGGCGCGCGCCAAGACGGTCGCGGTGGTGGTGCCGTCGCCGACGACGTCGTTCGTTTTCGACGCGACTTCGTTGACGAGCTTGGCGCCCATATTTTCGAACGGGTCGTCGAGTTCGATTTCTTTACTGACGGAGACGCCGTCTTTGGTAACTTTCGGGCCGCCGTACGCCTTGTTCAAAACGACGTTGCGACCGGTCGGACCGAGGGTAACGGCGACCGCGTCGGCCAATTTATTAACGCCGTCGAGCATCTTGCGACGCGCCGCGTCGTCGAAAATGAGTTGTTTAGCCACTTGAGGATTCCTTATATATAAACGCTATATTCGGTAAAAATCGCGTTCCGCCTCGACGCTAACGCGAGCGCCGAGGAAGCGGAACGTCGGCGACCGCGAAAAATCAAGCGGTTTTGACGACCTTGGCGAGGACGTCGCTTTCGCGCAGAATCTTGTATTGAACGCCGTCGACTTCGACGTCGGAACCGGAGTATTTGCCGTAAATGACTTCGTCGCCGACCGCGACGTTCATCGCGGCGCGTTCGCCGTTGTCGAGGAGACGACCGCAACCGGCCGCGACGACGATCCCGCGTTGCGGTTTTTCTTTCGCGGCGTCCGGGAGGTAGAGACCGCCGGCGGTCATTTCTTCGGCTTCCATCGGTTCGACGACGACGCGGTCTTCCAACGGTTTCAGATTGAGGTTTTTCTTCGCGTTCATGTTAACGTCCTTTCAATATATTATATGTATATTGTCAAAATTTAAGGGGCGACGCGTTTTAAAGCGCGCCTCGCAAGCGCGATTTTCGTTTCGTTCGGCAAAATTCGTCGCTCAAAGCGAAATCGCGCCGCGTTGATATCGTTATCGCCCGCCCCGACTTCCGCGAACGGGTCGGAGCGTTCGTTAGTCGTTCAAAATTTATTTTTAGCGACGTTTACGGACTAGAAGCCCATGCCGCCCATCCCCGGCATGCCGCCGCCCATACCGCCCATCGCGTTCGGGTCCGGAGCGGCCGGTTCTTCTTTCGGGATTTCCGTCAGGAGGCAGGAGGTCGTCAGCAAGAGCGCGGCGACGCTCGAAGCGTTTTGCAACGCGGTGCGAACGACTTTCGCCGGGTCGATGACGCCCGCTTCGACGAGGTCGCAGTACGAATCCTTGTCGGCGTCGTAACCGTCGTTTTTACCGGTCATTTGGCGAATGCGGTTGACGACGACCGCGCCTTCGATACCGGCGTTTTTGGCGATTTCGCGAATCGGCGCTTCGAGCGCGCGTTTGACGATTTGGACGCCGTATTGTTCGTCGCCGATCGTATCGACGTCGGTCAGCGAATCCGCCGCGCGGAGCAACGCGACGCCGCCGCCCGGGACGACGCCTTCTTCCAACGCCGCTTTCGTCGCCGCTTGCGCGTCTTCGAAGAGGTATTTGCGTTCTTTCAGCTCCGATTCGGTCGACGCGCCGACGTTAATGCGAGCGACGCCGCCGGCGAGTTTCGCGAGGCGTTCTTGGAGCTTTTCTTTGTCGTACGAGCTGGTCGTCGTTTCGATTTCGGCGCGAATTTGCGCGACGCGCGCTTCGATTTCGTCTTTCTTGCCGCCGCCGTTGACGATCGTCGTCGAATCGCCGGTAACGACGATTTTCTTCGCTTTGCCGAGGTCGGCGATTTTGACCGCGTCGAGTTGGACGCCGAGGTCTTTATAGACGGCGGTCGCGCCGGTCAGAACCGCGATATCGCCGAGCATCGCCTTGCGGCGTTCGCCGTAACCCGGCGCTTTGACCGCGCAAACTTGGAGGACGCCGCGCATCTTGTTGACGACGAGCGTCGCGAGCGCTTCGCCTTCGACGTCTTCGGCGACGATGAAGAGCGGCTTGCTTTGTTTGCTGATCGCTTCGAGGAGCGGAACCAACGATTTGACCGTCGAAATTTTTTCTTCGAAGACGAGAACGAGCGCGTCTTCGAGTTCGACTTTTTGATCGTCGGCGTTCGTAACGAAGTGCGGGGAGAGGTAGCCGCGGTCGAATTGCATCCCTTCGACGACGTCGACGTAAGTCTCGGCTTGCTTCCCTTCTTCAACGGTGATGACGCCGTTTTTACCGACTTTAACGAACGCGTCGGCCAAAATTTGACCGATCGACGTATCGTTGTTCCCGGCGATCGTCGCGACTTGCGCGATTTCTTTGCGACTCTTGTCGCTGACCGGCGTCGCGAGCTTGTCGACGTATTCGCCGACGACCGCCGCCGCTTTTTGAATCCCGCGCGAAAGAGCCATCGGGTCGGCGCCCGCGGCGACCATCTTGAGGCCTTCGAAGTAGATCGCTTCGGCCAAAACGGTCGCGGTGGTGGTGCCGTCGCCGGCGACGGAGTTCGTTTTCGACGCGGCTTCCTTCACCAGTTGCGCGCCCAAATTTTCTTCCGGGTCTTCGAGCGCGACGTCTTCGGCGACGGTAACGCCGTCTTTGGTAACTTTCGGGGCGCCCCAACCTTTATCCAAAACGACGTTGCGACCGCGGGGGCCCAAGGTGCTTTTCACGGCGCGAGCCAACTTGGCGACGCCCTCGGCGATCGGCCGGCGCGCGGCGTCATCGAACGACATTTTCTTTGCCACTGCGGAATTCTCCTTTAATATTGAGATCGGTTTTTGGTCGAATTGCGCGACGTTTTCAAATTTTCGCCGTTTTCAACGTTTAAAACGTCGAAAACGAAATTTTGAACGCCGTCGCGCGCTTCGTTTTTTTCTTTTTCATTTCGACGAAAGCCGCCCGACAAGGCGCTTGTTCGCATTCGTTTTACCTACTTTGCCAAACGAGCGTTCGTCGCGTCGGGTCAAATAATACCGCGATTCGTCGAAAGCGGCGCGCCTTTTCGGCGCCGTCGACGTCGTTTTCGACGCCGTTTCTTATTTTATTGCAATTCCGGCGCCAAAAGAAGCTCTCTTCCGGAAAGTACGCGTCTTTTCTTCTAAAAAACGCCCAAAAAAAGAAAAAAAGAGAAGATTTTTGCGTTTTTTTTACTCCGACGCGCTTTTTCGACGCGCCGTTTGCCGCGTCGCCGCCTTTTTTTCCTCGTTCGGCGTCAAATTGGCAGTCGCCGCCGCTTCCCGTTCCGACTTTCGCCGTCCTTCCGACGCTTTCGCCGCTTCCGCGTCGCGAACGAAAAAAAACGGTCGAGCGGGCGTCGGCTCCTTATCCGACGTTCGCTCGACCGACGACGCTAAAAGCGCGACGTCCGAAACCGCCGCTCATTTTGCCTCGTTTCCCCGTTTTTACATTTCGTTCCCAAAATACTCGTCGTACGCGGAGACGTAACCCGGCGCTTGAGCGCGAATTAATTCCTCTTCGTAAGCGGCGATGATCGCGCGGTGAATCTCTTCGCGACAAGCGGAATTAATCGGATGAACGACGTCGACGTATTGTTTATAAGGCGCGAGCTCGGCGACGGCGGAAGAAACGTCTTTCAAATTGGCGCCGCAATAACTGCAGAAATTCGAACCGACGGAATTTTTTTGACGGCAAGACGGGCAGCGAAACGCGAGTTTACGGCTCGGCATCGCGATAAAATAACCTTGATTTCCTTCTAAGATTTTCAAATCGCGCACAACAAACGCCGCGTCGAACGTTATCGAGCAAAAAGCGCGCAACCGTTGGCGCGAATGGTCTCCGTCAATTAATTTAATCCGAATTTCCGTTATCGTCATTGTATTCTAATCAAAAAAAAGGGTTTCGGCGCGCGCCGTTCTTTCCTCTCCAAACGAGCGCCGAATTTAGGCGTTGCAAACGCGGCTTACTTCCCAACCTCGAAACGCGACGCTCCCAAGGACCGAGCCTCCGAAGCGACCGTCGACGAGCAAAAATAATTAGACGCGTCGCCCTTTTGTATGCGATTCCAACGCGACGCCAACAAGAAAGCGGAAAAAAACGCCGAATTTTTAGAAAAAAAGAAGGCGCGCCCTACAAGACGACGCACCGAGACGAATAAAATCAAACAAAAACCGCCGTTTCAACACAAAGACCGTTCAAAAACTTTTTTCTCAATTTTTGCTCGTTTTTATTTTAATACTTCATTTTGTCGTCGTTTCGAGCGTTTCAAAGCGGAACGTTTGCGCCAACGTTCGAGCGACCGCGACCGTTTCGCCGTCGACGCATTGGAGACGCAACGCTTCCGCCGCGTCGCTTGCCGCCGCTTCGCTCGGGTAAATCGCGAAAAACGCCGTCCCGCTTCCGCTCATTTGAACGCCGCAAACGTCGCGAGTCGCCGCCAACGCCGCCCGATAACGCGCGACGCCGTCCCAAATCGTCGCCGCGACCTCTTCGAGTCGGTTGAACAACGCGCCGCCGACCGCCGCCGCGACCGCCCGAGTTTCCGTCGTCTCTCTATTCGCCGGGCCCGTTCCGTTTGCCCCGTTCTCCTTACTTGCCTCGTCGGGACCGTTTTTCTTGTTCATCCTGTTCGCCCCGTTCGCCCTATTTATCCCGTTCCCCCCGCTCGCCTTGTCCTTTCCAACGATCCCGTTTTCCCTTTTTCTCCAGTTTTCTTCGCTTGTCTCCCCCTCTTTATCCGCCTTGTTTGATTTATTTTCCCCGTTTAACGGTTTTCGCGTCGAAACGGCGGCGCAAAAGCCGTCGAGCGAGCGTTTCGGCGTCGGCGGAAGCGCGACGTATTGGCGAAAAACCGCCGGAGTCGAAAGGCCTTCGGTCGGTTTCAAGACGACGAGCCAAATTTCCGGCAGATCGAACGGCTCGACGATTTCGCCCCGCGAACGCCCGACCGACGCGCCGTCGAGGAGGAAAAGCGGAACGTCGCTCCCGAGCCGCCCGCCGATTTCGCGAAGTCGCTCGTTCGAAAAGGGACGCCCGCGCAATTCGTTCAGCGCCGCCAACGTCGCCGCCGCGTCGCTCGACCCGCCGCCGAGCCCCGCTTGCGACGGAATCCGCTTGACGACGCGAATCGCAACCGGCGTCGGTTCGCCGAGCGCTTCGTCGAACGCTTTCGCGGCGCGGACAATCAAGTTGCGGTCGTCGGTCGGAACGTCGGGAACGGGAGCGCCCGTCGCGTCGACGCACTCGATAATCGACGTTTTTTCAATTTTAGCGTCGTTTTTCGCGCTTCGAGACCAAAACTCCAATTCGTCGCAAAGTCCGATCGGCGTCGCGACCGTTTGAATCTCGTGAAACCCGTCGTCACGTTTGAAAAGAATTTCAAAAAACAGATTTACCTTCGCCGGCGCCCAAACGCGGAGCCCGACGGCGTTCTTTTCCGCTTGTTCCGTTCCGTTCGTTCCCGTCGTCATTTTTTTCCTTCCTTTCGCCCGTTAAGCTCGACAAACCGCGCCGACTTTAACGTTAAGCGCCGAACCGCTTTCCGCTTCTCCGCGTCAAAATCGGCAAACCGCGCCGACTTTAACGCCGCCCGACGAATCGCTTGCCGCCGTTTCGCGTCAAAATCAGCAAACCGCGTCGACTTTAACGCCCGCCTTGACGTTAATTTCAACGGTCGCGCAACGACCAGCGGAGCTGCCCGCAAGCGGCGTTGATTTTGTCCCCCTTGCGGAAACGAATTTTCACTTGGATTCCGGCGTCTTCGAGCGCGTCGACGAACCGCCGCGTCGTTTGCGTCGACGGCGTTTTGAACGGCAACTCCGGCGCCGGGTTGTACGGAATCACATTGACGATCGCCGTTTTATTCCGCAAAAGCCGCGCAAGTTCCGCCGCGTGTTCGAGTCCGGCGTTGATTCCATCGAGCAAAATATACTCGAACGTAACGCGGCGTCCGGTCGTCTTGAAGAAAACGTCGGCGGCGCTCAACACCTCCGCGATCGGGTGAATCCGGTTTTGCGGCATAATCTCGTCGCGAATCCGGTCGTTCGGCGCGTGCAGCGAGACGGCCAACTTGTACGGAACGTTTTCCGCGGCCAAGCGGCGAATCCCGGCCGGAATCCCGACGGTCGAGATCGTTACCTTGCGGTTGCCCAAGTCGAGCCCGTCCGACGCGGTCGCCTCCGCCAGCGCCGGGAGGAGCGCGTCGAGGTTGAGCGTCGGCTCGCCGGTTCCCATCACGACGATATGCGTCAGCCGCTCTTCCTTCGGGAGAAGCGCGTTCAAGCGGAGGAGTTCCTCCAAAATTTCGCTCTTCGTCAAGTTCCGCGAAAAACCGCCGAGCCCGCTCGCGCAGAAAGCGCACTTCATCGCGCACCCGACTTGAACGCTGACGCAAGCCGACCGATGCCCCCGGTCGTCGCGGAGCAAAACGCATTCGACGCGGGCCCCGTCGCGCCATTCGATAAGGAGTTTTTCCGAGCCGTCGTCCGAAACCGATTTCGCAACGAGCCGCCCTTCGAAAACGGAGTCGAACCCGACCTGCGCCGCCGCGACGCTCGCGCTTCCGCTTCCCGCGTCCGCCGACGTTTCCCCCGCTTTCCCAACTTCCTCCGCTTCCGCAATCTTCCCAGTTTCCGCCGTCTTCGCGGTTCTCGCCGTTCCCCCAACCTCCGCCGGAGAGGGCGTTTTCTCGACGCCGTTTTCAATCAAAATCGGCAAAGTCACCGTCTTTTTCGCCGTTTCGCCGTTTTCTCCGTCTTGACGCGGCGCGACGAACGCTTCCGCCAACTTCGTCCGGAGTTCCTTCGACAGGTCGCTCATTTCGGAAAAACGGTCGGTTTTGCGCGCGAAAACCCAACGCCGGATTTGCCCGACGCGGTACCCCGGCAACCCCCAACTCTTCAAGAGCGCGGCCAACTCTTCTTTCGAATACTCCAAAAACGGTCGATATTCCGCCGTCGTTTCGCTCGTTTTCTCCATTTTACCCGTTTTCCCGTTTTTTTCGTCGCGTTCCTATTTTTCCTTTTCGCTTCGACGTTTTTTCGCCGTTCGTTCGCCGCCGACGCGCGTTCCTTTCGCGATTCGATTCGCCGATTTCGCCCTTATCTATTAATTATTGACAAAATCGAGCGAAAGCAACGCCGCGCCGCCGTCTATTTTACCGCCGGAAAAATTTTCGAGAAGCGCCGCGCCCGCTCCGTTCGACGTTTTTCCCGCGCCAATTCTCCTCCGGCGGTCGATTTTCTTCCGCGTCGCGCTTTTCGCCGCCGTCGAGCGGAGCGTCGACCTCCGGCTCCCTAAACGCGGCGCCCGCCTCTCTCGCGGCGCGAAACGTTTCGAGTTCCTTTCGCGCCCAATCGCGAGCGCCCGCCTTCTCCAACAGGAACGCGACGCCGTCGACGTGTTTCGAGTAATCGTTCGTCGCCTCCCGAGCGTTGCGCTTCGGTCGCCCCAAAATCGGAAACCGCCAAGCGACGAAGAACGCCGCCAACGCCGCCAAGTGCAACGCGGCCAACGAAAACGGCGTCAACCGCGCCAACGAAAAGGGCGAAACCGGCTCTTTTTCGGCTTCGGTCGCGAATTCCAGTCGTTTGCCGAACCAAATAAGCGTTCGCCCCTTCGGGCTGAACTCGTCGACAAGCCGCCCGGCCAAGACGCGGTTCTCCGGCTTCGTCAGCGCGAAATTCAGCAAAAACGCCGCCGATTCGAGCGCGAAAAAGTCGCTCTCCCCGACGCGCCGCCGACAAACGAACGGGTCGCCGTCGACGCTCAACAAAACCTCCGTTCCGCTCTCGACGTCGGGCGTCATCGACCGCGACGCCCAAACGTCGGTCGTCGCCGGAAGCCCCGCCGTCCAAGCGTCGACGCCGGAAAAACGCGTTCGACATTTCCCTTCGTCGAGAACGTCCCAAGTCGCCCAAAACGCCTCGCCGCTCCGTTCTTCCTCCCTTCGCCGACGCGCCGGCTCAATCCAATCGGCGCCGCCGAAAAGGTCCGGCTCCGCCTTCCAAACTTTTTTCTCCTCGCGCCGCGCCTCGGCGTCGCGCAAACGCTCGGCGGCCCAAGCGGCGGATTCCGGCGGCGCGTGATCTTGAACCGCGCGCCAATAAACGACGTCGGCGCTCCAACCGCCCGGAACGAAAACGAACGTTCGGTTCGGCTTCTCGCGGAGCCAACGCTCGATCTCCGGTCGCGCTTCTCGGAACGTCAAATCCCATTGCGGCCAATGTTTCGGCGAATCGTTCCCGGCGTCGGTCGCCGCCGCGCTTCCCCCTTCCTCCGCGCCGCTCGCCTCCGCGCTTCCCCCTTCTTCCGCGTCGGTCGCGGGCTCGATCTCAAACTTAAAGAGCGTTTCGAAATCAAATTCGCCGTCGGATTCGGAAGCGGAATCGGAATGAAAATCGCCGTCGGATTCGGAAGCGGAACCGGAATGAAATTCGCCGTCGGATTCGGAAGCGGAACCGCCGGTCGCGCCGCTCTCTTCCGCGCTCTCGCCGCCTTCCGTTCCCCCAGTTTCCCCCGTTTCTCCCTCTTCGACGACCGGCTCGCCGCCCGCGTCGCTCGGCACGACGAACTCCGAGTCCTCAGCCAGCCAAACGATCGTCTCGTATCGCTCGCCGTCGACGCGATCCTCGTCGCGGAGGCCGATATATCTTTGTTTTTTTTTCTCGACGCCGCGCGTTTTTTCGGCGCAATAATTTGCGAAAATGGAGACGCCGTTAATACTTTCGGCGTCCCCCGCGTACTCGTCGCTCAGCCCCTCGTCCCAATAATCCGTTTTCGGCGCGCAGCCGCTCGACGCGACCGCCCCCAACGCGATCGCGGTCGCCAACGGAAGCGCCCAAATTCGCGAAATCGCGCCGTCTCCGCCGCCTCCGCCGTTCCCGCCGTTTGCGCCGTTTGCGTTGTTCGCGTTGTTTACGCTATTTGCCCAATTCGCCGAAATTCGCGCTTCGTTCGCTCGTCGGGCCGCCTCTCGCGACGCTCGCTCCGCCGCCGCTTGTTCCGCGTCGAGCCGTTCCATCGCCGCGACGAACGGTTCGCGCAGCCGCCAAACGTCGTCGAACTCCGCTTGCGAAATCGTTCGACCGCCGAAATAAACCCGTTCGAACGCGTCCATCGTCGCTTTATAAATCGTTCGAACGCCGGGATTAACGGCCAACTCAAGCCAATATTCGCGATTCGTTTTCCCGCGCCGCGCCCGCAACAGACCGCGCTTGTCCGACTCGACGATCAACCAACTGAAAAAGAAAATCAGCGCGAGTCGCAAGTCGCCCGCCGCCAACGCGTTCTCCGCCGCCGTCCCCAAATCGTCGACGCGTTCCCAAGCTTCCGGCGCGAGCGCTTCGAGCCGACGCTCCCGATCTTGCCGCGCCTTTTTCTCCTTATCCTTCCCGAAGCCGCCGAGCGCCGTTTGCCGCAACGCCCAAAAGATCGCGCCGACAAGCGCCAAAACCGCCGCGCCGACCAACGTCCAAAAAAGAATCTCCGCGACCGTTCGCGCCCAACCGAACGAAATCGCCTCCGACGTTTCGCTCCGAACCGGCTCGAGCGCGCGCTCCGGTCGCGGAGGCAAAAACGCCGCGCCCCCCGACTCCGACCGCCAAGGCGTTTTTTCCTTCTTCGCCGCCTTGTTCCAACTCGCTTCGTCGCTCGACGTTTCGACGGCGACCGCGCCGCGACCGCCCCCCGCTCCCGTCGACGTTTCGCTCGACGCGCCGACGACGACGGCGCAAAACGCCGCCGACGCGACAAGCGCCGTCCCCCAATTTTTCGCTCGCGACTTTCGCTTTCGCATCGTTCCGCCTTTCGTCTCCGTCAAATCTCGCCGTTTTCGCCGTTGCGTTCGACGGCGCCGTCCTTTTCTTTCTCTTCGCCGAGCGCCAACGTCAACGCCAACGCGCCCCTTGCGCCGCCGTTCCTCCAACGCTCCGCGTCGACCGCCAGTTTCGCCCGCTCGACTTTAAACGCCAAGTCGAGATCCCAACCTTCGGACGCGACTCGATAATTAATATATCGCAAAAAATTCAAAACAACGACGTAAAATCGCAATCCAAACAAAAACGCCGGAAAAATTGCCCAATGAAACGCCGCCGCCCAAACGTCGCCGGTCGCGATCAACGTCGGACCGAGCGCGTCGATCAAGAAATACCCGGAAACCGCCGCCGTCGCCGGCCAAAAATTCGGCTCGAAACCGCCGCGCCGAAACGAACGGACGCGCTCGGCGGTCGAATATCGCCCCGACGTTTTGCGGAACGGCGTTCGTTCGAGCAAAATCGTCTCCGCGTAAAACGTTCCCAGCCGAAACGGCCGCGTTAAGACGAGAAAATAAAGGAGCTGCGGCAAACGCTCCGCCCAGCTCGCGAAAATTTCGCGCCGCTCGATCTTGCGCTCCGACTCGAACAGCCAAACGCCCAAATACCGCGTCGCCAAGGAGCCGACGAACGCCGTTTCGAGCGCGACGATCCAATAAACGCAACAATTTTGCCAAAAGAGAACGCCGCTCTCCTCCCCGATTTCGCTCGGGTCGCCGAACAAAAAGAGCGCGAAAAAAAGCGCGTCGAGCAGAAACGCCGGAACCGCCAAGACGGCAAAATAAAACGCCAAATTCTTAAATTCTCGCCCAATAACAAGAAAAGCCAAGTCGCGCGTCTCCGACTCCGAACGCTTCCGAACGGCGATCGCTTGCCGCGTCCAATCGTTTTCGCGCTTTTCGTCGTCGTTTTTCATCGCCGTTTTCCTTCCGCTTCCGTCGCCTTTTCTTTATTCGCGCTCGTCCAACCTCGCTTCGCCGCCCAAGAAACGCCGCCGAGCCCCAAAATATAAAAGGCCAACAGCGCCGACGTAAAGAGCGCGATTCCTTGTTTTATCGCCGCCGCGTCGCCGAACGCGCCCCAAAACAACGTCGGACGCGGAGAAACGAACGCCTCCAACGTCGCCGCGCCGCAAAAGAGCAAAAACGCCGCGACCATCGCCGGCGACGCCTTGATCGCCGCCCGCCGCGCCGAGTCGAGCCGCGCATACCCGTTCGTCTTGATCAAACCGAACCCGATTCGCATTCCGGCCGCCGCCGACAAGACGACCGCCGTCAATTCGAACGGCCCGTGCGCGGTCGTAAATTCGGCGAACCGCGCCGCGACGTCGGGCGGAACCGCTCCGCTCGACATATACCCGAACGAAACGCCGAGCGTCGCCGCGTTGAACGCCAACACGTACAACCCCGGAAACGCGAACAACGCTCCCAACGCGAAACATCGCAACCCGATACCGCCGTTGTGTTGGACGTAAAACGCCGCCATTCCGACTCGGTCGAACGCGTCGATTTCGTCGAACGGCTTCTCGTACATCGATTCCAAAGTCGCCAATTGCCCGTCGCCGACGACGCTTCGCGCGAACTCCGGATTCTTCGCCGCGATCGCCTCGCACGTCCAAAACGGAATCCAAAAGAGCGCGAGCGCCGCCCAAAACGCCGCGTCGGTCAAGAGCCAACGGGGCGCGTCGAAGAAAAAAACGCGTCCAAACGTTTTCAAGTCCCAACTTTGCCGACGGTAAAGGAGGTTGTGCGCGACGCCGACCAAATCGTTCAAATAGCGAATCGTCCCCGGCGGCAAACGACGCGACTCCGCCAACGCCAAATCGCCGCAAACCGCTCGATACAACGCCGCGAACCGCGCGATTTTCGCTCCGTCGCGCGCCGTTTTCGACCTTGCGTTCTTCAGCTCCGCCGTCAATTCTTCCAGTTCTTTCCAATCCGGCTCGCGCTTCGCGATCAGTTCGTCGACCATCGTCGGCTTCCTCGTCTTTTTTTCTTCGCCAAAGGAACGTTAAAACGCTGTTTAACGGCGCCAAATCAAATATCCGGCGCAATCTTGAATTTTATTCGATTTTATAAGCGTTCAACAAGACGTTTCCGGACGTTCTAAAAAATCCGCGACGTCAAAAACAAATCGCGACTTTTTTCGAAAATTGGCCGACCGCGCGTCTTCGTCGTCCTCTTGATTTTTTTCTCTCCGTTTATTATACTGTCGTCGACGGGAAAAACAAACCGTTTCTCGAAAAGTCGCGCAAATTTTCGTTTCTTTCTCGCCCAAAACGGAACGCGTTTCCCTTTTCTTCGACAAAGAATCGTTTTTCGCCGAAAATTCAACGCGCTTTCGCCGCCCTTTTTATCGCAACGCCCGCTAAACTCGTTTTTAGCGTTAACCCGGAGAATTTAAGGAGCCCCCGATGGAATCGAAACGTTCCGACGTCGTCGACCGCGCCCAACTTCAAGATCGGCTTCTCGACGCGCCCGCTTACCGCAAAGCTTACCGCGATCCGGAATTTCTCTCCGGTTTCGACGGTCGCGAAGTCCGCCTCCTCGCCGAATACGTCAAACCGGAGCGAGCGTTCGAAAAAGCGCGAATCGGCTCGACCGTCGTCGTCTTCGGGAGCGCTCGCATTTTGCCGCCGGACGAAGCCGCGCGCCGCCTCGAACTCGCCGAACAAACCGCCGCTCAAACGCCCGGTCCCGACGCCGACGCCGCGTTGGCGAAAGCGCGAACCGCCGTTAAACTCGCCCCTTATTACCAAACGGCGCGCGAGTTCGCCGAGTTGGCCGCGACGAAAAACGACGTCTTCAACCGCGAAATCGACCCGGACGGCGCCGTTTGCCCGACCAAACAACGCGAGTTTGTCGTCTGCACCGGCGGCGGCCCCGGTATTATGGAGGCGGCCAACCGCGGCGCGTTCGACGCCGACGAAGAAACGATCGCGCTCAACATCTCGCTCCCGTTCGAACAACGCCCGAATCCGTTCGTTTCGCCGGAATTAAGTTTCAATTTTCATTACTTCGCGATGCGGAAACTTCACTTCCTCCTGCGAGCGAAGGCCCTCGTCGCGTTCCCGGGCGGTTTCGGCACCTTCGACGAACTCTTCGAAGCGCTGACGCTCCGTCAAACCGAGCGAATGCAACATTTGCCGATCGTTCTTTTCGGTCGCGAATTTTGGGAAAACGTCGTTAATTTCCCGAAACTCGTCGAATACGGCGTTATTTCCCCCGGCGACCTCGACCTCTTCCAATACGCGGAAACCGCCGAAGAAGGCTGGGCGATTATCGAAAAGTATTACGCGAACGAAGCGATTCGGCAAAATTAACGGTCGCGCCGACTTTAACGCCGTTTGCCGCGAACGGTCGCTCGTTCGACGCGTCAAAATCGTTTCGAACGGGCGAACCAAACGCGAATTTCTCGTTAAGACGCGACGAAGCCGCTTCCCTTCCAAGCGAAAAACGGTATAATAAAGGGTCGACGCGGGCGAAAACCGACGCGGTTCCGTCGACGCGTTTTCAACGATTTAGCGCTTTCGGCGCTTTAAAGCCAAAAGCGAACGACAACGGAAAAACGAACGATGAACTTGATTTCGAAGAACTTCAAAGCTCGCCTTCTCTCGCTCCTTTACGCGCTCCCGGTTTTCTTGGCGACGTCGCCGCTCGTCCTCGCCGCCGAAGAGGAGGAGGAAAAGGCGGCCGAACCGGTTTGGGTTCTTAGTTGGACGGCGTTTATTTTATTTTGCGGTTTGACGATTAGTATTTGCGTTTTCTTTTCGCGCCGCGCCGAAACGTTGTTGACGAACGAAGAGCAAAAACAAGTCGGCGCGCTCGCCGCCGAACGCCTCGCCGAACGTCGCAAAGCGGAACGTTTGGCGCGCATGCAAGCCGGGCAAAAGAAATCGAACGCGAATTAATTTGTCGCGGCGGCGCGTTTTCCAACGTCAAATAAACGTTTAGCCGTTATTAAGCAAGCGTCGAGGAGATTATGCCGTCCGTTTCGTCCAACGCCGTCGAGAGCGAGAGCGCCGAGGAACCGTCGCGGTCGAACGCGACGCGCTCGGAAGAGGGGCGCGGTATTGCGCTTGCTTTCGCCGCGTTCCTCATTTGGGGCCTTTTCCCGATTTATTTCGACCTGTTGCGCGACGTGCCGCCGTTGGTAACGCTCGCGTTTCGCGCCGTTTTTACGAGCGTTTTGCTTTTGCCGCTCGTTCTTTGGCGCGGCAAGGGACCGGCGATTCTCGCGACATTGCGTCGTCCGAAATACGTCGTCGGGCTGTCGATTACAATGGCGGCGACCGCGGCGAGTTGGGGCCTTTTCATTTGGCTCATCGCGGTTGACCGAACGCTTTACTGCAGTCTCG
This sequence comes from Thermoguttaceae bacterium, assembly GCA_045577885.1. Taxonomy (GTDB): domain Bacteria; phylum Planctomycetota; class Planctomycetia; order Pirellulales; family Thermoguttaceae; genus RUG369. Next base: position 3,311 of record JAZNJF010000490.1, on the reverse strand, counting down.
GCAATTACATAAGTCCTTTGGCGAACGTCGTTTTTGGCGCGCTTTTCTTGCGGGAGCGAGCGCGTTTTCTTTCGGCGGTCGCGATTTTCCTCGCGTTCGTCGGGGTCGCGGCGTTCGCGCTCGGCGTCGGACGGCTCCCTTGGGAGAGCGTCGTCGTCGCGGCGGTTTTCCCGATTTACTCGATTCTGCGCAAGGCGATGGACGTCGACTCGACGACCGCGCTGACGATCGAAACGCTTTTTTCGCTTCCGATCGCCGCCGCTTACATCGTTTGCGTCGGTTATTGGGGCGTTTCATCGCGTCCCGCTTGGGCGACCGATCCTTACTCGCTGACCTTGCTCGTCGGCGCCGGCGCGTTGACGGCGGTCCCGCTCCTTCTTTTCGGCTCGGCGGCGCGGCGCGCGAAGCTCTCGACGCTCGGTCTCCTCCAATACTTGACGCCGACCGGGCAATTCCTTTGCGGAGCGTTCCTTTTCCGCGAACCGACGACCGTTTACCAATGGGTCAGTTTCGCGTTCGTTTGGGTCGCGCTCGTCCTTTTCAGCGTCGACCTTTGCCGCGCCGAAAAGTCGAATCGTTCCGAAAACTCCGCCGACGCCGACGCGACGCGTCCCGAACCGCCCGCCGATTCCGCTTGACCGAGCCGTCCGTTTTCGCTCCGCGTCCGTTTTCGCTTTCCCATTTTCCCCGCCTTCCCTATTTTCCGTTCCCCGTTGTTAAGGAGCCGTTCCGATGGGAGTCCTTCGCATTCATCCGCCCGTTTTGCTCTTGATCGCCGCGTTCGGCGTTCCGGAAGAGTCGGTCGAAATCGCTCGACGACGCGCCGAAGAAGAATTCGGCCCGATCGCGCTCGAAAGCGAACCTTATCGCTTCGGCGACTTCACCCAATATTACGCGAAGGAAATGGCGCCCGACCTTTTGAAACGATTTTGGGTTTTTGAAAACTTAATCGACGCCGCCGAACTGCCGGGAATCAAACTAAAAACCAACGATTGGGAAGAAGAAATCGGCGCGCGCCTCAAAGCGGAAGGAAAAAGCGACGCCAAGCGCCCGCTCAACCTCGACCCCGGCTACCTCGATCTCGGCAAACTGATTTTAGCGTCGACGAAAGATCACGCGCACCGCATTTATCTCGACAAGGGAATCCTCGCCGAAACGACGCTGATGTACACCCAAAAACGTTGGATTTCGCTCCCTTGGACGTACAACGACTATAAAGACGAAAAAAGTATCGCGTTTTTCAATAAATGCCGCGATTATCTTTACCGACGTTACGAAGCGACCGGCAACCTCGGCCCGCGTCGTCCCGCGCCGAAATAAACTCGACGCGCGCCGGTTTTCCGACTTTTCGGCCGACGGTCGTCGCCGCCGATCGCCGTTTTCTCGTTTCGCGCCCGTTTCGACGTTACTCGAAATCGGGCGTCGCTTTTTTTAGCAGTTCGGCGAGCGCTTGAATCGCGTCGTCGCGCGTTTTTCGCTCTTTCGCCAACGAGGCGACGCCGGGCAACTTCCGCAACGCGTCCGTCGCGTTGGCGATCAGCGCGTTGGCGAGCGGCGCCGCGAGCGCGTCGTCGTTTTTGTTCATTTTCGAATACTCGTCGCACTCGGCAAACTCGGCGAGCGCTCCCGTCAACCCCGGAACGTCGACGCGTTTCGGTCGAGCGGAAACGAGCGTTTGCGCCGAATCTTCGATCGCTTTGCCGCGCGTCTGCAACTTTTGAATCAAGTCGACCGCCCGCGACGTTAAAACGACCGCGACGTCCTTGTCGGGCCGGACGGTCAGCTTCTTCCCCTTCGCGTCGTATCGCCGATTATAAAACGCGGCGCCGCCTCCGCCCAAAACGCCTCCGACGAACGCCCCGAGCGCGGCCCCGCCGCCGAGCGAAAGTCCCGCCGTTCCAACGTCGACGACCGCGCCGACCGCCGCGCCGACCGCCGCGCCGACGCCGCCGCCCAACTTAAAATGCCGTCGCGCCTCCGCTCCGAACACTTGATCGGTTTCGTCCGCGACGTCGTCGACGACGAGCGCCTCGCGGTCGAGAACGCCGAGTCGGAACCCCCAAGTTTCCAAGAGTTCGAGATGCGCTTGATGCTCGCGCCGCATTACGTTCTGTTTCAGCGCGTCCTCCAACCGCTCGAGCCGAGCGCGCCAATCCTCCCGAGCGACGTTCGTTTCAATTTCCCGATACGCCGCGACGTCGAGCAACAGCTCCGCGACGATCTTTCGCGAATTGTCGAGACGGCGCAACTCGCGCGTTCGTCGGTCTTCCATTTCGAGTTGCAAAACGCGACGCCGCAACGGATCGCGAACGAGCGCCGCGATCTTTTCAAAGAGCGCGATTTCGTCCCGAAACGACCGCCGATGCGCGTCGTATGTTTGAATCAAATAAAAACCGTTTTTTTGCAACGCCGCGTCCCAATCGGCGCGATAATCGTTAAACGTCGCGCCGCCGACGTCGCCTCTTGTTCCGGAACCGTCCGCGTCGCCGTTTCCCTCATTTCCCCCATTTCCCCCAAACTTCCCGTTTTCCGCGCTTCCCCCGTTTTCGTCCGCGGAACCGAGATTATTGTACGCGACGACGACCGGTTTGCCGACGTTCTTCAAAATGCTCAACGTATGTTTGATCAGCGACTGATTCGGGTCTTCGACGACGTTCGCGACGAAAATAACGACGTCGCAACGCGCGACTTCGTTCCAAGCGCGCAGGTCGTGTCGGTAATCGTCGTCGTTTTTCGGAACGACGCGCAACACGTCGTCGAGCCCGAACGCTCCGTCGTTCGCTTCGACGTCGGCGTCTTCGGCCAACATTTCCAAAATTTCGCCGGACGTTTGAAAGCCGGGAGTGTCGACGAGTTGCAAAATTTCGGCGATTCCGCGAAAAAAGACTTTTTGGATTTCGGCGCGAACGGTCGTTCCGTTGAACGCGTTGACGAGTCCGAAGTTCGGGTCGCCGGTCAACGTTCGCAACAACGACGTTTTACCTTCGTTGGTCGGGCCGATGGTCGCGACGACGATCGGTTTGAGCGCGCGGAGTTCTTCGCTGGTAACGTTCATCTCGGTTCCCCTTAATTTTCTCGCAATTTCCGAATTTCGTTTCGCGTTTCCGACAACGCTTGCGCCGCCGCGTCGGGCGAATCGAACGTCGCCTCTTCGACCGGACGCAACGCGACCGGAAGCGCCGCGACGATTTTATCTTCCGGCCAACCTTGCAGTTCGAGCGTCGTCGCCCAAGTCGCCGCGACGCAAACGACCGCCGTCGCCGACTCGACCGCGTTCAAGTCGAGCGCGTCGACCGCTCCCGTTCCCGCCG
>JAZNJF010000489.1:0-2488 GCA_045577885.1 Thermoguttaceae bacterium | reverse complement strand
TCCTTGTCGCCGGCGGTCAAGAAGACCATTTGCCCGGAAGCGTCCATCAACGTTCGAACGACTTTGTCTCGACCGACGCGGGTCAGCCCCATTTCTTCGAGGAACGCGTCCGCTTCCTCCGGCGCCATCTTCGAGAGCTCTAACTCCAGCCCGACCGAAACGGCGAGAACCGGCTCTTTTTCCGTCGCGAATTTATTATATTGCTCGAAATCGGTTTCGTCGTCGCCGGTGTTGACGAGAATCATTCGGCGTTTTTCGGTCAAAAAGCGGAAGGAACGCGTCGCTTTGTACTGCTCTTCCGTCATCTCTTCGGCGAGAAGCGGGTTCCCGGCTTCGAGGCGTTCGCGAATAATTTTCAACGTCTCGTATTCGATTTCGAGCGCCTCTTGCTCTTCCTTCGAACGGCGACGTTTGAACTGCTCTTCGATCTTTTCGATTCGGTTCGTCGCGATTTCAAGGTCGGCGAGGATCATATCTTCGACAAACGCTTGCATTTCCGCGTCGACTTTCGAGCCGTCGAACGCCGGAACGACGCAAACCAAGTAATCGGCTTCGCGGAGGAGCGCCAACTTCGCGACGTTGCCGACGTGATCGCGGTTGAGACCGGGCGTGTCGACGATTTCCATCGCGGCGTAAGTAACCTTTTTCGGCTTGTAAATTTCGCAAAGCGCCTCGACGCGCGGCTCCGGAATCGTCGCTGTCGCCAACTGCGACGAGTGCACCGCCGACGGATCGGGCGTCGCGCCGCTCAACCACTCGAATAAGGAACTTTTGCCGCTGCTCGCGTACCCAACCAATCCAACTTTCATATCGAACTCTTCAACTCAAACGTTAAAATCGTTTCAACAATTAAAATCAACTTCAATATATTCTCTCGACCGCCGCCGATTTTTGACCGAATCAACGCAAACCGGCCCCCAAACGCCGCCGATTTTTAACCAAATCGACGCAAAACGGCCCCAAAACGCCGCCGATTTTTGGCCAAATCGACGCAAAACGGCCCCAAACGCCGCCGATTTTTGACCGAATCAACGCAAACCGGTCCCCAAACGCCGCCGATTTTTGACCGAATCGACGCAAAACGGCCCCAAACGGCGCCGATTTTTGATCGAATCGACGCAAAACGGCCCCAAAAGCCGCCGTTTTACTTCAAAACGAAATCGGACGGTCGATAAAGGAGGCGACCGCAAGCCGGGCAAGTCATCGCCGCGCCGCCGCAAACTTTCGCGACCGTCTCGACCGGAAGCCGCCGTCGGCAAGACCCGCAGTACCCCTCGCCGGTCAACGGCGCGAACGTTTCCTCGCCGCCAAAATCTTTAATAAGTCGGGCGTACAATCCGGCCCAATCGCGCGGCAACCGACTTTCGGCGTCGCGAAGCCGCGTTTGCGTCCGCTCGACGTCCGCCGCCAATTTCGGCTCCGCTTCCGCGACGGCCGCCCGCGTTTTTTCGAGCCGCTCGGTCTCCTCTTTAAGAGCGCTTTCGGCGCGCTCGACCTCGGCGTCAAACTCTTCGGCGACGGTCAGCGCTTCGAACGCCGCCTCCGCCAACTCGTCGTTTTTATAAGCGATCGACTCGATTTGAATTTGGATCGACTCGTATTCGCGGTTCGACTTCGCCGCGTCGAGTTGAGCGCGCCGCCGTTCCAGCTCTTGCGCCGCCGCGTCCGATTCGCGCTCCTTCTCTTTCGCCGCCAAAAGGAGATTTTGCTTCTCCTCGCGCCGCGCCGCCAACGCGTCCGCCGCTTTTTTTTCCGCCGCGACGCAAGCCGCGACCGCCCGCCGCCCGCGTTGGATTCGATAATTCAGTTCGGCCAACGCCCGATGAATCCCGTGCAGTTCGTCGATTAACGCGGCGATTTCTTTCCCGTCCATTCGCGTTCCTTTTCGAGTTCGACGCGGCGCCGACGCGGGCGTCCCCCGCCAATTTCGCCCGTCTCGCCTATTTTAACTTTTTTTCGCTTCTGAGCCCGCCGTATTAACGTCGTTTTCCGCCGTTCGGCGTCGACGCTTAGCTTTTCGCGGTCGCTTCCGCGCTCGCCGTCCGAACGCGACGCGCTTCGTAAAAGAAGACGGCGGCGGCGTTTGAAACGTTCAAACTGTCGGCGATTCCCAACATCGGCAACCGCGCCTTTTTGAGGAGCCCGTCGGCGGCGTCCTCCGGCGTTTCGGTCGCCCAAATTTCGGTCAAACCGTCCGCTTCGCTCCCGAGAACGATCGCGGTCGGACGGCGGTAATCGAGTTGCGGATAAGGGATCGAGTCGTCGCAAAGCGCGGTCGCCCGTTGAATTTTGCGACGACGCAACCAAGCAAGGACGTCCGGAGCCGCCGCGACGACGGTTGGAACGCTGAAAATCGCGCCCAAACTCGACCGAATCGCGTTCGGATTAAAAAGGTCGAAATCGGACGCCGCGACGATCAGCGCGTCCAGCCCGGCGCCGTCCGCGCTCCGCAAAATCGCCCCGACGTTCCCCGGCTTCTCGACGCCCT
>JAZNJF010000488.1:0-3299 GCA_045577885.1 Thermoguttaceae bacterium | reverse complement strand
TTTTAATCGACGCCGTATCGCGCTCATTTTATCGGAAAGTCGACGCGCCCGCAAGGAAACGCGGCGGACGGTCGCTTTTTGAGCGTTTGCAGGGCTTTTTTCGTTTTTTTCCTTATTTTCCTCTTTTTCGCGATTTTCCCCGTTTTTTGGTTGAAATCGCTTCGCCGCCGCGTTATAATAAACGTCGAGGCGGAGCGGGAGCGCGACGGCGTTCGACCGCAACCCCTCGTTTTTCAACGTTTACAACGCTCGCGTTCCAACGGTTCGCCGTTTTTTTTCGTTCCGCTCGTTTCGACCGTCGGCGCCGACGCGTCTCGTTCGCCGTTCGAGGTCGAGCTTGCTAGAAAGGGTTTCGTTATGCGCAAAAGTATTGTCGCCGCGACGTTTGCGGCTCTTTTCCTCGTCGTCGGCGCGGTCGCGTCGTTCGCTCAAGACGCTCAAAAATCGCCGGTCGGCGTCGAGCGCGTCATTTGGATCGGCTCGGACGGGTTCGGCTCGCACTACGTGAATTGGGACGAACTCCCGAACCTTCGCAAACTCCGCGACGGCGGCGCTTGGACGCTTCATATGCGCAGCGTTCTCCCGTCGTCGAGCGCGATCAACTGGGAAACGCAGCTCGCCGGCGCGCCGTCCGAAATGCACGGCTATCGCACTTGGGGAAGCAAAAAGCCCGACCTGCCGCCGATTTACGTCAACGAAAACGGTCGTTTCCCCTGCATTTACAAGGTCTTGAAGGACGCGAACCCGGAAATCGTCTCGACTTCGATTTACTCTTGGGACGGAATCGGTTATCTGTACGATAAAACCGCCGTCGCCGACGACCGCTCCGTCAAGGGCGATCCGGCCGTTTTCGAAGGCGCGCTCGAACAATTCGACAAGAACCCGACTTTCGCGTTCGTTTATTTCAGCGAACCGGACTCCGTCGGACACGGGATCGGTTGGGGGACGCCGGAATATCAAAAGATGCTGACGACGATCGACGATTACGTCGGCAAGCTCCTCGCGGAACTCGAAAAGCGCGATATGATGAAGAACACGCTGATTCTCTTCACGTCCGACCACGGCGGGACCGGCAAAGGCCACGGCGACGGCGTTATGGAGCATATGGAAGTTCCGTTTATCCTTTACGGACAAGGGGTTAAGGCGGGCGAAATTAAGGACGTCGTCGTTCACTTCGACGTCGCCGCGACGATCGCTTGGGCGCTCGGCGCTCCGCGACCGCAGGCTTGGCGCGGCGTTCCGGTCGAATCGGCGTTCCAAAAGTAGGCAAAGTAAGCGATTTTTAACGCCTTAACGCTTTTACGAGAAGCGGTTAAGCGGCGTCGCGTTCCGCGTTCTTTCTCGAACGCGGCGCCGTTTCCGTCGTCGCCTTTTTAGGCTTTTAGGCTTTTTTCTTTCTTACGTTCGCAACGCAACACATTTCTTCGAAAGGGCTTCCGATGAAATTTTACGTTTTGAAGAAAACGCCGGCTTTTTACGATCCCGGGTACAAAAAATTTCAAAATCCCGATTATCCGGATATGGAAGAGGGCTCGAGCGACGGTTCGCCGGAACATTGGGAAGAGTCGACGCGTTGCCCGGTTTGCGGAAGTTGGTTCGCCGGGGGGCGTCGCGTTCCGCCTTACGAAACGGAATTGGTATTGTACGCGCCGACGTTCGCCGACGTCGTTTTGCGCTCGAACTTCTTGACTTCCGAGAAGTTTAAAGAATCGTTCGAAGCGTCGGGCTTGACCGGGCTAACTTTCGCGGGGCCCGTTTCCGTTGTTAAGATCAAGAAAGCCAACAGAATACGCCGCAAGAATCTTCCGGAGCCGCCCGTTTATTATTTAACGTATGTCGCGGAAAACCGCGCGACGGTCGACCATCGCCGTTCGGAAACCGTTTTTTATAAAGACGGCGAACCGAAATGTCCTTACTGTCTTACTTGCAGCGTTCGCGTTCTTCCTCGGTTGTGCGTCGACGAAGAGTCTTGGGACGGAACCGATATTTTCACCCTTAAAGGCAGTCTTGGCGCAACTTACATTACGTCGGAGCGGTTTGCGCGCTGGTTCGAAGCGAACGGTTTTACCGGCGCGGAACCGATTCCCGCGGAAGAATATAGCCTCGACTGGCGCCCGGAAGCGGTCGTTAAACGCATTTTCAGCGGCGACAATCCGAACGAAATTCTCTTCGACGAAGAGCCGTAAACGCGCCGAAACGTCGGAATCGCCGGTTCGCGCCCCGCAAGAAACGCCAAAACGCCGAAAAAGCCGTTCGTCGACTCTTCGACTTCCCGGCTCTTTCGGCGTTTTGCGTTGGCGTTTGCGCTTGTTAACGTTTGCAACGTCGTTAACGCAACCGACGCGCGCTCGACGTTTGCGCTCGCGGCGGCTCGCGTTTCCCCGTCGTTTACAGCTCGTAACGGCGGTGATAGTTCAGCTTCTTCATTCGCTGGACGATCGCGGAGTGCATTTGGCTGACGCGGCTTTCGCTGAGGTCGAGCGTCGCGCCGATTTCCTTCATCGTCAACTCTTCAAAGTAATACAGGATAATGATTAAGCGTTCGCTTTTGCTGAGCCCCTTCGTGCAGACGCGAATCAGCTCGGCGCGTTCGAGACGCTCGGTCGGGTCTTCGCCGCGCTTGTCCGGAATGACGTCCATCTCGGTAACGTCGTTGTCCCCCGATTGGTCTTGCCATTTCTTGTCCAAGCTGGCGACGTTGACGCGGTGCGAGTCGACGATCGTTTTGCGCACTTCGTCGAGCGGTTGTTCGAGAAACTCCGCCAACTCCTCTTCGGACGGACGGCGGCCGTACTTCCCTTCCAGCACCTTGTACGCTTCGTTAAGTTTCGTCGCCTTCGAACGCACCATACGCGGCGCCCAGTCGAGCGAGCGCAACTCGTCGAGCATCGAGCCCTGCACGCGCGGAATGCAGAACGTCTCGAATTTGACGCCGCGTCCCGGGTCGTAAGCCGACACCGCGTCGATGAGCCCGAACGAACCGGCGCTAATCAAGTCGTCGAGTTCGATTTCGTTCGGCAGCTTCGCCCGAATCCGCTCGGCGCGACGGCGCACGATCGGCATATACCGCTCGATCAACGCGTTGCGCAGTTCGTAATTGCTCGGATCGCTCTTATAGTCGAACCAAATTTGTTCGATTTCGTTCGCCGCAGGCGCCGTCGCTTGCTCTTCCATTGCCCAAAATCCCTTAACCAACGTTCTTCCTTCGTCGCGCCGACCTTCGACGCAAAGCGGAACCCCGACGCGCTCCGGCGCCCGTTCCAGTTGCGAACACGATACCAACTTTTCCTCTTCTTGGG
>JAZNJF010000487.1:0-2216 GCA_045577885.1 Thermoguttaceae bacterium | reverse complement strand
CTTGGCCTCCGACTTCCCAAAGCGCAAACTTCGCCGCCGTCCTTCTCCAATTCCTCTCGCTCGCGTCGCCGTTCATCGCCGTTCCCCCTTGTCGTCGCCTTTTTTTCCTTTAAATTCGTTCGACGCGTTTTTGCGCAAAATATCGACTCGAAGCGTCGCGCGGTTCGCGAGAATCGCGCGCAATTTAACGTTCGTATGTTTAATGAGCGTCGAATGCATTTTAGCGACGGCCGTTCGCGGTTCTTGCCGAGAAACGCAAGGTTTTTCCTTGAAAAATTTCAACTGTTGAATTATAATAAAAATTATTCGGGTTAAACTTGCGCCGCGCGAAGCCGTCGTAGCGCATTGTACCAAATATAACGATTTTGCGCTACCTTTTTTTTCGCAAAATCTCCGTTTTCCTTAAAAATATCGACGGAAGGCCCCCGCGGTCTTCCGATAACCCCAAAGAATTTCGTTAAAAATTTTATCGATGCGTCGATTTTTAACGTCCGCCCGTCGTCGATCGGAGACCTTTCCGGCGTCGAGCGCCGTTTTCGTCGGATTTTCGTCCGCTCGGAACGCGGCGCGTCGTTAGTCGTTCGTCTCGTCGCCGTCGTTTTTTGTTCCGCGTCCCCGACGCGTTGCGAAACTCGGCGCGATTCGTCGAACGACGCGAACTTTAAAAAAGGGCGTCGGGCAAAATCTTCGACCCTCAGACCTCACATTGGAGACAAAACAGATGCGTTGCAAAGTACTGTTATTGGCGCTTACCGTCGTCGTCGCTTGCGGAGCGGGTCCGTTCCGCGGCGGTTTTATCGGTCGTTCCGCGGCGCCGGCCCCGGCTCCGGCTCCGGTCGCGCCGTTGCAAACCGCCGTCGTCGCGCAACCGCGTCAAGCGGAAATCGCCCAAATTCTCTTCAAGGGCGCCGACGGGATGAACATTAATTGGGACGTCGTCTCCATCGGCGATTTCGCCTCCGCGCCGCTCGTCAGCCCGGGTCTCCAAAACTTCGCGACGGCTCGCAGCTACCGCTTGAAGCTGTCGAACATCCCGAACCGCCCGAATTTGACGCTCTACCCGACGTTGACGATCAACGCCGTTACGCCGCGCACGAAGGCTTACCTCGATCACAACGCGATCCCGGTCAAGTTTACCGATAACGACTTCGACCAAGTCCAAAGCGGCAACTTCGTTACGAAGGTCATTTTCCTCCCGTCGGCGCAATTCCAAAACCTCGCGCTCGTCGGCGGCGTCGACACGATCGTCAACACCCAACTCCCGGCCGGAACCGACCCGATCGCCGAAGCGCAAAACCGCGGCGCGATCCTCGCCGTCGTTCAAATCGGGAACAAAGACCTCTCGCTCCAAGGCTCGACCTTCAACCCGTCGACTCTTTCCGCGATCCCGTCGCAACAAATCCCGATCTCCGGCGTCAACGCTCCGGCTTTCGGAACCCCGGCCAACGGTCCCGTCCCGGCCGAACTCCCGACCGTTCCGGCTCCGGAACAACCGAAAACGCCGTTGATCGAACCGGCCAGCCCGAATCCGTCGACCGGCATTCCGGCCGTTGAAAACTGGGGCGGCAGCAACTTCAACTAGTCGTTTCGCGCCTTTTTCAACTTCGCGCCGAAAACGTTTAACCGCGTTTTCGGCGTTTTGTCGACGCGATTTTGACCTCGACTCGACGTCGCGCCGACTTTTTACGCGACCGTTAGAACCGGCAAACTCGCGCTCGTCCTTCGTTTTGCGTCGGAGCGAGCGGCGAAAGCGTTTGCGTTCCGACCGGCGACGTCGCGCGGCGACGCGGCGTTTTGTTCTTTGGAAGTCTTTTAAAGACGGAACCTTCAAAATAGAAACCCCTCAATGAGCCGCCAACGTCTTTTCCAACGCGTCGCGTCGACCCTTTCGACGTTCGTTCGTCGTTCGTCGTTCGCGTTCGCCGCGTTCGTCGTCCTCCTTAACGCCGCCGGTTTCGCCGTCGCGCAAACGGCCGGTTCGCATTACCTTCATCGTCCGTCCTTGCCGACCGGCGAACTCGCGAGCTTTTATCGTTTGAGCGGAGCCGATCTCAAGAACGCCCAACCGGTCGCTTGGAAACTTCCCGACGGCGTTCGAGCCGGAATCGCCGCGCCCGGCGGTTACGTCTTTAATTCGAAAACCAACGTCGTCGACGGGCGCGACGCGCTCCTTGCGAACGCGTTCGCGCTCCAACCGGGCCGCGTTTACCGCTTCC
>JAZNJF010000486.1:0-2951 GCA_045577885.1 Thermoguttaceae bacterium | reverse complement strand
CCTAAGACCGCTTGGCCGCCGACTTGTCGGGAGTTCGTAACCTTTGCGCGGTTCGCGACTTAGGTAAGTGTTGGCCTCGTCGTCGCCGATGAAGACTTCCTTGTCCGGGTCCCATTTGAGGGAGCGGCCCAAGTAGCGGGCGATGTTGAGGAGGTGGCAGATCGCGGCGCTGCGACGTCCGATCGCAATGTCGGAAATCGGGCGTTCGCCGGTCAAAATGCAGGAGAGCCAGTTGTCGACGTGGTCTTGGTCGCGGCGTTCGCTCTTGAGGAGTTCTTCGGCGATTTCCGGCGGGTTCGATTTGAGGTTGCCGCGGAAAATTTCCATCTTGCCTTTCTCGCCGATAAAGATCCCGCCGCCGCGGTTGGCGTTCCCAAGTCGAACGATAATACCGTTTGCGTATTTGTAGGCGAGGCGCGGTTTCGAGCAAAGTTCGTTCCCGCGCTTGGCGTCCTCGGCCTGCGAGTAGACCGGCGGAATCAGCTTTTCGGCGCCTTCTTCGACGATAATTTCCGTCGGCATGGTGAGGTCGGTTCCGAGCGCGCACTGGATTTGGTCGAAGCCGTGCGTCCCCCAACCGGTCATTTCGCCGCCGGAGTAGGGGCGGAACGAGAGCCAACCCGGTTTCGCGCGGGGCGTGAAAAGGTCGATGTTGTACGGGACGACCGGCGTCGGGCCGCACCAAGTTTCCCAGTCGAGCCCGTCCGGAATCGGTTGCGCCGGCAAGTCGCAAAGCCAAGGACTTTCGTAGTTTGCGGCGATAACTTCCTTAATTTGGCCGAGTCCGCCGTTGCGGATGAACTCGCAACCGACGTAATTTTGACGTTGCGACCGCTGTTGGCTCCCGGTTTGGAAAACGACGTTGTTTTTGCGCGCCGCCTTCTCCATCAGGGCGCCTTCGGAGATCGTCAGCGTGATCGGTTTTTCGCCGTAAACGTGCTTCCCGGCGAGACATGCGTTAATGCAAACGAGCCCGCGCCAATGTTCCGGCGTCGCGGTGAGAACGGCGTCGACGTCTTTGCGGTCGAGGACGCGGCGGTAATCTTGATACGCGGCGTCGCATTTGTGCTTTTTCGCGATATTTTCCGCTCTCGGGAGCCAAACGTCGGCGACGCAAATCGCCTGCGCTTTCGGGTTGCGGGCCGCGCTCGCGAAAATTTCGGAGCCGCGACGCCCGACGCCGACGCCCGCGACGCCGATGCGGTCGTTGGCGCCGGGACGGGTTCCGTCGGCTAGCGCGGAGCGGGAAATCAACGTCGGCGACGCGACGCCCGCGATCAACGCCGCGGAAGCCGCCGATTTGAGAAAGTCTCGTCTTGTCGAACGCATTGGGGAGAACCTCCTGAAAAATAACGGATTAAAACCGGATAAAATTGAGTCGGATCGTTGGCGGAAAACGCCGCGTCGAACGGCGAAAAAAGCCGAGCGCAACGCCGCGTCAAACGACGTTTGAATTTCGGGCGATTTTGTTTAAATCAAAGTTCGATTAACGGCGCTAAAACGAGAAAATCAAAACGGCGCGTTTCGGGCGACCGCTTCGCGCGAGGGACAACGCCGTTTTAACGGACGAAAACAACGTTCCGGGCGAGGGAAAACGACGTTTCGCCGTCGCGATCGGCGTTGCGGAAACGCTTATTTGCCAACGACTTTGCGCAAATATTCGATCGAGCGCGCCGCTTGCTCCATCGTGCCGCATTCGACGCTCAAAACGACGTCTTGCGGGACGGTTCGCAAAATCGCGACGATCTTTTCCCAATCGACGACGCCGTCGCCGCAAGCGCAACCGACCGCCGTCCCCATCACCTTGCCGCGCTCCGCCGCCGACTGCTCGAACGATATGTCCTTGGCGTGCATATGGATAACGCGATCTTTGACCCGTTCGAGCCAAGAGACCGGGTCGAGGCCGCCGAGGTAAGCGTTTCCCGTGTCGAAGTTCGCGCCGACGCAAGGGGAGTCGACGAGGTTCAAAATGCGGTCGTAACCCTCCAAACTAAGGGAGTAAGTTTGGTGCGTTTCGAGGCCGATTTTGATTCCGCGCCGCTCGCAAACCTTGACCGCTTCTTTGATCGAATACTTGATGAGGACGTAATCTTCTTCGGCGGTCGTCCAAGGCTGCTTGTGCCCCTCGTGCGTGTTAATAATCGGCGCGCCGCATTCGTAAGCGAAACGCGCGGCTTGCTTTAGGTATTCGACGGCGATCTCCGGTTTCGACAGTTGGCTGTGCGACGAAAACGCCGAAAGTTTGAGGCCGTGCTTCTCGACCGCGTCGCGAATCCGGAACGGGTCGTCGAGCATCGAAACGCTGTGAAAATAGCGCGCTTCGCTGAGGAGTTCGCGACCCCAGTGAACCATCGGCTCGATATACTCGTATCCGAGTTCGGCGGCGAACGCGACGCCTTGTTCGAACGACTTGTGCGACGTCCGCACCGCTTCCAAATTCAGTCCGATTCCGATTTTGCCCAAGTCGTTTCTCCTTGTCGTTTAAGGGGTTGGCGTTGTTTGACGGAACGCGAAACGGCGTCGCGTCTTCTTGAAACGTCGACGCAAAACGCGAAGCGCCGCCGTCGATTTAACGTCGATTATACCAGTTCGCGGGCGCGATTGCAAACGTTTTTTCCGATTTTTTTCGCGGAAACGCGGGAACGAACGGGGCGGAGGGGCGGCGGGCGTTAAAAACGACAAAAATTTAAAAAGGGAAAAAACGTAAAAAATCGCGCGGCGTCGCTTGACTTTTGACGTCGAGTCGTATATAACGTTGTAAAAGAACGGCGGCGCTTTGTCGTTCTCGGTTGCTCTTCGGCGTTCTTAATTGGTTGAGAGGAAACGGATTATGGAAACGAAGGAACGGGAAAAGCGGAAGGGGCTCGCGTCCTATTTCGCGGCGGTTTTGACGTTTTTAGGGCTCGCGCTTGCGTTGGCCGGAATCTTGGCGCTCGACGACGGACTGTTGG
>JAZNJF010000485.1:0-16544 GCA_045577885.1 Thermoguttaceae bacterium | reverse complement strand
AGGGGGCGGCGCTCGCGTTCAGCGGGGCGCGGACGTTCAATGCGCCGTTACGCTCGACTTGCGCGAGGCGGCCAAGGGCGCGACGAAAGAAATTCGATTCCGACGACGCGAAGTTTGTTCGACTTGCGGCGGTTCCGGCGCGCGACCCGGGACGAAGCCGGAGACTTGTCGTTTTTGCGGCGGGCGCGGGCGCGTTCAACAGTCGACCGGCGTTTTTTCGATTCAAACGTCTTGCCCGAAATGCGGCGGACGCGGGACGACGATCGCCGAGCCTTGCGCCGAATGTCGCGGTTCCGGTTTGAAAACGAAGGAAGTCGTTCGCGAAATTTTCGTTCCGGCCGGCGTCGACGCGGGAACGCGGCTTCGCGTTCAAGGCGAAGGGGAGCGGAGCCCGAACGGCGGGCCCTCCGGCGACTGTTACGTTTTTGTTCAAATCAAACGACATCCGCTTTTCCGTCGCGAAGGTCAAGATTTGATTTGCCAAATTCCGATCGGATACGCGCAAGCGGCGCTCGGCGCGGAGATCGAGGCGCCGACGCTCGACGGACCGGAGAAAATCAAAATCGCGCCTGGAACGCAAACCGGCGACGTCGTTCGTTTGAAAGGCCGAGGGATGCCGACGCCGCGCCGCAACGCCGTCGGCGACTTAATCGTTCAGTTTTATATCGAAACGCCGACGAAACTGACGCCGGAACACGAGGCGATTTTGCGCAAGTTGGCCGAGATCGAGGGCGACGCGGTAACGCCGCAACGGAAGTCGTTTTGCTCCAAGTTGAAAGATTTTTTCGACGATCTCTTCGCCGACGACAAAGATAAAGAGAAAAAAGACGGCGAAGAGAAGAAAAAAGAAAAAACGAACGGCGACGAAAACTAACGCGGCCGGTAAAATAGGCAAAATCGGTCGCGGCGCGTTGAAAGCGCTCTAAATTGCGGCGACGTTTCGAACGAAAGACGGCGCGTCGGGAAGAGCGGCGCGGCGTTCGAACGTCGGACGAAAGCGAAAACGAATCAACGTTTAAGATAAAAGCCGGCGAACGGTCGGCTTCGAGGGAAACGGAATGGAACGAGAAACGAACGGCGCCGACGCGCAAGAAACGACGGAAAAGAACGAACAAAAACGCTTCGAGGAAAACGTCGAAGCGACGGCGCAAGCGGTCGTCGACGAGGCGGCGAAAGCGGCGAAGTCGACCGAAGAAACGGCGGACGTCGACGAACTGGCGAAAGTGAAAGCGGAGCGAGACGAAGCGCGCGACCGAGCGTTGCGAGCGTTGGCCGAGCTGGAAAATTTCCGCGCTCGCTCGAATCGTTTGGCGAGCGAAGCGAGCAAATACGCGTCGTTCGACTTGGCGAAAGCGATTCTGCCCGTTTGGGACGACTTGGGCCGCGCGCTCGAAGCCGCCGAAGCCGCGCCGGACGGAAATATCAACGCCGATGCTCTTGTCGACGGCGTCAAAATGGTGTATAACAAATTTTTGGAAACGTTGGCGAAAAACGGCGTCGAGCGTATCGAAGCGTTGCACAAGCCGTTCGACCCGAATTTTCACGAGTCGATCGCGTCGATTCCGAACGACGAACACCCGAAAGACACGGTGATCGTCGAAACGCAAGCCGGTTTCAAGTTGCGCGACCGCGTCGTCCGACCGGCGCAAGTCGTCTTGGCCGCTCCGACGCAACCGGCGCAATGAGCCGTTTCGTCGAATAAACGTTTGAAATATTGTTGGATAAAATAGTTAAGAAAGCGTTAATTTAGGAAATGCCGACTTACGAGTATTATTGCGACGCTTGTCAAGAAAACGTCGAAGTTTTTCAAAAAATGAGCGAAGAACCGCTCGAAGTTTGCCCGAAATGCGGCGAAAAAGCGTTGCGGCGGCTGATTAGCGGCGGTTCCGGCTTGATTTTTAAAGGGTCCGGATTTTACATCACCGACTATAAAAACAAGTCGACGTCCTCCGCGCCGGCGTCGAAATAACGTTGGAAGCGAAGCGGTCGGCGAAAGGCGGTCGAAATGAGATGTCCGATTTGCGATAAACAGTTTTCGCTCGACGACGAGAACGCGGCGTTGCCGTTTTGCTCGGTTCGTTGCAAGTCGATCGACGCGAAACGTTGGCTGAACGAGGAATATACGTTCGAGACGGTGAATCTCGACCGGCTCGAAGAGGAAATCGCGGGGCTCGAAGCGGAAACGCCGGAAGAGCCGAGCGAAAACTAACGTTAAGCGAGTCGACGTTCGAGCGTCGGCGCGAACTGGAAACGGAACGGCGCGTTCGGTTTCCGTCGTCGGACGGAGGTCGAGCGCGTTCGCGTTTTCTTGCGAAGCGTCCGGCGGCGCGATTTTTGAGAAAAACGAGCGAAATTTTGCGTCTTTTGCGATTATTCTTGTTTTATCGCGGGCGCTTTTCTTGATAATTTTGCGACTTCGGATAAAATAAAAGAGACGGTTTGCGTCGCGGCGTTTCGGCGGTCGAACGGAGCGCGGCGACGAAGCGGAAAACGCAAGAACGTAAAAACGCGAATAACAAAGACGCGGCTAAAGCGCGTCGCCGACGGGAGGTTCGAAATGAAGGGAATTACCGATCTCGACGAAGGGACGCTGCGACGCGTCGATTGGCTGGAACTCGCGCCCGCGACGATTTTGGCGCAAGCGTTTTCGGCGACGTTCAAAACGACGTTTTTGCTCTTGGGCGCGCTTGGAATCGCGCTTTTCGCGACGGCGGCGGGCGCGACGAAGGCGCCGGACGTCGGCGCTTGGGGCGACTGTCCGTTTTCCGCGTCGGTTCGTTGCGTCGGGGCGCTTTGCGCGCATTGCGGCGGCGCGACCGATCCGGCGACCGACTCGGCGGCGATTTTAGCGGCGCCCGCGTCCGCGACGGAAGCGGGAGCGGAAACGAAACCGACTCGCGGAGCGATTTGCGCGGCGCATTCGGTCGCGTTGTTGGCGGCGGTTTGGTTCGCGCTTGCGATCGCTCGAACGACGACGGCGCGCTTGGCGACGTCGGGGCGTTCGTCGACGGCGGCGTCGTTGAAGTTCGCGACTTTGCGGCTGAAATCGCTCTTTATCCCGGCGCTGGCTCCGCTTCTGTTCGCGGCGGCGTTGGGGGCGACCGGCGCGGTTTCGAAGTTGGCGGCGGGAAGCGGCGTTTTGGCGGCGGTCGCGGCGCCGATTAGCGCGTTGGCGTTTTGGGCGTTCGTCGTTTTGGGCGCGCTGACGACGGTCGCGTTCCCGTTGGCGACGGTCGCGGTCGCGGCGGAAAAGAGCGACGGTTTCGACGCGTTGGCTCGGGGCGTCTCGTACGCGACGCGGCGTCCGTTGCACTTGATTTTTTACGCGGTTTTGGCGGCGATTTTGACGTCGGTCGGCGCGGGGCTTGTCGGCTGGGCGTCGGAAACGGCGCGCGGACTTTTCGTCGGGGCGTTCGGCGGCGACGGCGGCGCTTGGGTTGAATTTTGGAATCTCGCGCTCTTTTCGATTCCGGCGTCGTATTGCGGCGTTTCGGCGGTCGTTTATACGTCGGCGATTTATTTGGCGTTGCGTCGTTCGGTCGACGGAACGCCGTTCGACGCGTTCGCCGCCGACGGTTCCGAACGCAAAGCGCGCCGACTGCGACCGATTTTGCAGGACGCGCAGGGAGCGCCGATTTTCGCCGACGAGAAAAAAGACGACGAATCGGCGAAATAGGCAAATAAGGCGGATAAAGCAAATAGCGCAAACAGAGCGAACCGGGCAAATGGAAAGAACCGAGCGAGTCGGGGAAATAGGAAGAGCCGGGCGAACCGGGCAAATGGGAAGAAACGGGCGAAATAGCGGAGTTGGCGAAATGATGGCGAACGGCGAAAACGGGAAAGACGGAGCGTTCGAGGTCGCGCGCTTGACGGCGGTCGGACGCGGCGCGGTCGCTTGCGTCGGCGTTCGCGGCGTCGACGGTTGGACGGCGGCTCTCGAACGTTGGCGGCGCTCGGACGGTCGCGAAGGCGCGGCGGCGTTCGACGATTGGTCGGCGGCGTCGGCGGAGCGTCCGTATTTCGGCTTTTTCCGCTTGGACGAAATCGGCGGCGCGTCGGAGGAAATCGTCTTGAGGCGGCGGACGGCGACGGCGTTCGAACTTTGCGGACACGGCGGCGACGTCGTCGCGTCGGCGTTGGTTCGATTTTTCGCCGACCGGGGCGCCGCGGTCGTTTCCGGCGACGTTTGGGAACGCGCCGTCGAGCGGGAAGAGGCGGAATCGGCTAAAACGGGTGAATTGGGAGGAGTCGGCGTTTTAGAGAAGACGGGCAAAGCGGGCGAAGAGGGGAAGAGCGGCGAAGCGGGGAACGTCGACGAGCGTTGGAGCGCTCGCGTCGACGAGCTTTTTTTCGCCGGGTCGGACGCTCTCGTCGTTCGAACGGCGACCGAGACGACCGCTCGAATCGCGCTTGCGCAACGGAGCGTTTGGCGGCGACTTTTGACCGAATTGAAGGCGGAACTGCGCGCGGCGTCGCGACTTAACGACGAAACGGAACGGCGGGAAGCGGGGCGCGTCTTGACGGCGCGTTTCGACGCAATCGTCGAAACGTTCGAACTCGGGCGGCGGCTGACGGAGCCTTTCGTCGTTCTTTTAACGGGGATTCCGAACGTCGGGAAGAGCAGTTTTTTGAACGCGGCGCTCGGATTTGAGCGGGCCGTCGTTTCGCCGACGTCCGGAACGGCGCGGGATTTGGTCGGCGCGACGACCGTTTTGGACGGTTGGACGTTCCGTTTCGTCGACGCCGCCGGGTTGCGCGACGCCGCCGACCCGATTGAACGGGCCGGAACGCGCTTGACGGTCGAGGCGGTCGAGCGAGCCGACGTCGTGTTGCGCTTTTTCGACGCGACGGTCGGACGCGCCGAACAGGAGGCGGTGTTCGAGCGGTTCTTCGGCGACCGCGCCGCGAAGCTCGCCGGACGAACGCTCGACGCGCTGAACAAAGTCGACTTGTCGCGCGACCGTTGGGCGAGCGATTGGCTCGACGTCGCCGAAAGCGGAGCGCGGACGATTAGTCCGATCAGCGCGCAAACCGGCGACGGCGTCGACGCGTTGACGAAACGGATCGTCGAAGCGACCGTCGGCGACTCGGCGCGTTCCGTCGGGGCTCTTCTTTGGAACGGCGAGCAAGTCGAGTTTTGGCGGGCCGCGCGCGCCGCTTGCGTTCGGGGCGATTTTGAGTCGGCGTTGCGAAGCGTCGAAGATTGACCGCGAGCGCGGCGTTTTAGAGGAATCGCGCAAATTAGGCGGTTTGAAGGAAAAAGAAAGACTTTGAAAGCGGCGACGTTGGGCGGAGAACCGTCGGAGCGTCGACGACGCGGAGATAAAAGGATTGGCGATGGTTGACGGCGCGCTTTGGGCGTTGGCGGTTGAAGGCGGACGCGGAGATTGGAACGTCGTTTTTGCGTTGGTCGCGGCGGCGTTTTGGACGGCGGCGTTCGGAACCGTTTGGCTTGGGCGCGGCGAAACGGACGGCGACTCCGAATTGGAAACGAACGAGCGTTTGGAGTCGGCGTATCGCGCGTTGGCGGAGCTGGTTTCCGCGTTTGTCGCCGAGCGGAAACGTCGAAACGCGTCGACGGGAGCGGTTGGGGAAAACGCCGAAAACGGCGAAAATGGGAAACCCGGCGAGTTTGGCGAAGTTGGGGAGAACGCGGCGGCGCAAGGGAACGCGGCGACGAACGACGGCGTTAAATTGGGGAAAAACGGCGAAATAGGCGGCGTCGCGCAAGACGATTTTGCGGAAACCGACGCGGGCGCTTTGAACGCCGTCGATTTTTGGCGCGAAGATTATTGGAATTTTGACTTCGGGCTCGACCGCGATCCGAACGCGGAAGCGGAGGACGATCCGGACGCTTGGAAAAAGGACGGAAAAGACGGCGGCGCGCAAGGAGCGAACGCTTCTTTCGGGAAAAACGGAACGTCCGGAACGCTCGACGCGAACGGGGCGGGCGTCGACGAACGAGACGACCGACGGAGAACCGGGAATTATTTCGGCGCGTTTTTTCAACGTCGAAACGGCGGCGCCGAAGCGAGGGAAACGACCGGCGGCGAAGGGCGCGACGAGCGACCGTCGCGTTGGAAACGTCCTAAAAATAACGACGCGAACGTCGTTGGAAACGGACGAAACGCCGTCGAAAAAAAACGTGACGACGACTCGACGAACGAAGGCGCGAAAAAGACGAAAGACGCGGCGTTTGGGCAAGTCGACGAAGACGCGAAAGACGCGGCGTTTGGACAAGTCGGCGAAGACGCGAAAGAACGGCGAAAAGGAACGTCGGGGAAAGTCGACGTCGACGACGGAGACGACGGCGCAAGGAACGCGGCGACGTCGGAACGCGTCTTTTTCGAAACGGACGAACGCGAACCTTGGGACGATTCGAACGCCGACGCGGAAGAAATATTCGATTTCGATTCCGATTATAACGACGACGCGGGTTGGGAAGACGAGCCGGATTACGCGTTTCTCGACGACGAAACGAAGTCGGACGACGAGAAAATCGCTTATTTAAAACGGCGAATCGGCGACGGCGACTCCGGCGCGCGGGAAGAATTGGCGCGTCTTCTCCTGCAAACCGCCGCCGAAGCGGGACGCGCCGACGCCGACAAAGCGTTCGCCGCGCTCGACGAAGCGGAAGCGCTCGTCGCCGAAATGGAAGTCGACGGCGCCGACGCGGAAGAATGTCGCGAATTATTGGGGCAAATATTGCTGCAGCGTCCTTATTTCTATTTGCGCAACGATCTGACGCCGCCGATCGGAAGCGCGAACGCGGCGCTCGCGCAAATTCGAAGTTGGGCGACCGACGCGTCCGGGCCCGACGCGCGGCGTTTGTTGGCGACCGCTTGGCAAATTCAGGGGAATTGCCTCGCGGCGTTGGGAAGTTCGGTCGCGGCGCTTTCTTCGCTCCGAACCGCTCGAGAAATCTTCGAAGATTTGGTCGGCGAAGGGGAAAAGGACGCGGAGCCTTCGCTCGCTTACGTCGCGGCGTCGATGGGGGACGCTTACGCGACGATCGGCGACTTGCCGCCGGCGGTCGCTTCGTTTCGCGACGCGTTGGAGACGTTGGAAAAGTTCGAGCAAGAGCCGTTTCTCGCCGAAAAAGTCAACGTGTTGTATCGGTTGAGCTCGGTTTTGCGGGCGCGCGGCGACGAAGACGGCGCCGAAAAAGCGTTGCGGGAGGCGGTCGACGTCGAGGAACGTTTGCTCGCGATCGACGAAGAGGATTATTTCGCGCCTTACGCTCAACTTTCGACGGCGCACGCGGAGCTTTTGTTGAGTCGCGGCGCTTACGAGGACGCGTTGGCCGCGCTCGAACAAGCGATTTCGACGTTGAAAATTTACTTGACGGCCGACGTCGCGCTCTCGCGGCGGGCGCTCGCTTACGCGCTTCTCGACGATTCGTTGCGCAAACGGGCGATCGCGCGGATGCGGGCCGAGCGTTACCGGCTCGCGGCTTGCGACCTCGAAGAAGCGCTCGAATATTTGACGCTCGCAATGAAAAAAGGGGAAAATTTCGACCCGACGCGTCGCGTTTTGGAAACTTGCGCGCTGATTTTCGATTTGGGCGTCGCCCGAGACGTTTGGGCGTTTGTTCCGGAAACGCAAGAGCAGATCGAGCGTTTTGTCGCGGCGTTGACGCCGGCGGAACGTCGTCGCGCGGCGCCGACTTACGCGCAATTGTTGTTGCAGCGACACGTCGCGTTGAGTAAAACCGGGCGTTTCGACGAGGCGCGAGCCGCGACGGAGAAGGCGATAACCGCGCTCGAAACGGCGTTGAACGGCGACGTCGACGGCGACGACGAGAACGATTTGCGGTTGATTTTAGCGAAGGCGCGTTTCCAGCGGGCCGTTTATCGCGCCGAATTGGAGCAAAAGCCGCTTGACGCGCTCGCCGATTTTGAAGCGACGGTCGCGATTTACGAAGCGGCGCGGCGCGAAGGAGAAACGGACGAAACGAGCGTCGCGTTTTATTTGGAAGCGGTTTGCCGCCGCGCGACGATTCGAGCGCAAGCCGGTTTGCCCGACGCGTCGAAGGGAGTTCGCGAAGCCGTTCGCGAGGCGGCGTCGCGGTTGCGTCGCGGACGTTGGCGTTTTCTCGACGAGACGGCGAATTTATCGCGAACGACTTTCCTTTGCGCGCTCGCCGAGCGGGACGAACTCGAAGCGTTGCGCGTCGTTCGGATTTGGCTCCGGTATTTCCGACGTTTGCGGCGGCGGTACGTCGAGTCGAGCTGGGCGCTCGTCGAATTCGACGGGAACGAAACGACTGATTTTCAAAAACGTCGCAAAAATATTGACGCGTTGGAGAAAATCGAAGCGGCGAGCGTCGATTTGCGGCGTTTGCGCGTTGGAATCGTCGAGTCGCGCGATTGGACGGCGGACGAGGCGCGGTTGTTGAACGTCGACGTCGAAGCGATTTTGGGGCGGCGCAAGGAAGCGAGCGGCGAACAAGGGGGAAATAGCGAAATTGGCGCGGTCGGCGAAATTGCGTCGAACGAGCAAGACGGCGAATTGAGCGAGCTTGGCGATTTGGGCGAAAACGCGTCGGAGGCGAACGCTCGAACGGAGGGCGCGGCGCGGCGATTTTGGCGCAAACTCTTCGAGCGCCGGGCGGAAAAAACGCAAACGGCGAAGAGCGCGGGGAATAAAGAGAAGAGCGAAGATAGCGAGAATAGCGAAAAGAGGGAAAAGGTCGAGGAGACGCGGGCGGGGCAAAACGGAACGCCGTTTGAAACGTCGACGGCGTTCGAGGAGGCGACCGACCGCCGCCGCGAGCGTTTGGAGTCGGCTCGACGGGCCTTCGCCGCGTCGACGGCGGACTCTCCGAAAGCGCGCGCTCTTTTCGGCGATTTAACGATTTGCATTCGCGTCGTCGAGCGACGTTTGCTCGCCGGCGATTGGGAGATGTTGAGCCCGCTGTCTTGGGCGCTCGACAAGTTGACCGACCTTTATTTTGAAAACGGCGCGATTTTATTGGCGGCGGAGGAAACGATCGCCGCGTCGCGTCGCTTGGAGACGTTGGATCCGCCGAACGACGCCGAGATTTTGACGAGTTGGAGCGCGTTTTGGCAGCTTCAAGCGGCGACGCTTCGTTTGGCCGAGCGAAAAATAGAAGACGGCGACGAACGCTTGGAGGTTGCCGACGTCGACGACGACGTAAAATGGGAGGACGGCGCAAATAACGCGAACGGCGCAAGCGAAACGGACGGCGCAAACAAGAGCGACGAGACAAGGCGGGTAAGCGCGGCGGAAACGGCGAACGTCGAGTCGCGTCGTTGCGAAACTTTCGACGCGGAGATTGAACGAGCGTTTCAAGCGGCGTTCGACGGGAGTTTGCGAGCGACGCAACTCGCCGGGGCGGACGCGGCGTTATCGAAAATTCGACTTGGCGAAATCGGCGCCGCTTATTTGCATTGGCTGACTTCCAAGTCGCGCGGCGACGAAGCTTGGACGTTCGTTAGCGCGGCCGGCGCGGAGCTGGAGGCGCGTTCCGATTGGGAAAATCCGATCGATTTGTTCGCGCTCGGCGGGTATTATTCGGCGATCGGAACGGCGGCGGACGCGTTGCAACGTCCGGAAACGCTCGTCGCGTTTGAGAAAGTCGCCGAAACGTTGCGTTTGGAAACGGAGCTCGTCGGCGAACGTTCGGAGATTTTGGCGCGTCGGGCGGCGGTTCGACGGCGGCTCGGCGCGTTGGCGGAAGCGCGAGACGATAAAGAGGCGGCGAGCGATTTATATTGGAGCGCGCTCGACGACGCTCGACGTTATTTGGAAGAAAGCGGGTTCGACGGCGGCGTTTTTGCGATTTTTGCGTCGTTGGTTCTCTTCTTTTTGCGGGAGGACGCGAAGGGACGGGGTCGAAAAGCCGCGCGGTTGGCCCGAAATTTGGAAGCGCAAGCCGAAGAAAATTGGAACGAAGACGAACGAGAAAGCGCGGAATTAGGTTTTTGGTATATTAATTCGACGGCGGCGCTCTCTTCCGTTCAAACGAACGGTTCGTTTTTTATCGCGAAAGAGCGTTTTCAGCGCGCGTCCGCGGCGCTAAAACAGTCGAGAGAGTTGGCGGAAACGGTCGCGGAAACGTCGCCGGACGTTAAGTTCGCCGAAGGGCTCTTTTGGTTGCGACGCGGTTTTGGCGAATCGGGACGCGCCGCGCTTTGGGACGCGATCGACGGTTGGGAGCGACTCGACGACTTCGACCCGGAACGGCCGACGCCCGATTCGTTGACGGCGCGAGTCTTTATCGCCGCGACCTTGACCGAAGAGCGTCGATTCGCCGAAGCAAGAAAGATTTTCGAAACGATTTATCCGCTTGCCGAACGTCGCGCCCTTGAAGCCGCCGCGTTGGTGAAAAACGACGGCAAAATACGTCGATTAGGTAAAAAAGAGGGGGCGAACGCCGACGAAGAAGCCGAATGGGCGCGTTTGCAAGACGGCGCTCGAGAATTTTTGAAGGCGTATTGCATTTTGGGCGATTTCTTCGGAACGCTCGCCGCCGACGAAGGGCGGTTCGACGTCGCCTTTCGTATTTTCGCTATCTTCCGCAAATTAGCGCGAAAAATGCGCGGCGCGTTCGGAAAAAAAGACGAAACGGAGAAAAACGTTTTGCATTTTTGGGCGGAGGCGGCGTTCAAGGCGAAAAAATATCGCTTTGCGATTTCGGCGGCGACGCGTTCGCTTGAAGGGCGGCGTCTTGAAGACGAAAACGAAGTCGCGTTTTTTTGCGAAGCGTCGCGAATTCGAGCGGAGGCGCGATTCGAGCGGAACGCTTGGGGGGATCGGCGCGCGGCGGCGGTCGACGTCGAGCGTTCCTTGGCGGCGATGCGCGTCGAGTTTAGCGCCGGACGTTTCTTTTTGCGAACGGAGTTTGCCGAAACGCTGGTGTTGCGAGCGCGACTAGCGGCGGCGCGAGGCGATTTCGACGCGGCGCGAGCGGATTGGGAGCGAGCGCTGCGTTTGGCGTCTTCGGCGGCGCGACGGGGACAAGATCGGAGTCGGCGTTTGCTGCTCGAAAAGATCGAGCCGTTGGCGCGCGAACTTGCGGAACGGCGAGCGGACGTCGAGGACGGCGGCGAGTCTTGAACGGGCGGAATCCGCTTTGTCGCGAAACGTTAAAACGGGCGGATCTCCGCTTTTGGACGCGAAACGTTAAAACGGACGCTTTGGGGGAAGGTTGAGGCGACGTCGAGGAGTCGACGACTCAAACGCCGGCGAAAACGAACGCGCATCCGGGTTAAAATAGGTTGTTTGGTAAAAAGGGAGAGACGACGATGAATCGCGTGAAGGAATTTCGGGAGCGACGAGGGGTTGCGGCGGAGACGTTGGCCGAACGCGTCGGCGTTTCGGAGCGTTTTTTGCGCGCTTTAGAAACGGATTCGAGCGCCGCGACGGTCGAGATCGGCTTCAAGTTGGCGGTCGCGTTGTCGGTTCCCTTCGCCGAACTTTTCTGTTTAGAGGACGCGCCGGGGGCGAAGGCCGTTTTTGGACGCGTTGAAACGCCGAACGAGTTCGAAGCGGCGGAAGTTTTTGAACTTTGCGCCGATTTGACGGAACGCGACGATTCGGGCGTTCGCGTCGATTCGGCGAAAGACGTTAACGCGGAAGTTTGCGTCGATTCGGCGAAAGACGTCGATTCGGGAATTTGCGCCGACTTAGCGAAAGACGTCGACGCGGAAGTTTGCGTCGATTCGGCGAAAGACGTCGATTCGGAAATTTGCGTCGACTCTGCGGCCGTCGCCGGTTCGGAAATTTGCGTCGATTCGGCGGAAAGCGTCGAGGCCGCGTTGCAAAGAACGGCGTTGGCCGCGAAGAAATGGGCGGAAAAATCGTTGGAAATCGCCGCCGCTTGCGTTTGGAACGACGATGAAAGCGAAAATGGCGAAGTCGGAGAAAAAGGGAAAAAGGGGAGAAAAAGGAAGAACGACGGAGATGAAGGGAATAGGGGAGACGGCGCGCCCGGCGAAGTTAGGAAGACGCGAGCGCCGCGCCGAAGCGAAGTAAAGTCGTCGCCGACGTCGAAAACCGCCGCCGAAGAAGGGCTCGCCGCGCCGCCCGAAGGGCTCGTCGACCCGACCGCCGGACGCCCGATTCGCTTTTTCGATCTCTTTTGCGGAATCGGCGGATTCCGCTTCGCCGCCGAACGAACCCTTGCAAAGATGCGGCGCGACGGCGTTTGCGCGTTGAGTTGCGACTTCGACCCGCCCGCTCAAACGAGTTACGAGGCGAATTTTGGCGAACGTCCGTTCGGCGACGTCGCGCAACTGCCGTCGGAATCGATACCCGATTTCGACCTTCTTTTCGCGGGCTTCCCCTGCCAAGCGTTTTCGATTATCGGGCTCCGAAAAGGATTCGCCGACGAGACGAAAGGTTCGCTATTTTTCCAAATCGCCCGAATTTTACACGACAAACGCCCGCGCGCTTTCGTTTTGGAGAACGTTCGGCAGTTGACGACGCACGACGGCGGACGGACTTTTGAAACGATTTTACGAATTCTGCAGGAAGAATTGGGTTATTGTGTCGATTGGCGAATATTGAACGCGCTCGACTGCGGGTTGCCGCAAAAACGGGAACGGGTCGCGATCGTCGGCGCGCTCGAACCGTTCGAAATCGCTTGGCCGAAACCGAAAACGGACGGCAAAACGCTCGCCGACGTCTTGGAACCGGACGCGGAAGTCGATAAAAAACATTTCGCGTCGCCGGAAATTGTTAAACGTCGCAAAGAAGCGCATTCGTCGCAATATTTCCCGGCGATTTGGCACGAGAATAAGTCGGGGAATATTTCGTCTTACCCGTATAGTTGCGCGTTGCGGGCCGGCGCGAGTTACAACTATCTGCTCGTCAACGGCGAACGGCGGTTGACGCCGCGCGAAATGTTGCGCTTGCAAGGGTTTCCGGATTCGTTCAAAATTAAGGTTTCCGACGCGCAAATTCGCAAGCAAGCCGGAAACGCGGCGCCGGTCGACTTAATCGAACGCGTTTTGGATCGTTTTTTACCCCTTGTTTTCGCGCGAGGAGGCGAAGCGACGGCGACGAACGCGACGTTAAAAAACGCGGAACCGACGAAAAAAACGATTTCGACAAACGTCGAGTCGCCGCGAAACGCGATTCCGGGAGGTTTATTTTGAGTCAAAATAGCGAAAATAAGAGCGTCGGCGCGGAGAACGCGGGCGACGTAAGCGGCGTAAACGATATTGATAAAGAAAACGGCGCAAAACACGACGTTTTTACCGTCGCGAAACGTTCGCAGATTATGAGCAAAGTGCGTTCGACCGGGAACGCGTCGACCGAATTAAAGTTGATCGCCGAGTTTAAAGAACGAAAAATCACCGGCTGGCGAAGGAAATCAAAGATTTTCGGTCATCCGGATTTTCTGTTCCCGAAATTGCGCGTCGCGGTTTTTGTCGACGGTTGTTTTTGGCACGGGCACGACTGCCGCAATACGAAACCGAAGGATAACGCCGATTATTGGCGGGCGAAGATCGAGCGGAACCAACGCCGCGACCGCGCCGCGACCGAGCGTTTGACGGCGTTGGGATACCGCGTCGTTCGGATTTGGGAATGCGAGTTCCAAAAGAAACGTCGCGAACGGTTGGAGGAAAAGTTGGCGCCGATCGTCGAGGCCTTCGAACGTTGGAAATCGGAGGCTAAAAACGGCGACGCGGGGCCGAATTAAGAGAACAAGCGTTCCGCCGGTAAAATTGTCGTTTTGCGTTCGAAGCCGCGGCTCGACTTAAGAGATCCGCGTCGCGACGACGCAACAAACGTTCAATAAAGAGAAAGCGAGGAATAAAAAACGCTCGAAAACCGACGATAAAGCGATTTTCGAGCGTTTTTTGCGTTTCGAGCGTCAAACGGCCGCTCCGAAAAGCGGCGCGTTGAGAAGAACGAACTTATTTCTTGCCCTTGGCCGGAGCGTCGTCCGCGTCCTTGACCTTCTTTTTCTTCTTCAAAACGACTTTGTAGACGCGAATTTTCGGAAGGTTGAACGGGGACGTTTCGTCGGTCCAACGATCCGTCGCTTGCATTTTTTCGATGCGTTCGACGCGCGTCAAAACGTTGCGCGAACGAGTAACGCCTTTTTTAATTTTTAAACTTTTGTCAATGGTCATGATGGTTTTCTCCAAACGCTTGAACGCGGTTTTACGAACGGTTCGAGCTCGGCGCGATTTCCGCTTTGCAACAAAACGACGGACGCGCCGTCGAAACCGGCGAACCGCCCGCGATACGCGTCTTCTCAATATACAGACGCGCTTGAACACTTAGTATATAACGCTTTTCTTTTTTTTCAAGGGGGCGAACCCCGATTCCTTTCATTCTCAACGTCTTTTTTTGAAATTTTTTCTTAACGCCGGGTTGTGCTTTTCCTTTTTTCGACGCAACCGGTTTAATTATTTTAACTCTTTTGTCTATTTTGCCTAATGCTTTCCGTTTGCGTTGCTTGCGTCGGTTTTAACGCGTTTGCGGTTTCCGCGCGAACGAACTATTTTGACGCGTCGTTCGTCGGCGTCGGGGAAGCGTCGTCGGTCTTTTCGGTTCCTTCGGAGGGCGAGCGCGTTTGCGCGGCGCGGAGCGCGGCTTCGTCTTCGCGAATTTTTTTGCGAGCGGCGAATTCTAAAATCGCGATAAGCGTTAAAATCGAAAAAGTTTGCGCGGTCGCAAGGAGCGCGAGCGGCCAGTCGGCGCGATACAAGTAAAACGCTCCGCAAGCGCAAACGGCGGTCGTTAGGTAGATCGTCGCGACCGCTTGCGTTTTCGAAAGACCGAGCGCGACCAAACGGTGCGAATAATGGTTTTTGTCGCCGACAAACGGACTGACGCCGTTTTTCAAACGGATCGTTACGACGCTAAAAAAGTCGTAAAGCGGAACGGCGAGGATGCAAAGGGGCGCTAAAATCGCGCAAGGCGGGGCGTCGTCGCCGACGAAAGTGAGCGAAAGGGTCGTCGTCGCGAGCAAAAAACCGACGAAGTAAGCGCCGCCGTCGCCCATAAAGAGCTTCGCCGGAGGCCGGTTCAGGAGCAAAAAGCCGATCAGGGCGCCCGACAGCGTCGTTAAAAAGCCGCCCAAAAAGAGCTGCGGTTCGCCGGAGGTCGGATTCGGCGCAAAACAGAACGCGATCGCCGCTAAAAATAGGGCGCAAATCGACGCGACGCCGCCGGATAGCGCGTCCATATTGTCGAGCATATTGAACGAATTAATAAGGCCGACGATCCAAAAAACGCTAACGATCGCCGTTAAAATCGGCAAATCGAGAAAAAACGTCGCGCGCCAACCGCAAGCGACCGCGACGCTCGCGATCAAAAATTCGACGGCGAGACGCGGTTTCCAATCGAGATTGAAGCGGTCGTCGAGCGTTCCGAGAAGAACGAGGAGCGAACCGAGCCCGAGGAGCGTCCAAAGTCGACCGAGTTGCAGGCCGACGCCGCCGATATGCGTCGACAAAAACGCCGGAAAGCGGGAAAGCGGAACGCCCCAAAGGGTCGACGTCGCCGGATCGACCGCGCCGTTTTCGGTTAAATTGCCGAGACCGAGCGCCGCCGCCGTCAACGCGAGAAACGGCGTTAAAACGCCGAGCCAAACGCCGACGCCGCCGCCGGTTGGGACGGGGTTTTGATGAATTTTCCGTTCGCCGGGCTTGTCGATCAATCCGAGCGACGGCGCGAAACGTCGAATCAGAAGGCAAATCGACCAACTGACGAGTAGCGCGAGTAAGAAAAATGAAAAAAGAGCGTAAAACATGACGGTCGGGGCGGATGCGCGGATTGGTGGAAAGGTTAAAAATAGGAAAAATGTTCTTGCGCCGTCGAATCGAACGCGTCGACGACAAACGGAAGGGAAAGGTCGGCCGGCGACGCGGTCGACGGGCGCGAGTCGGGAGGCGGGACGACGAGCGCGACGTTTTCGCCGAGATCGTTGGGCTTTTGAGGGACGGAACGTTCCTTTTGCGCGACGAGTTTGATAAAATGTTGCAAAATTGTCAAGCGGGACGAGCTTGAACGGCGCGGCGTCGAGAACGGCGCGGCGACCGGAACGTCGGGGGACGCGGACGGCGGCGTCGATTCGGGCGAAACGTCGTGTTGCGAATAGGGGAAATAGGCGCTTTCCGTCGATTCGCTAAAATAAAACGAACGATCGGGTTCGACGGTTGTCGCAAAGGCGGTTAACGCGTCGTTTTCGTTCGCGAGGGCGCAAGCGTCGACGTTAAATTGGGTCGATCGCGCAAATTCCAACGATTCCGCGTTTGAAATGGACGCGCCGTTTTCCGCGTCCAAATCGTTTTCGACGGTTCGAGCGAGAGGCGCGACGGCGTCGGAGGTCGATTCCAAACGAACGTCGGCGCTCGCCGCGTCGGATTTAAACGTTGCTTTAACGCGACATGAGCGAGTTTTTCGGCGATTGGCGCGCGGCGGAACGACGGAGACCGCGTTCAACGTCGGGCGCGTCGGGAGATCGACGAGGGTTTCGTTAAAATCGACGACGATCGGTTTAATTTCGGCGATTTCGGGAGCTTCGGCGTTCTCGGCGATTTCGGCGACTTCGGCGACTT
>JAZNJF010000484.1:0-4582 GCA_045577885.1 Thermoguttaceae bacterium | reverse complement strand
CTTGTTCCAACGACGATTTACGAGCCATGCCGCCTCCGTTCGCGCTCTAAAATTATATTCTGTTGCAACAAACGTGTTCCCGAACCTGCTTAATCGTTAAAAATTAAGCGTTTTCTTTTTTCAGACGCTCCACTTGTTCGCTTTCGATCTGCGCGACGCGGCCCAAGCGGCGAGCGTGTCGGGTTTCGCCGGAAAATTCGGTTCGGAGCCACGCTTCGGCGACGTCGGCCATCGCGTCGGCATTCAACAGATCGGCGCTTAAACACAACACGTTCAAGTCGTTATGACGACGGCTTAACTCGGCGGTGAAAACGTCCAAAATCGGCGCGGCGCGGACGCCGGAAAATTTGTTCGCGACGACGCTCATCCCAATTCCGGTGCCGCAAATCAAAATACCGCGATCGCACGTTCCTTCCGAAACGGCGCGCGCCACCGGAGCGGCGACGTCCGGATAATCGACCGACGCCGGATTGTCGGGAGTCGGCCCCGCTTCGACGACCTCGTGTCCCCAGCCGCGAATCGTTTGCGCCAGATTCATTCGAGCCTCGATTCCGCGGTGATCGCACCCCACCATAATTTTCATTACGTCGCTCCCAAGCGCGTCAAGCGCCTATCTTACCGTTTCAACCGTCCCTTCACGCTCGACCGGCGTCGTCGGAAGGTTTGCGAAGAACGCGACCGGCAAGCGATAATATTATTTCGCGGCGCGCCGGTCGCACAAAATTCAAACTTTTCAAACGTCCGCGTTTTTACGGCGTTTCACGTTATTACATCAACGCTTCGACGCGGTCGCAGAGTTCGTTCGCGCGTTCGTCGGTCGGCGCTTCGGCGATGACGCGGCAAATCGGCTCGGTGTTGCTCGGACGCACGAGAACCCAAGCGTCCGGCCAGTCGATTCGGAGACCGTCTTCGAAGTTTTTCTCTTCGTTCGGGAACGCCGCCGCGACCGCTTCGACGACTTTGTCGAATCCGCCTTCCGGCAAGGCGAGCTTGCGTTTCACAATCGAATACGCCGGAATTTCGTCGGCCAACGCGGAAACCGGCTTCCCTTCGCGCGCCATTGCTTCCAAAATTTGCGCCATTCCGACGAAGGAGTCGCGCACGAACCCGACGCTCGGGTCGATCGGGCCGCCGTTCCCTTCGCCGCCGAAGATCGCGTTCTTCGCCTTCATCAGGTCGACGACGTTCGCCTCGCCGACGGGGGAGCGGAAGCAGGCGCCGCCGAAACTTTCCGCGACGTCGATCGTCATTCGACTCGTCGCGCAGTTGATCACGAGGTTAAACGGGCCGGTTTCGCCGTTCTTTTTCGCTTTTTGGAGTCGGTTTTTCGCGCAGATCGCGACGGTGTATTCCTCGCCGATATACCGCCCGTTTTCGTCGACGACGGCCAAGCGGTCGGCGTCCGGGTCTTGGCAGAAACCGACGACGGCCTTCGCTTCGACGATCTTTTCGAAAACGGTTTTCAAATTATCGACGGTCGGCTCCGGAGTATGCAGGAAGTCGCCGTTCGGGGTTTCGCCGCAAATCACGACGTCGCAACCGAGCGCTTCGAGGAGACGTTTGCCGAGAAGGCTTCCGGACGCGTTGTTCGAGTCGAGGAGGACGCGGAACTTTTTCGCCCGAATCGCGTCGACGTCGACCGTTTTCAAGACGGCGTCGAGGTGCGCTTTCGTCGAGTCTTCGATCGGCGTTCGTTCGCCCAAACGGTCGACGTCGACCCAATCGGCGGCGCTTTCGGTTCCGGCTTCGAGCGCCCGATACGTTTCCAAAACCTTTTCGCCCTCCGCTTTCGGGATCACGCGCCCCTCGGCGGAAAAGAGTTTCAAACCGTTATATTGTTTCGGGTTATGACTCGCGGAAATTTGAATTCCGCCCGCGGCTTCGCAGTCGCGAATCAGGACGCCGACCGTCGGCGTCGCGGCGATTCCGGCGTCGAGCGTCGAGCGTCCGACGGCGTTCAGCGCGGCGCAAATCGCGTCGGCGAAGATCGACCCGGAGCGACGTCCGTCCCGAGCGATCACAAACGGCCCGTCCGACGCGACCGACTTCGAATACGCCAACGCGTACCGAACCGCGACCTCCGGCGTCAACGTCGCGCCAATTTCGCCTCGCAACCCGGAAACGCTAATAATCAAAGGACTCGCCATCTCGCCGTCTCCCGTCGACGTTCGCCGCCGACCGTTCCATCGTTAACCGCCGTCCCGACGGCGCGCTTTTCCAGCGTCGGGAGCGCGAAAGAAAAAATTCCTCAAAAAGCGCGCAATTTTCTCTATTTTAAAAAACTCGGCGAATTAATCAAGGCGCCCGGCGCCAAGAGCGGCGAATTTTTCTCAATTTACCGTTAAAATTCGCCTCGACTTTAAAAAATTCTCAAAATTTTCTCAAAAATTTTCAAAATTTTCGCGCCGTCGCCTCCGCGTCGCATTCAATATATATAGACGCGCCTCCGTTGGCCGAACGCCTCGACGGCGCGTTCGCTCGCCCCGCTCGCCGTCGAACGTTTTTCCGCCTTTCCGCGTCGCGTCGCTCGACGTTCCCGTCTCGCAACGTCCTTCCTAGGCGTTAACCCCGACGTCGGCGCTAAAATTATTAAAAACGTTAAAAGCATTAAAACCGAAAACCAAGCGTCGCCGCGAGCCGGTCGCGAGCCTCCGCGTCGCGCCGCCGTTTCCTTCCCTTTCCCCTTGTCCTTCCTATTTTTCCTCGCGTCGAATAAAAAATCGCCAAAAGCGACCGTTTTTTCCCTTCGAAAGCGCGCGTTCCCGTTGCGCCGCCGCCAAAAAAAGTTACAATAGTAAAAACGTCGCTTCGGAATCGCTTTTAGAGCGCCCGTTCGTTGTTACGTTATCCTATTTAAACGACAATAAGGAGTCCGTTATGAAAAATTTTCCAAACGGCGCCGTTAATTTTATTTTAGCGGCGGCGACCGTCGCGAGCGTCGCGCCGTCCCTCGCCGCCGTCCCGACGTTCGCGCAGACTCCGGTCGCCGACCTTCCCGCGCTCGCGCTCCCAGGTTCGAACGCGACGGCCTCCGACGCGACGCTCGTCGGCGAAACCGTCGTCGAGTCGGAATACGTCGACGCGCCGATCTCGCCGGACGCCGCGTTGCGTCAGCTGATCGCCGGAAACGCCCGTTATCTTAAGAGCGCGTCCGACGCCGCGAACGCGTTGCCGCGCCTCTCGAACGCCGACGACCGCTTTCCGATCGCGACGATTCTTTACGCGTCCGACATGCCGGTCAAACCGGACGCCCTCACCCAAACGACCGACCGCGACGTTTATCTAACGCCGATCCAAGCGGGCGCGGTCGCGTCCGACGATTTGGCGGCGGTCGAATACGGCGTCCTCAACCTGCGAACGCCGCTCCTTCTCGTCGTCGGGCATTACCCGAGTCGCGACGTTTCGAACCTCGTTCGCAACTTCGACGCGCTCGAAAAACGCGCTCAAGCGGAAGCGGCGCAAATCTCCGCCGACCAACGCCTCGCGACCGACGCCGACGTTCCGGACGACCTCAAAATTTACAACCTCGTCGGGCCCGCGGTCGCTCGCGCTCGAGAGGCTTACCCCGATTTGCAGGGGTACGACTTGGCGAACGTCGTTTCGGAAGCGCTCGTTTGGCAGTCGCTTGAAACGATTTTGCTCAAGTCGACGGTCGTCCAAGACTTGGTGCGCGCCGGTCGTCTCGACGTCGTCGCCGCGTTGGCCGACGACAAAACCGGGCGCCTCCATTGGCTCGGTCAACATCCGCTCCAAGAAGAGTTCGTCAAACCGCTTCCGGAAGAATACGTCCTCGCCGAAGACGCCGACGCCGCGAACGCCGACGGAGCCGTTATTTTGACCGAAGACGCGCTCCCGGAACCGCTCGCCGCCGACGCGATTCAAGTTTACGTCGAGCGGTACGAAAATAACGCCTATTACGCCGATTACGTCGACGAATATTACCGCGTTCCCGTTTATTACGAGCCGAGTTGGGCGCTCTTCGACGCTCGCGCTTGGACGTATCGCCCTTGGAGCGGCGTTTGGGTCGACTCTTTCGTTCCTTGGCCGCACTACCATCCTTGGGGTCCGCCTCCGGGCGCCGCGCCCGGTTTTGGGTTCTCGTTCGTCGACGGGCATTTGAATTTCTTCATCGGATTCAACCGCCGCCCGGACGGCCCGCGTTACGTCGACCCGCGTTTCCGTCCGCGCGACGCTTGGTGGGGCGCCGACCTTTTCCTCGACCCGCGCCGCTTGCCTCGCGACCCGATTTTCGACCTGATTTTCGGCGGACGGCGACACGACGTCCGACCGCTTCCGTTCGACCAGCGTCCCGGTTATCGCCCCGGCCCGGCTTGGCGCCCCGGCGAATTTCGCCCGCACGACCGTCCCGGAGCCGGCCGTCCGAACGGTCCTCGTCCCGGCGGTTTAACGCCGATTCCCGGTCGCCCCGGTTTCAACGTTCGTCCCGGCCGCCCCGGTTTCGACGTTCGCCCCGGTTATCGTCCCGGCGTCGACCGCCCCGGTTTCGACGTTCGCCCCGGAAATCGCCCCGGAGCCGAGCGCCCCCAAGCCGGAAATCAACCCGGAGCCGAGCGACCCCAAG
>JAZNJF010000483.1:0-5677 GCA_045577885.1 Thermoguttaceae bacterium | reverse complement strand
AGAGACGAGCGGCGGGTATTACGATGAATACGGGGAAAACGTCGACGGGGAAGAATACGTCGATTACGCCGATTGGGAAAGCGGGGAGACGCAAACGACGGGCGGTTGGAGCGATTTAGCGACGTTTTTAACGAATATAACGGGCGGCGCTCGCTCGACTTTGGAGGCGAAAACGTCGGAGGAACGTCGAACGGCGAATTATCCGGCGCCGTCGAACGAATCGTTAAACGATTTTTTAGGTTTGCCGTCGAACGGGACCGCTCGGAACGCGTCGCCGACGTTCGACGTCGACGCTCCCCGAACGACCGACGGCGCAATTTTGGGACGGCCGAACGCGACCTCCCCGGCCTTGATTCCGCCGTTGCCCTATTGAAGCAAGATGAAATGGGAAGATAGGGCGCTTTAGGAAACGAGAATAAGCGCTTTAGGCAAGCTAAGGGAAAAACGTAAAGTTTAAGCGACGCGTCGAACGGGCGGAACGCGGCGTTTGCGCAAACCTTGTCGGGCGAGTCGTCGATAAAAGGACGCGAAATCGTTTGCGTTAACGAGAAAAAGGGCAAGAAATAAAAAAAGCTCCTTAAAAACCTTGCGGAATTTAAGGAGCCTTCGAGTTTTATACTCCGTCGAAGAAACTTCGACAAAGCGGAGGACAAGGGGCTCGAACCCTCAACCGGCAAGCCGGCGCCTGATTTCGAGTCAGGTTGCTAACCATTCGCGTATCCTCCTCGAATGATGAACTAAGTATACATCGGATTGCGAAAACCGCAAGGGGCTTTTTTTATTTTTTTCCGTTTTTTTGACGACGGCGCGGAAAAAAACGCGCCGGTTTCGAGTTAAGTCGGCGAACGACAAGAGGTTGCGTCGCTGAAGAAAAACGAGAAACGGCGCTTTAGTCGGGGAAAGAAAAGGGGGATTCGGCGAAAAAACGTCGAAAATGGGCGGAATTTTCGACGGCGGCGCGGCGCTCCGGTCGACGTCGAGCGAAATTTCGGTAAAATGACGGAAACGGCGCCGACTCGACGCGACGAGGGAACGAACGCGCGATTAACGATTAACGAGCGATTAATGATTAACGAAAGATAGCGAAAGATTATTAATAATGACGACGAACGCCTCCGAATCGAACGAACAAGCGAAAAAAGACGGCGCGCCCGTTTGGGCGAACCCGGACGCTCGACCGCGCTTTCACATCCTTTACGAAGTCGGCCCGACGCTCGTCGTCGACAAACAACCGGGGATTTTGACGCAAGCGCCGCTCGGCGTCGACTCGATGGAAGCGCGCGTCAAGGCGTTCATGAACTGTCGCGATAATCGAGAAGGGAAACGATATTTGGGCGTTCCGCACCGCCTCGACCGTCCGGCGTCGGGCTTGTTGGTTTTCGCGAAACACGCTCGGGCGGCGCGCAAGTTCTCGGAGCAGTTCGAAGAGCGAACCGACGAGAAGATTTATTGGGCGTTGGCCGGCGGGGAAGTTCCGGAAGATTCGGGGACTTGGGTCGACTATATGCGCAAAATTCCGGGGCGCGCCGAAGCGGAGATGGTTTCGCCGATCAAGCCGGACGCTCGGGAAGCGGTCTTGCATTTTCGCGTTTTGAAGCGGCTCGAAGGGGCGACTTGGCTTGAAATTCGGCTCGAAACCGGACGGACGCATCAGATTCGGCTCCAGTGCGCGTCGCGGGGTTTTCCGCTCCTCGGCGACGCGTTGTACGGCTCGACGGTCGCTTTCGGCGAACAGTTTGAAGACGAACGGGAACGGGCGATCGCGCTGCACGCTCGAGAAATAACGTTCGTCGACCCGACGACGAAGGAGAAAACGACGCTGCGAGCGCCGCTCTTCTCGCCTTGGCGCGATTGGATCGACGCGGTCGACGGCGAAACGTTTATCGACGAACTCTTCCCGGAGATTAAGGGCGAAGCGTCGACGGAGGAAACGAACGACGAAACGGATGAAAACGGAAACGCGGCGGCGGAATAATCGTCGCGACCGTTGAAATTTAACGTCGAGCGAACGCGTTTTAGGGAACGCGTTCGCTTTTTTGTTGCGTTTGTCGATTGAAGTCGTCGGCGAAGGTTAAGTTTTTTTATTTCTTTTGGCGAGTTTTTATCAAAAAAGCGCGGTAAAGTCGGCGTATTTTCTTTATTTTAACGGTAAAAACGAGGCTTGCGGTTATTTTAAAATTAAACTTGAGCAAATCCGGAAAATTTTCTAGAATTTTCTCAGAAACTTTAACGGTCGCGACGATAATAACGATAGAAGGGCGGCGACGCGACCGAAACGCCTCCTTCGCTTGTCGAAAACTTCTTGAAAAAACGCCGATTTTAACGATTTTGTCGGAAATTTGAGCCGAACGCGACGCGCCGCTTGTCGAGTCGGGCGCAAAAGGAACGAACAATGAACAACGCGAACACCCAACGCCGCCGACTTTTGAACCGCCTTCTCTTTGGAACGCTCGTTTCGAGCGCGGTTCTTCTTCCCGGGACCGGATATATTTCGCAATTTACCCAACTTCGCGCCGACGAAACGGAGTCGACCGCGCCGCTGAACGTCAACGTCGACGCGACGAACGGGGCGACTCTTTCCGTCGAAGACTCGGCGACCGGTTTGACCGGCGCGAACGGCGGCGCGAGCGTTTCGACGTCGGAAAAAATCGCGATTAAAGGGGGCGCGCAAGGCGTCGTCGGCGTTTTGGACGAAACGTCGAACAAGGCGGACGCGGTCGTCGGCGCGGTCGATTTGACGCTCGGCGAAAAAGGCGCGATCGTCGTCGGGGATATGTCGGCGGCTTCGGAGAAGGGGACGTTGACGGTCGTCGGGCCGACGGACGCGAAAACCGGGTCGACGTTGACGGTCGAAAGCGGCGCGAACTTGGCGGTCGGCGCGGGCGGCTTGCTCGAAATCGGCGGCGAAAAGGGGGCGGGCTCGGTCGTTTTGGAAGCCGGGGCGCAACTTTTCAACGTCGGAACGTCGACGAAAGACGAGACGCGCGGCGTCGTCGTCGGGAAGTTGGGGACGCTGACGGTCGGCTCGAAGGAGAAAAAAACGACCGGAAACGCGCTCGACGGCGACGGCGGTTTCGTCAACGGCGGTCTCGTCGCGATTTTTAACGAAAGCGGCGACGATAACGCGGCGTATTTCGGCGTTTACTCCGACGATAAAACCGCGAAACTGACCGCGACCGGCAAAATTGAAATGAACGGCGGAACCGGAACCGGCGGCGCGCTGACGATCAACGGCGCCCTCGAAGCGGCCGAATGGTCGAGCCTTTGCGACGCGACGTTCGCGGCGACGAGTTCGGTTAAAATCGGCGGTTTGGCGACCGTCGGGAGCGAAAAGGACGGCGCGACGCTCAAAATCGGCGGCAACGTGATGAACTCGATTTACGGAAATTCGAACGTTTTTCTCGGCGGTTTGAAGGCGTTTTCGAGCGTCGATTCGAAGGGAACGCGAAGCGGCGGAACGTTGACGCTCGACCAATACGCGTACGCGCAAATTACCGGTTTAACCGATAAAATGGACGCGACCGGCGCCGTCGTCGAGAAGAAGGGCGTTTACGACGTTTGGCTCGACGGCAAAATGACGCTGAACGGGACGTTGATCGCGTCGAAAGGCGGTTCGAAGGACGTCGTTTCGACCGGGATCCGTTGGCGCGGCGATTCGACGATCTCCTCGACCGGCGGTCTTTACGCGAAAGATTTGGACGTTTTGGTCGCGACCGACGCCAAAGAGGGGGCGGTTAAATTGGAAAACTCCGGCGCGCTCATTTTGACCGGCGAGCTCGACGTCGCGTTCGACGAGTCGGCGAAGTCGTTCGAATTGGTCAACAAAGCGGAGTCGAGCAGGGGCGCTTGGATCGACTCTTGGACGCTCGGCGAAAATGAAACCTTCACCAACGGCGTCGCGAAGGACGAGAAGACGAAAGCGGCGATCGACGTTAACAAATTGACGCTCGCCGGCGGGAAGACGCGGGCGCTCGGCGTTTCGACGGCGCGCGTTTCGACGCTGAACATCGACGCCGACGCGAAAGACGGGGCCGCCGCCGCGCTCGAAACGAGCGATTCCGCGTCGATTACCGTTAAGGAATTCAACCTCGAACGAGGGTTGGCGAAACTCGGGTCGAAAACCGGCGCGGGCGGTTTGAGAGCGTTTTCGAGCGCGACCGTTTACAACGTCGGGGAAGCCGACCAAAAAAGCGACGAGTTTGCGCAACTGCAAATTTGGGGCGTCGACGCAAGCTTTAACGGCGGAACGGTCAACCTCGAAGGGCAAGGCCTCCTCGTTCAAGAGGAAGATTTCAAGTTGACGTTCGAAAATACGGCGGTTGTCAATAAGTCGCAACGTTCCGGGGACGCCGCTTACGCGCTTTCTTCCGATAATATTACTTTTACCGGCGCCGCCGCCTCTTACTCCGGCGGAAAGACCGTTCGAACGAGCTTAATGACGTTCCAAAACGGCGCGACGCTCGAACTTGGGCTCGCCGACAATTTGACGTTGGCCGAAAACGGCTCGCTGAAAATCGGCAAAGGGGGCGTCCTTAGCGTCGAGTTTGCCGCCGACGGCAAGAGCGTCGGGAAGGCGATTTTGACCGGTTCCGGCGTCGCCGAGTTGGAGGAGGGGAGCGTTATCGCCGCGTCGAACGCTTCGGCGTTGGCGGACGGCGTTTACTCCGGCGTCGCGATTGAAACGAACGGCGACGCGAACGTCTTCAAAGCGACGACGAAAGAAACCGCGTTTTACACCTTGACCGCGAGCGCGTCGGAAAACGGACAAAACTTGAATCTCGAGTTAAAAATTAACGGCGACACGTCGAAATACGCGAAAAACGCCAATACGACCGCTATTTCCGATACGATCGACGCGATTCGAACCGACGATGAAAAAGTCTCGAAGGAACTGCGCGCGACGCTCGACGCGTTGAGCGGCGTCGAAACCGGCGTCGAAGCGACCGAAGGAATGACCGAATTGGCCGGCGACGTCCGCGCGAACTCCTTGACGGCGGCGATGAACTCGCCTTGGCGCCGCCCGTTCGAGCAAATCGACTTGGCCGGACGGCGAAACGGAACGAGCGCCGCGGCGGCCGCCGAACAATATTGGACGCGAGGCCAAGTCGGCGGTTACGTCGACGGCGGCGAATACGCGGGTTACGAAGGTTATAACGGATACGGCGGATACGGCGGTTATTACGGGGCGAGCGCGCTTCGACCGGCGGCGGCTCTCGGCGCGCCGACCTCCGCTTGGTTCGCGTCGACTTATCGCGGCTTGGAAGCGAATTCGGACGACAACGCGCGAGAATTCGGCGTCGACGAAACCGGGATGGCGGTCGGATACGAGGCGGCGCGCGACTCCGGCGCTCTCGTCGGGCTCGCGTTCGGCTTCTCGAAACCGCGTCTTTGGTCGAAGGGCGACCGCGTCGAAGCGTCGAACTTCCAACTCGGCCTTTACGGCGGTTTCGCGGCGCCGAGCGGTTGGGAAACGAAGTTTTACGTCGGCGGCGGCCTCCAAGATTACAAGAGCAAGCGTTTCGTCGAAATCGGCGAGTTGAACGAATGTTTGGGCGCCGACTTCGGCGGGGAAACGCTCGCGGCGGCGTTGCGCTTCGAACGTCCGTCCCAAACCGACCAATTCCGCGTTTGGCGGCCGGTCGTTCAAGTCGACTTCGAGCAAGTTTGGCAAGACGGC
>JAZNJF010000482.1:0-7857 GCA_045577885.1 Thermoguttaceae bacterium | reverse complement strand
TTCTTTTTTCACGCCGCGCCAAGCGAACGCTCCGGCCGAAATTTCTCCAACCCCTTTGCCAAACGACACTTGCGGCGGTCCATTCAACGTTAATTTCTCAACGTCGAACCCGGCGAAAAAGCTGCGCTCCGCGTCGCGTCGACGCCCCAAAGAAGCCAGTCGCCGCGCCGTCGTCGCAAAATCGCTCCAGTCGGCGCCTAAGAAAGAAGACGTCGGCGCCGGTCGCAGACGAAGCGCCGACGTCAACCGCCGCGTTTCCTCCAAACGCCGCTCGTCGACAAAACGCCCGAACGCCGCCGGATTCAACGTTTCTAACCCAAGTTTTTGAACGATTTCCGAAACAGACATTACAAGACGAGACACAAACGCGTTAAACTCGCGAACCTCCGCCGATTCGTCGCCGACCTCCCCATCGCTTTCGCAGGCGTTCGACGACTTTGCAAGATCGAATCGGAAACCGGCGCGATTCGTTGCAAGTCGTTCTTTTAGCGTTGTTTTTCCCAAGTTTACAAGCTGCCGCAAACCGGCGCGCTCGAGCGAAGCGCGCGTCGTTTCAAACGCTTCGTCGAGTCGAATCCAACGTCGGAACAAAATCGCCGTTTCCCTTGGAGTGTCCGAAAAAAAGCCGCGCGGCGTCGCGCTTCCCGCTCTTGCGACCGTTTCGGCAAGTCGCGCAAAAGTCGCAAAATCGTCGATCTGCGGCGCCGCGTCGCCAAACGCAACCTCTTTTCCCGCGACAAGTTCCAAAAGATTTGCGACGTCGGCTCGCAAGTTTTGCGCCGCCGTTTTAGTCGCGCGAGCGGCGTCGACAACCTCGCGATTCCAACGCGGCGTCCAGTCGGTCGCGCCGAAATCGCGCAACTCCGTCCAAACGTTTTCTTCGATATTGCCAACGCGGAAGCGACGTAATCGCCGATAGTTAGGAGTTCGACGAAACGCTCGGGCGAAACGTTGGTCAGCGCTTCTCCCCGACTTCGCAAACGAAGTTTCGACGTCTTGTCGCGCCAAGGTTCCGTTTCGCTCAAACGAGCGATCGCGTCGTAAAGCGTTCGCCCGTTTGGATACTCGCGGTGCAATTCCGCGACGTACTCGTTGAGCTGTTTTTTAAGCGTTTCAATTTCGCGAGTTACGCTCGTCCAATCTTTAATCGCCGCTTTTTGCGAAAATTCGAGCGCGCTCTGCAACTGTTCCAAGAGCCGACGTTTTCCCGATTTATTCGAATGCAACTCCAAGCAAAACGGTTCGAGCCCAAGCCCGCAAAGCCGACGGTGCACGACGTCGAGCGCGGCGCGTTTTTCGGCGACGAAAAGCGTCGTTTTCCCTTGCGCAAGGCAATGCGCGATAGTGTTTGCGATCGTTTGCGATTTGCCCGCGCCGGGCGGCCCCTGCAACACGAAGTTTTTTCCGGCGGCGGCGGTCAAAAGCGCGGCGATCTGCGACGAGTCGGCGCTAAGGGGCGCCAAAATTTCGTCCGTCGAAAAACCGGAGTCGACGTCTTCGGAACGCGTTTCAGGAATTCCGTCGTCAAAACGTTCTTTTGGCGAAAAAACGAGGTGTTTGACAAGCGGTGTTTCGACAAGTTCCGTCATATGGTCGTTTAAGTCCGCCCACATAACAAACTTTTGAAAAAAGAAGTTTCCGAGACAAATATCTTTTCGCAACTCCCAACCGTCGAGTTCAACCAATTCGCGCTGAAAAATTTGAAAAATTTTATCGACGTCGACGCCCTTTTCGTCGCTCGGCAAATTCTTAGGGTCGATTCCGGGAATCGTCTTATTATGATCGCGACGCAACAATTCCAAAAGCGTTACATTGATCGAAGCGTCTTCGTCGGAACGAGTTAACGCGAAACCTTTTTGTTTCGGCAATCGTTCCAATTTCAT
Source organism: Thermoguttaceae bacterium (assembly GCA_045577885.1). Classification (GTDB taxonomy): domain Bacteria; phylum Planctomycetota; class Planctomycetia; order Pirellulales; family Thermoguttaceae; genus RUG369. The sequence continues at coordinate 5,974 of JAZNJF010000482.1, read as the reverse complement.
TGGAATCAACAAAAACGGAGCGCGATAAATCTTGCCGTCTCGGTCGGCGACGCGTTCGACCATCCCCAACGCCAAGAAAAGGGTGTTGACGCCGCCTTCGTTAAGATTCGTTTCCGCGTCGCGAAAAATTTTCGTCAAACGCCGCCCAAGTTCCGCTTCGTCGAAGCTCGGCCAAGCCAACAAGGCGCCTCGCTTAAACTCTTCGTCGAGAAGGACGTCCAACATATCGCGCCCTTCTCGACGTTCGATCGCCGCAAGGTCGCGCAAAACGGAATCGCCGGTCTTGAGCGAACGCGCCGAAAGAATCGAAAACGTCTCGCCGTCGACCAGCCGGTCTTCCAAGGCGCCCAAACGACTTTCCGGAAAAAGAAAATCGACGACCTGCGATCTCTTGCAATTCAACAACTTATTGCGCGCCGAAAGGTCGAGCAAATTTTGTTTCCAACGGTCGACGCGAGTTTTCGGCGTCGCCGGTTGAACGTCGATCGGTTCCCAATCCGGAACGAGCCGCCGCGCTTCGTCGACCGGAGTTTGCGCGCTTTTTTTCGCTTTTTTTCCGACTTCGAAATCAATTTCGCAACGATCGTCGGCGTCCCTTCGCAACGGAATCGGACGCACCCGCTCGACGCGCGCTCGGCGAACGTCGAGGGTTCCGACAAAACTCTCGTCGTCCGCAAGTCTTTTTCTTGCAATGTTTTCCGCGACGTTAAAGGAAGCGCTCCCGCCGACCGTCGCCAACGTCGTCTCAAAAACGACAACCTCGTCAAGTTCCGCTAATTTTCGCAACGCTTGCAAATTATCGTCGAACGATTCGCGCAAACACGCTTCGCGCAGATGGCAGCCGACGAACGCGTGCCCGGCGTACAGCAAAATCAGCGGATGCAGTCCGCATTGTTCGAGCAAACTTGCGAAAAGCAACGATAAGTCAAGGCAAGTGCCCAATTTATCGCGCAAGATTTTATCGGGAAAACGAACGCGCTGCCCCGTCAAACCAAAAGACGCCGGCGGGTTCGCATAATGAATTTGCCGCCGAACAACCGCCTGATAAGCGGCGCGGACCATCTCGTAAACCCGATTTTTATCGCGCGCTTGACACCCTTCCAACGACGACTTAAGCCCTTGCTCTTGAAGTATTTCCGCAACCTCCGTTTGCAAACGAGCGATCCCGTCGACGTTCGGCGTTACGTACGCGGCCAAAAGACTTGGTAAAACGACCGCCCCGAACCATTCGTCGTTGGCGCAAACGGCGATCGGAAATTTCTCCGAGACGATCGGCGTCGGCGATTTTTCGGGAATTCGAGCGTTTTCCCGCAACCCTCCGAATCGCAAGAGTTCGCGTCGACGACGTTCTCCGCGTTCTCCGCGTTTTCCGCGTTCTCCGCGGTCTCCGCGCTTTCTACGTCTTTCGCGCTTCCCGTTTCAATCGGGCGCCTTGACGCGTTTTCAAACGCTTCGACGCGAATCTCCCCTCGCGTTTCTTCCGAAATACTCGCTAAGTACTCGAAATTTAACGAGATATCAAAACGGTCGACGCGGAGCCTTTCCCCCGGCGCAACGCGGTCGACGCAAATGGAAAAGGGTTCGAAAAACTCCGGCGTCGCGCGAAAATCGATACGCAAATCGACAAGTTCGCGTTCGGAATCGTTGGACACGTCGAGCGCGTTAAAGATTCGAAAATCGTTAAAGTAGAGCGCGCCGTTGATTTTTGGAACGCAACTAAGCGCAAGCGTCGGAGCGGTTTGCGCTTCATCGTTTACCGAAACGTTTTCACCGATAAAAACGCCGTCGTTCGTCGGGGACTCGGCAACGTTTTTGATTTTTTTGATTATCGGACGACATTTAAACCGCCTCGCTCGTTCAATACGCCGTTTGCCTTGCGTTCGCGCCTTCGCGCCCGGCAATAATTATTTCCCAACGGCCCCGCTTCGCTTCCCGCAAGAACGGGCCTTGCCGTCCTAATTATACGCGCCGAACGAAAAAACGCAAGACGCGACGCTTGCCCGAACGTCTCGGCGGCGCCGGTAACTCTAAAAAGGATAACGTTTAAAAATTTTCAAAAAATAAACGTTTTTCGCTGGAAATTTTCGAAAAAAACGGTTATAATTATAAACGAACAAGTTTTTTCGCGAATAGCGCGTTAAACGTTGTTCAACAGTCGTTTAGAACCAACCGACGCTCTTTGCCGCAGTTTAAGGAGACCTTATGCGACACTTTTTAACATCTCTTCTTTTGCTCTCCTTCTTCCTGACGCCGTCGCTCGTCCCTTCGCTTTTCGCTTTCGACGACGAGCCCAACGAGTTAAATTGGGATCGGCTCGGCGGAACCGCGACGTGTTTCCGACACTTTTGCGAATTTGCGCGCCAAAACCCGACGTTTCGCAAAGCGCTTCTCGCCGAACAACCGGCGAACGCTTTCGAACGTCCGACAAACGCGTCCCTAACCCCGACGACTATTTGGGTTGCGCCAACCGCTTTCCTCGACTATAAAGCGAACCAATGGGGCCCCGAACAAATCGACGGCGAGGACGTCTTGTCGTATCCGTCCGGACACGGCGGCGGATTCGCGCGGGCGAAAATCGGCGTTCCGAAATCCGGTTATTACAGGATTTGGGCGCGTTATCATCATTCGCAAGGAACGACTTCCACCTTCGTTTTCCGTCTCGAAGATCCGCGCGTTTTCGAATTTGACAACATGTACCAAACCGTCGTCGGCGACGTGTTCAGTTGGCGCTTCGACGCCGCAGAAATGGGCCGCCGAAACGACCCGCTCCCGACGCGTCGCGACGAGCCGACCGGCTGGGTTTGGGAGGCCGCGCCGACCGTTTGGCTCGAAAAAGGCGAACGCGTAATCACTTTAACCGGAACGATTTGCGACGGGCCTTTCGCTCCGCGCCGCGTCGCGGCGGTCGTCTTGACCGAGGAACCGTTGGCCGAGCCGACTTTCCCGAAAAACGCGAAACCGGTCCGCGACCTCGACGGCGTCTTCGTCGGAACGTCGCGTTTGAGCGACGAAGCAAAAAAAGTCGCCGGACTTTGGCGCCGCCGTCCGGTTTCGGAACCGACAAATCCCGAGTTGGCAAGACTTTGGAGCGTTTGGCGCGACGCGTTTTTCGCCGACTTAGCCGAATATCGCGTTCCGGGAATCGAAGGGCGCCGCCTCGCGTCGCTCGTCGCGTTCGATCCGTCGTCGAATTTGATTGGGACGCCGCGTCAACTTCGCGACGAAAAGACGCGAATCGAACGTTTTATCGCCGATTTTCCCAAGAACGCCTTTTTGCAACTCGTTGAAGCGGAAGAGTTTCAACTTGAAAACGGTTGGTGGATCGACGGAAACGCCGACGCGTCCGGAGGAAAGATTTTGACCGCGAGTTACGGCGACGGCGCGGCGGCTGCCTCTTGCGTCGTTAACGTTCCCAAAGCCGGAACTTACCGCTTTTGGGCGCGCTACTTGGAGCTTGCCGGCTATTTGTCGAAATTCCGAGTGAAAATCGAATCGCTCGCCGACGCTTCTAAGTATTGCGAACTCGAACTTTGCGCCGACGAGGAAACGAATAAAACGTCGCCCGGTTTTCGTTGGTCGCCCCTCGAGCTCGAACTTCCGGCGGGCGACGTTCGCTTAACGTTGAGCGTAAACGGCGGTCCCGGCTTGACTTACCGACGATTCGACTGCGTCGTCGCGACCGACGAACTCGACTGGACTCCCCCGGAACGCGGCGCGCCGGAGTTGATCGCGCCCTTCCCAACCGACGAGAAATTAACCGTTTGGCGCGTCGAAGACCCGTTCGCCGGTTTCTCGCGAATTTCGGCGCCGAAAAAGAACGAAAACCTCGCGCCGCTCGACGTCGAACTCCCGAAAGAATCGGTCAAAACAGTTCTGCTCTTGGCGCGCAACGCAACCGACGCTCCGATAACGGTTTGCCCCCAAATCGCGAACGATCCCGCGGGCCTCCTCTCTTGGCGCGTTCCGGCGTTTTCGTTCTCGCCGGAGTTCGGCTGGCAACCGTCGCAACTCTTGGAGCGATCGGCGCTTACGATCCCGCCGCGACAAACCGCCGGAATTTGGCTAACGCTCGACGGCGACAAGCCGAGCGGCGACGAAACGATTTCGCTAAAAATCGACGACGATAACACCTTCGTTTTAAACGTCTTGCGCAAGGGCGACCTAAGCAAGGCGCCGCGACCTTACGTCGGCGGCTGGTCGGCGCCTTACGAAACCGTTTCTTGTTGGGAAACGTTCGCAAAACTAGGTCTCAACACGATTAACGGCGCGCTCGTTCCGCAAAAAGAAGCCGAGAAATACGGCGTTCGCCTCTTCCTTCACCTCAACGACGGCGACGTCTCGCCGCAACATATCGCCGGGATCGCAAAATACTTCGCCGACCTCGGTATCCCTTGCGAAAACTGGGCTTGGAGCTTTATGGACGAACCCGGCAACGGCGCGGCGGACGCTTGGGTCGAGTTGGCGAAACAGTTTATCGAGAATAAAAAACAAAATTCCGCGACGGCGCCGATTCGCGTTTGGTGCAATCCGGGAGAAATCGAAGGCGCGTCGCCGGAAAGCGTTCTCAAAATGGCGCCGTACGTCGACTGTTACTGTCCGTTCGCAAACCATTACTGGACCAAGGGTTGGAACAACGCCGACTATCTCGCCGTCCTTGAAGGAAAAGACCGAGAACGTCCGATTCGACTTTGTTACACGACGCCGTGTTTCGGCGAAAAAGCGCCGGGTTCGCCGGGCGATATGTTCGGGCCGGTTTGGGCGTCGCTCGAATATAACCTCGACGGTTGGATGTTTTACGCGCTTCTCGGACGGTACGAGTACTGCAACAGCGTTTGGGACGAAACGAACGCTTACATGCCGGATCAGGCGATTTACCTCTATCCCGGCGCCGAGTTCCGAACGATTTCGACCCGCAACGCCGAAGCGATTCGCGCCGCCGTCGACCATTGGCGTTCCGAACGGCTCAAGAAAGCGTCCGACGCGACGCCTTAATCGAACGCCTTAAACGCCGCCGTCTCGAAATTTAACGTCGAACGGCGGCGCGCGCCTCGTCGTCGAGCGTCAAACGGCGAACGGCGCCAAGGCGCGCCTCGCCGTCAAACGGCAAACGCCGCCAAGAAACAAAATCGCGTCGACGCAACGTCTTGCGTCGACGCGATTTCCTTTTGTCGTTTTCACCGCGCAAACGGCGGTTTCACTCCGTTAAACTCGCTCGTTAGCAACGCAAACGGCGGTTTCATTTTCTTTAAACTCAACCCCTTAGCAACGCAAACGGCGGTTTCACCGTTCGTTAAACTCGATTCGCAAAACAACGCAAACAGCGTTGTTGCAACGCTTTAAAGCGAATGTATTCCCAACTTTTCCCGACGCGCGGCGTCTTCGGCGGCTTCCAAGCGCCGCTTCATCTCCGACGAAAAGCGATATTGCGTTTGCGCCTTAGCGAAACCGGAACGCGCAAGTTCTTCGTTCAACGACACTTCCGAATCGGCCAAATAAACGAACGCCAACCGCCGCCCGTATTTGTCGCGACGATCGCCGTCGGCGACCAAACGAACCGCGCCGCCCGCCTCTTCAACGCGACGCTTTGTAAACGCCGACGCTTCGGGGCCGAACGGCTCGACCGGCGAGTTCGGCTTCACCGTCTCCGGAGTGTTCGCGCCGATCAACCGCACGCGCTCCGTCGTTCCGTCGTCGAACCGAACGATCAACGTGTCGCCGTCGACGCAACGCTCGACGACGCCGTTTTCGACGTCCGGAACCGCTCGCAACCCGTCCGCGGTCGTCGCGGTCGGCGCCGACGTCGGCGACTCGAGGTCGAATCGAACGCCGCGACCTTGCAAAAACGCAAAGAGCGCGACGACCGCGAGGAGCATAACGACGCCGCCGAGGCCTTTCGGGCCGTTTTTGCGACCGCGCCCTTGGAAAAACGCTCGAACGAGACGTTTCGCTAACTCTTGTTCCAACGACGATTTAC
>JAZNJF010000481.1:0-5186 GCA_045577885.1 Thermoguttaceae bacterium | reverse complement strand
CAAGGAGTTGGCACAATAATTTGTCTTCCTAAGACCGCTTGGCCTCCGACTTTCTTTTCGTTTTCGTCGTTGAGTTCGTAATACGCGGCGTAAGTTTCGGCTTCCGGATCGGTTTCGATTCCGTCGAGGAGTTCCGGCGCGGTTTCGGCGAGGTAAAAGTTGAAGAACGCCTCCCAGTTGTAACCGTTCATGTAGGCGTTTTCGTCGATCTCCGTCATCTTTTCGCCGACGGCGAACGGCTTGTCGTCCGTTACGTTAAAAACGACGCCGATTTGATTTCCTTCTTCGTAACGATTAATTCCAACGTAATCAGCCATTGCGTTTTCTCCTTTTTTTCGATAAGAATCTGAACCGACGCCGCGTTTCGCCCTTCCCGCTCCCGACGGACGCGCTCCGAAGCGTTCGTTTTCCGCCCGCCCGCGAACCGGGTTTCGGCGATTTTGTCATTAATACTATAGAGCGCGAAAAAGAGCGTTTCGCCGACGATAAAAAAGCGGCGCCGACGAGCCGACGCGTTCGCCGGTCGTCCCGCTCATTTTACCGCGACGGCGACGGCGAGTCAAGCAAATTCCCGCCGTTTGCGATTATTTTCGTTTTTTTTCAAACCAAACGCGCCGACCGTCAAAACCGACAAACTCGCCGCCGCGTTCCCCGCCCTTCGCGCCCCGCCCGCCGCTTAAACGTCCGAAGCCCAACGGAAAGTCGCGACGCCGCCTTAACCGAACGCCGCCCCCAACCAAACGCAAAAAAGCGCGACGCCGCCTTGACGCGACGCCGCGCCCCCGACGGAAACGCGGAAAGTCGCGACGCCGCCTTAACCGAACGCCGCAAATCGGGTAAAATAAAAAGATAACGCGAAAAGCGCAAACGTTCCGAACCCTAGCGCGGCGGCGAGAAGCGCCGTTTGAACGCGACGACGTTTCCCCACTATTTTACCCGAATCACCTGGCTCTCTTACTCCGCTTATTTTGCGCATCTTGCTTTTTTCGTTTATTCCCGTCGTTTTACCGTCGCCGACCTAAATTGCGCGACTTAACGCGTTCGCGTCAAACCGAAAAGCGAACGCGAAACCGTTTCCCGATCTATTTTCGCATAATCGGCGCTTTTTTCGAGTATTAAGAGGGACGTTTCAACGAAATTTCGACAAAAAATTTCGCCCGACGAGGAATTTTGCAAAAATTTTCCCCAAAAACGCAAAAAAACGCCGGAACGAGTTTCCCCGTCCCGACGTTCTCGCTCGACGCTCTTTCAAGTCGCGTCGACTTGCGCTTTATTCCGCGCGCCGCGCTCCGCTTCATTCCTTCGCGAAGATCGCCCGCAATCCGGCGAGCGTTTCGTCGTAACTCGACCGCTCGAACATTTGCTGTTGAAGGAAACGGTCGATTTTCGGCTTCAAACGGATCGCGCGGTCGATCTCCGGCGACGCGCCTTCGCGGTACGCGCCGACGGCGATTAAGTCCTCCGCGTCGGCGTAAATCCCGAGCGTTCGCCGGACGTCGTTCGCCAAGCGCCAATGCTCCTGCGAGCAGATCGTCGGCGCCAATCGGCTGACGCTCTCCAACGGGTCGATCGCCGGGTAATGTCCCCGCGAACTTAGCTTGCGCGACAGCCAAATATGCCCGTCGAGGAGCCCCCGCGCCGCGTCGCCGATCGGATCCTGTTTGTCGTCCCCTTCGACCAAGACGGTGAAAAACGCGGTAACGCTCCCGACGTCGCTCCGCCCGGCCCGCTCGACCAAACGCGGCAACTCGGCGAAAACGCTCGGCGTGTACCCGCGCGAAGTCGGCGGCTCTCCGGCGGCGAGTCCGATTTCCCGTCGCGCCATCGCGAACCGCGTCAGCGAGTCCATCAGGAAGAGAACGTTTTTCCCGCGATCTCGGAAATACTCCGCGATCGAAATCGCCGCCAACGCCGCGCGCACCCGCATCAACGGCGGTTCGTTCGACGTCGAAACGACAACGACGCTCTTTTTGCGCCCCTCTTCGCCGAGTTCGCGTTCGATGAAGTCGTTGACCTCCCGCCCGCGCTCGCCGATCAATCCGACGACGACGACGTCCGCGTCGGTGTACCGCGTCATCATCCCGAGGGTAACGCTCTTCCCGACGCCGGAACCGGCGAAAATCCCGAGTCGCTGCCCTTGTCCGCAGGTGAAAAGCGCGTCGATCGCCCGCACTCCGGTCGACAACGCCTTTTCGATGCGCGGTCGCGAACACGGCTCCGGCGGTTTGCGGTCGAAACGCGCTCGCGACGTTAAAATCGGAATCGGACCGGCGTCGATCGTCCGCCCGAACGCGTCGACGACCCGCCCGAGCAGCTCGTCGCCGACCGGAAGCCAAGGCGTCGTCTTCGCCAACTCGATTTTCGCGCCGCGCCGGACCCCGGTCAGCTCCGAATACGAGTACAACAGCGTTAAATCGTCCCGAAAACCGATCACCTCGGCGAGAATCCATTCCTCTTCGTCGCGGCGTTCGACCTTCGCGATCGCGCCGATCGGCGCCGGAAACCCGACGGCGGAAATCGTCGTTCCCTCGGTGCGAACGACGTTGCCGCAAAGACGCGCCGGCAAGACGCTTTGAATTTGCTCGAGAATATTGTTAATTTCCATCGACTTCGCGCCGTTTCCCCATTTTCCCCGTTTTAACCTAAAACGTCTTTTTCGACGCGACGCGCTTTTCCCAAACGCCCCGGACGTCCTAAACGTCTCCCAACGCCGCAAACGCGCCAAATAACCCAAACGCCCTAAACGTCTCCCAACGCCGAAAACAGCCCCAACGTCGCAAACGCGCCAAACAACCCAAACGCCGCGGACGTTCTAAACGCCTCCCAACTCCCCGAACGTCCCCGTTTCACTCGGTAAGTTCCGCGACAATCCGTTCGAGTCGCGAGTCGAGCCGTTGGTCGACGACGCCGAGCGACGATTCGACGACGCAACCGCCGGGCCCGACTTTCGGGTCGGGAACGACTTCCGCGGTCGCGAGGTTCCCCGTCTCTTCGAGAATCGCGTTAATCGGCTCGCGCAACATTTCGAGATCGCTCGGATACATCCGAATTTTCAACGCGGCGCAATTCATCGCCAACCCGAGCGCTTCCTTCAAAAGGTCGAGCGGCACTTCGCGCTTGATCGCCGGGTCGCGCATGATCGTTTTATAAGCGAGCGCGGCGGCGATTTGCATCGCGTTTTCTTCCCAATGCTTTAGGAGCGAATGCCGAACGCCGGACATTTCGCCGACCAAACGCCGCAACGGTTCGAGCGCGGCGTCGCAAAACGCCTTCGCTTTCTCCTCGACGCCCCGCTCGACTTCGACGGCGATCGTCGCGGCGGCCTCCTCGGCGGCTTGTCGCGCCCCTTCCTTTTTCCCGTCGGCGAATCCGGCGTCGAAACCGGCCTTGCGCGCCTCCTCGAACGCCTCTTGTTCGAGCGTTCGCCGCCGTTCGTCCAACGCCGCCGTTTCCGCGTCGAGTCGACGCCGCGCTTCGGCGATTTCGGCGGCGCTCCGTTCGAGTTCCGCTCGTTCGACGCTCGCCGCTCGTTGCAAGTCGGCCCGCAACGCGTCGAGTTCGAGCCGCGTTTCGTCGGCGACGCGCCGCGCTTCCGTCCGCAATTTATCGAGAAAGTCGGACGTTTTGCGCTCCAACTCGACGAACGCGAACGGCTCGGCGCTCGCCCGTTCCGCGTTCGTCCGTCCGTTCCCGCCGCCCCGTCGTTCCCAATCGACGGCGCGACCGCGACCGCGTTCGCCTTCGGTTCCTAAATCGCGTTCGTTCGAAAAATCCGCGAAATCATTCATCGCCCAACGCTCCGTTAAAAAGCGCGCCTTCCAAGCGCCGCGCCGCGTCCGTCGTTCGAACGAGCGCGGAAAGCGCCCGTCGCGCGCCCTCCGCCTTCTCCGCCGGCAAGAGCGCGACGACCGCCGCTCGCCGACGCTCCGAAAGTCGCGCCAACGCGACCGCGATCGTCGTTCTCGACGCGCCGCTCAACGCTTGCGCCAATCGTTCCGGCGCGATCGCGTCGAGCGGTTGCAACTCGTCGCCGACGTTCGTTTGAACGTCGAAGAACGCGTTCCTTTCGTTCGGTCGCGCCGGTTCGTCTCGTCCGCTCGACCTCTCTCTTTTTCCCCATTTTTCCGGAATTACCGACTTTTCCCAAGCCGCCGACCTTGCCGCCTCCGCCGCTCTTTCCGATTTTTCCGTTTTTTCCTTATTTCCCGCTTTCTCCGGTCTTGCCGGTTTGCGCGACGTTTCCTCCGGTTCGCTCAACGCTAAAAACTCGACGACGATCGCGTCGACGTCTTCCGGCGCGACGACGCCGACCCGGCGCGCCTCCGCTTCGATCGCCCGAGCGATCTCCGGCTCGAACCGCGCCAAAAGCGCCTCCGCCGCTTCCTCGTCGAGAATCGACAAAAAAAGAGCCGCCTTGCGAATCCCGTCTTTCTCCGCGTCGTTCGTCCTTTTTCCGTTCCGTTCGCGCTCCATTTTCCGTTCTTTCCTCGCCGCGCTCGTCGTTAAACTTCGCCCTCTCGCTCAACTCAACCCAAACTAGTCGAACCGCCCCGACCGCTTATTCTCTTCAATCGACGCAACTTCGCCAATCTTCCGTCAAGCGCCGGGTCGCAGCCAACGTTGCAACGACGCCGCCGCGCGTTCCGGGTTCCGGGCGACCAAATCGAGCGCTTCCCGACGCCGCGCCGCGTCTCCGCCGCTCTTTGCCGTCCCGCTTCCGTTCGATTCCGGCGTTTCCGCCGCTTCGTCTTCGACGCGCGCCCGTTTCCGCTCGATTAACGAGCGAATTTCAAATAAATCGTCGTCCAACTCGTCCCAATCGTCCAAATCGTCGAAGTCGCTAAGATCGTCAAACTCTTTTCGTTCGTCCCGCTTTCGTCGCTTATTCCCGACGTCGTCGACGACGCCCGCTCGCGCCGCCGAAACCCAACGACGAATTTGCGGATTTTGAGCGTTCCGAGCCGCCGTTGCGTCCCGCGTTTCTTCCCGCGTTTCTTCGCCGCGTTCCGCAAAGCTCGCGTCTTGCGCGTTCTTCGCCGTTTCCGCTCTTTGCGCGACCGTCGTCTTTTCGCCAACCGACGCAATTCTCAAATTTTGTTCGGTCGCTCGACGTTCCGCAGTCCGTCCGTTTCGCCGCTCGTTTCCCGTTTCCGCGGCGAAGTCGGAGGCCAAGCGGTCTTAGGAAG
>JAZNJF010000480.1:0-6028 GCA_045577885.1 Thermoguttaceae bacterium | reverse complement strand
GTTCCGAAAAATCTTTGCGTTAAGTTGTGGCCGGAAATGGATTTGCGTTTGGCGGCGTTCAACACGCTCGGGGCGATCGCCTTGCAGGGAACGCGTCAAGCGGATTTGCGGATTGGGGAAACTTGCGCGATTATCGGACTTGGACTCCTTGGGAGACTCGCGGCGGAATTGACGAAAGCGAGCGGCGTTCGAACGTTTGGGATCGACGTCGACGAAGCGGCGGTCGAGTCGGCGCGGGCCGCGGACGCTTGCGAGGCCGTTTGGCGACGAAACGAACCGGCCCTTGTTTCGGAAATTTTTGCGCGAACGGACGGGCTCGGCGTCGACGCGGTCATTATCGCCGCCGGGACGTCGAGTCTCGATCCGATAAACTTTGCGGGCGAGATTGCGCGCAAACGAGGACGCGTCGTAATGTTAGGCGCGGCGCCGACCGGTTTTGACCGCGATCCGTTTTATTATCGTAAGGAATTGGAATTGAGGATGTCTTGCTCGTATGGGCCGGGGCGGTACGACCTGGGGTACGAGGAACGCGGCGAAGAGTATCCGGCGGCATATGTTCGATGGACTGAAAATCGCAACATGTCGGCGTTTCAGGAGTTGCTGGCGCGGAAAAGAATTAATGTTGAAAGTTTGTTGACTCATGAGTTTTCGTTTGAAGAATCGCCTAAGGCGTATGATTTGATTTTAAGGCGAGAAGAACCGTTTTTGGGCGTTTTGTTGAAATACGACGTTGGAAAAAAGGTTGATTTTTCGCCGATCGGCGTCGGAGAATCGAAAGATAGAGCGATTAGCGAAAATAAAACGCTCGCGTCGAATAGAGTAAAAGAGGGAAAGACGGGAAATGAGGCGGAAGGCTTGACGGGCGTTTCCGAACGTTTTCTTGTTCGAAGCCTTCCGACGGCGACGTTGGGCGTCGGTTTTATCGGCGCCGGGAGTTACGCGCAAGGGAATATTTTGCCTAATTTGCCGAAACGGGCGGATATTGCGCGGATCGCCGTTTTGACGAACGGAGGCGCGACCTCGAAGCGCGTCGCCGAAAAATTTCGATTTAAGTATTGTGTTTCAAAAAAGGAGGACGTCTTTCAAAACGCGGACGTTGATCTGGTTTTTGTTGCGACGCGGCACGACTCGCACGCTAAATACGCTTTGGAGGCGTTGGAAAACGGCAAAAGCGTTTTTGTCGAAAAACCGCTCTGCTTGACGCTCGACGAATTAGGGGAAATCCGGCAAAAATTAGCGGAGTTGGGCGCCGTTGACGGCGAGCGGGAGAAGGGGAATAACGGCGTTTTTGAAAACAAAGAAAACGGCGATGATTTTTTGAAAACGAACGTTAAATGCGGTTTTCAAAGAAGCGGAGACGAAGGAACGCTCGACGCGGGGCGGAACGCGCCGACTTTGACCGTCGGGTTTAACCGTCGTTTTGCGCCGTTGGCCGTTGAAATGAAACGGAATTTAACGGTTGGCGCGCCGACGTCCGCAATTTATCGCGTCAACGCCGGGGCGATTCCGAAAGAGTCTTGGATTCAAGACGTTAAATTAGGAGGAGGACGCGTTTTAGGCGAAGTTTGCCATTTCGTTGATTTTTTGAGTTGGCTCAATTCGTCGCTTCCTTGCGCCGTTTTTGCGACCGCGACGCCCGATCCGAACGCTTTAAACGATATTTTATCGGTTTCGTTGCGTTTTGAAAACGGTTCTATCGGTACGATTCATTATTTTTCGAACGGTTCAAAAGAGCTTGCGAAGGAACGCGTCGAAGTTTTTCAAGGTGGCGCGACGTATATTTTGGACGATTTTTGTCGTTTGAAAGTCTTTAAAGCGAGCGGCGGACGGCAGGTTAAGAAAAATAGACAAAATAAAGGGCAAAAGGAGATGTTGGCGGCCCTCTTTGACGCGCTAAGAAAAAAGAAGCCGAGCCCGATTCCGGTTCGCGACGCGTTGCGGGTAACGTTGGCCTGTTTCGCTGTTTTTGAATCTTTGAAAACACGACGCGAAATTGAAATAAGCGAGCTTGAATGAAAATAAGTTGGCGCCGCTTTTTTTGAACGCGTCGAAAAGCTCCGCTCGAGGAGTAAACGAGAGCTTTTCGGCGCTAGATTAAGGAGGCTTTAACGGATTTTGCAATTTTTCTGTTTTTTCTTGGAAATTGCTCTAATTGCTCTTTACTTTTCGCCGTCAATTCTTGTATACTATTTTCCGCGTTAAGGGAAGGAAACGAGGGCGTTCCCTTGGCCGTTTTATCGTCGCGATTCCGGCGCCTTAGGACGAGGCGGTTTCGGAAGCGAAGCCAAGTTCGCGAAGGATTGCGAACGCCGGTTTGGCGGTAAACGTTAAAACGATCGCGCTTTTAACGCTTAAAAGAAGTAAAACAGGAGGTTGGGGTGAGCAAGGAAGCTCGACTTCTTTTGAAACGACTCGGAAATTTTCGCGCGTTTTTTGGGGGGCGGTCGTCGAAACGAGGCGGCGCGGCGCGCGTTTGGACGGCGTCGCTGTCGGCGGTTCTTTTGGCGATCGCGTCGACGAACGTTTGGGCCGCGACGTATCGAACGACGAATTTTATCGTTAACGCCGACTCCGACGTCTTTGCGCGTCAAGCGGCCGAAGCGGCTGAAATATATCGACGCGATTTAGCGATTTGGTGGTTTGGCGAAGAATTGCCGAATTGGTCGAATCCTTGCGTTTTAACGATTCAAACCGGCCCGACTCTCGGCGCGGGCGGCGAAACGCTTTTTACCGTCTCGAAAACCGGCGAAGTGTACAATTGGAGAATGTCGGCGCAGGGAACAGAGGAAAGCGTCTTGACTTCGGTGTTGCCGCACGAAGTAACGCACTCGGTTTTGGCGTCTTTTTTACGGGCGCAACCGCCTCGTTGGATCGACGAAGGAATGGCGACGTTGATGGAAGCGGAGAGAGAGCGAACCGGTTATCGTCTTAGATTAGTCGAGGCCCTGCACGCTCGCAAGGGATTTGCGTTCAACGATATGGTCGCGATGAGGGAGTACCCGAAGGACGTGCATCCTTTTTACGCGCAAGCGTTTTCGGTTTGCGAATATTTGTTTTTGATCGGCGGACGGCGACGTTTGGCCGAGTTTGCGAAAGAGGGAACGCGTACTAACGATTGGAACGCGGCGCTTCGACGTTATTACGACGGTCGAACGCTGGGCGATTTGCAGCTCGAATGGGTCGCTTGGATCGGCGAATGGGACGCGGCGAACTGTCCGGCGTATCTGCCGCAGACTCCGAAACTTCGCGATTTTGACGAATGGCGTCGCGAAGAATTGCTGGCGAGTCGCGGCAACGTTCCGGGGCAAACGCGAGCCGCCGAACCGACGGCGCGAGCGCAAACGCCCGAACCGGTCGAGGCGCCGTCGAAGTGGAAGTCGACGTTGGGCGACGTTTTCGACGGCGTGCGAAGTTGGGGGCGCGATTCGGAAACTGCGCAAAGTAAGAATAATTTAACGATTCGCGGTCGAGAGGAGCGGATTGAAACAACGTCCGCGGACGTTCGAAGCGACCGAAGCCGACAGTTTGGCGAAATTCGGCAAGTTGCGCCGGGGAATCAAAATGGACGGCTAACGCAAAACGCGCCGACAACGCAAAATAGGCAGGAAGCGCAAACTGTACAAAATGGCCGAGCGCGGACGGACGGAACCGCTTCGAGTCTTAGCGAACGTCGCGCGACAATTTGGATTCCTCGCGCCGACGCTTCGCCGGTCCCTAACGAAACGCGAACGAACCGAACGGGCGTATTGTCGAGCGGAGCCGGGAGCGCGTCGCGGTCGACCGCTTTTTAACGAAACGAAAAGGCGAACCGTTGGAGCGTCGCGGAAGCGTCGATAAATATCGGATACTGTAAACGTTGTTGTTAAACGATTTGGCGAGCGTCGATTAAGGTCGCGACGGGCGTCGTCAAAAAAAGGGAACGCCCGCTTGACGCGTTGCAAAAAAGTGTTAAAATAAGGAAAAGGTTGTTTTTTAACGCGGCCTAACTTTTTTCGGGGGCGTAGCTCAGTCGGTTAGAGCAGGGGACTCATAATCCCTTGGTCGTGGGTTCGAGTCCTACCGCCCCTACTTGCCAAGCCTTGAACGGAGACGTTCGAGGCTTTTTTTATCCCTATTTTTACGGGGTTTCCCGCGTTTTTGCGAGCGAAAGCGTCCGAAACGGTTACTTTTTCGCTGTTTTCCTCAAAAAAGGCTGCGAACCGCCCAGCGAAACGGCGGGTCAAAAAAACGTGGTTCTTTTTGGGGTACGCAGTCGAAAAATTCGGGCAAAACTCCGTTATTAATATAGGTTTTCTGCGTTTTTACCGAATGACCGAACCGCTCGGCGACGAAGCGCCCGGGAATGTTGGCGGCGATCCAGTCGTTTTCACAACTTGGTTGCAACGCTTATGATTTTGAAAGTTTTTGGCTGGTTTTTTAAACCGGCGGCAAAAATGATTTTTCTGAATCCGGAATCGAACGCTTTGCGTCGATTTTCGTAAATCAAAAAATCTTCGTCTTGCGGCATTGTTTTCAAATGGGCGACCAATTCGCGCCTCAAAATCGGCGCGATCGGAACTTTCCGAACGCCGTTATTTTTGAAACGTTCCGTTTTTGGCGCGAAAACAATCAAACGCCCGGCGTCCAACTTCACCGAATCTCGAGTTAAATACATCGGTTCCTGTTGGCGCAATCCGGCGAACCGCCAAAGCGCGAAGAGCGTTCGCCAATTTTGAGACGGGCAAGCGGCGAAAATCCGCTCCGCCCAATCGGCCGGAACCTGAAAGTCGCGCGCTTTGTTCGAAGTCGAACCGCGAGCGACCGCCAAGAACGGATTCTTCGCGGCGCAACGGCGTTCGACCGTAAATCCAAGCGGCTCCGAACGTTCTCAAACCGGCGATCGTGTTGGCGACCGTCGTTCGGGCGTATCGTTTCGTTAGTTTGTCGCGAAATCTCGAACCGCTTCCGTTGTTCGAGTCGGTTCGTCGAAACGAATCGCCTCCGGAAAGTAAGCGCGAAACCGAGCGAAGACGACGCTTTTGCGCCGAGGTTTAAAACCGTCGAACTTTTCGCCGCTTGGAACGTTTGACAAACGTCGACGACCCTTGAAGCGCCGCGAGCCGGACTGAAACCGAGCGCGACGAACCGCTTTAAGAGGTCGGGCGGCGCCGACTCGAAGTAAAGCCGCGTTTTCCGGTCGAGCGGTTCGTCGAGTTTTTTCGCCGTGGAAAACCGAGACGGGCGACGGCGGGCGTCTTCGGCGTCGCGGCGCGAGTAAGCGGCGTCGAGAAAAATCTCAACGGCTCTCTTGCCCTCCGAGTCTGAAGGGGACGACGCGCGAAATTCCTTTTTTGTTTTTCTTTCTTCAATGTTGAAGCCGTTTACGTCCATTGCCGACGAAAGCCGTGTTCCGTCGGGGCGAACTTTACCGAATCGCGCGCTTGGCGGCGTCGTCGAAGGTCGCGCGGAATCGACCGTTTTCGTCCGACTTTTTTTCCGGGAACGAGCCCTCGTTGAATCCATTTTCGGAGCGTCGGTTTTGAAGTTCGCAACAGTTGGGCGGTTTCGTCGAACGTCAAAAAATCGGGACGACGAGCGGCGCGTTCTATCCTGTTCATTTTCAATTCCTTAGGTTGGCGACCGCGCGAACGCGTCGCGCGGTCGAAGTTAAAAGAAAAGCGTTAAACGCTTGCGATTACTCGAATTCGAACGCTTGCGATTTTTGATCGAAGACGTCGAAAAGGCGCGTTCGCGTTCGTCGTCAAAGTTGAAATCGCCTTGTCGGCAAGCGCCGTCGATTTCGGCGCTTACCGCTTGCAGTTCGTCGAACGACGTCGCGTCGACAAGACGCTTGCGAAACGTTTCAAAGGGCGCGGCGCCGAAAAGTTCGCCGTTTCCTCCGCCGGCGTTAACCGATTGAACCGGCGGCGTTTGCGGTTGGAGTAACGTCGGACGACGCCGCGTCGCTCGACGGCGTTTTCGCGCTCTTCGACTTCGCGCTTTTGGAAGCGGAGAGCGTTTTTTTCGTCGCGAGGGCCAAGTCGGATCG
>JAZNJF010000479.1:0-4499 GCA_045577885.1 Thermoguttaceae bacterium | reverse complement strand
TGGCTCACAGAACGACAAGGCTACGATCCGACTTAAACGGAGGAGTTGGAAAATCGGAGGAATCGGGGAAATAGACAAAACGGATAAAACGGGCGAATTGGACGGCGGCGCGGCGGCGCGGAGACCGTCGTTTCGCCGTTTGGCGTCGCCCTCTTAATATTCGTTTGGCGTCGTCTATTAATATTAATGACAAAATCGGCTCGCGGCGTCGAGAAACGGCGGCGCGAACCGAGTCGACTCGACGAGGTCGCGGCGCGTTGCGTCGGCCTCGTCGAGCGTTTTTAAGCCGTCAAAATCGGTTTAATCGGCGGAAAAGGAATTATTTCGCCAATTTGTCTTGGATTTTGAGGTAGAGCGCGGCGCCCCAGGACTCGTAACCGACCGCGTTCGGGTGAAGGAGGTCCGGCATCACGTCCTTGGTGAGTTCGCCGTCTTTGTTCATGAAGACGTGGTTAATGTCGACCAATTCGACGTAATCGAGGTCGCGAACGGCGTACGGCATGAGGGCGTTAATCTTGTCGATTTCCGCTTGTTGGTCCGGGCGGCTCGTGCAGGGGAAGATTTTCAGAACGATAATCTTCATTTCCGGGAAGAGGGAGTGGAGCTTCGTAACGATGCGGCGGTTGCCGAGCGCGATATCGGCCGGTTGACGGTCGCGGCTCCAAGTGTTGTTGACGCCGATGAGGAGGACGGCCAGTTTCGGGTTGACCTTGCTCCAGTCGTAGTTTTCGAGGCGCCAAAGGACGTGTTGCGTTTGGTCGCCGCCGATCCCGAGGTTGATCGCCTTCATATCGCCGTAATATTTTTGCCAAACGTCTTTACCGGCGCCTTCCCAACCGTGCGTGATCGAGTCGCCGACCATCAGGACGTCGACGTCGCCTTTCTTGAGAAGGTCGTTCTTTTCGTTGAAGCGGCCCGTCCACCAGTCGCCTTCGCGCGGAACCGGCTTGACGTCGACCGGGGTTTCGCCGAGGCCGTCGGCGATCATCGGTTCGAGCGCGTCGGCCCAAATTTTATAACCGGCGGCGTTCGGGTGGAGCATGTCGGGCATAATTTCCTTCGGAAGCGTTCCGTCTTCCGTCAGGAACAGGTCGTTGATGCTGTAAAGTTGGACGTTTTCGACTTTGCCGGCGGCGTAAATATCGCGGAGACCGGCGTTGATAGCGTCGACGTCTTTGCGGAATTTATCGCCGACTTTGTGGTCGCGCGGGAAAACTTCCAGCAAGAGGATTTTCGTCGTCGGGTAGAGCGCCTTCACTTTGTCGACGACCGCTTGGACGCCTTGGACCGTTTCGGCCGGGGAGCTGTGTTGCGCGCGGACTTTTTTGTCGCCGTCCATTTTGTCGACGGTGTGCCCGATGTTGTTCGTGCCGATCATGATAATCGTCATTTTCGGATTAATCTTATCGGTCGGCGAATTTTCGAGGCGCCAAAGGACGTGGCCGGTGCGGTCGCCGCTGATGCCGAAGTTCATCGCGGCGCGGTCGCCGTAATATTCGGCCCAAACGTCTTTCCCGCCGCCTTCCCAACCGTGCGTGATGGAGTCGCCGATCCAAAGGAGGTCGACGTTCCCTTGCGCCATGCGTTCGGCTTGTTTCTTGTAGCGGTCGATATCGCGGTTTTCAAGCGTAACGGCGAGGTTTTCGGTAACGGCCGGTTGCGCGAGGGCGAGGGACGGCGCGCCGACGAAGGCGAACGTCAAGCCCAAAACGCCGAGGACGTAGGCCGCCAAATTCAGCGATTTTTTCATAATGGCAATTCCTTTAAGGGTGAGTCCGACGGCGAACGCGGCGCGTCGGAGGAACGAAGAACGGAGCGCGTCGAACGGCGGCGCTCGCTTTTTCATATCTTAACTGAAATCGCTTCCGTTTTGAAGCGTTTTTTTTCGAAAAACCGAAAATTTTTTCAAATTATCCGAAAAGAACCTGTTCTTAATTTGAATTCTGGTTATAATTTCACTTGTCGCGCGTTAAGTCGGGCGATTCGGAGCGCGAGCGAACCGACCGTTGGGTGTTTAAGAAATTTTTTGATGAAATAAATTTTCCGCGTCGTTTTTGATAGGCGGAGCGGAAGCGCGTTTTTTGTTATGTCCTTAGAAATTCGATATGTTAAACGGCTCGAAATGCGGTTCGATTACGTCGAGGGGACGCCTTTGCCGGAGCCGACGTTGCCGCCGGGGTACTTTTGGACGCCGTGGAGCGCGACGCAAACGAGGACGCACGCTCGGCTGATTTACACGGCGTTTCATCGCGACCTCGACGCTCGCGTCTTTCCGACGTTCCGCTCGTACGACGCTTGCGAGCGGCTGATGCGGGCGATCGCGTCGAAAAAAGATTTCGTCCCGAAGGCGACTTGGCTGATCGGGCGGCGCGGCGGACCGTCGGAGCAAATCGATTACTGCGCGACGATTCAAGGGATGCTCAAAGGAGACGGGACGGTCGGCGGGATTTTGAACGTCGCGGTGATTCCGACCGCTCGACGGCGCGGGCTCGGACGAGCGCTCGTCTTGAAGGCGCTGCAAGGTTTTCGCGACGTCGGCTGCGTTCGAACGACGCTCGAAGCGACCGCGGAGAACGCCGGCGCGGTGCGGTTGTACGCGTCGCTTGGGTTCGTCGTGTCGCGGGTTTCTTACGTCGAGTCGTATGTCGAAACGGGGAAACAGTTTTAACGGTTAAGACGATTTTAACGAACGAAAGCCGTCGGGCGACTTGAAACGCTCGGCGGCTTTTGCTGTATTTTGCGCGTCGAAGCGCCGATAATAAGGACGAACGCCGACGCCGGGCGCCGACTTTTCGCGAGTCGACGGCGCGGAGAGCGGCGAATCGAACGAGAATTTAACGAAAAAACCGACTTTGACGGCGTCGGACGCGACGAATTGAACGGATTATGACGATAGAAGCGAAGAATCGGATTGAAGTTTTTGACAACGGGCTCGCGCTGATCGCCGAAGAGGCGCCGTGGAGCGAAGCGATTTCGTTCGCGATTCGGACGCCGGCCGGGTCGATTTACAATCCGCCGGGGAAAGCCGGGTTGGCGAGCTTGACGTGCGAGATGACGACGCGCGGCGCGGGCGGGCTCGGGAACCGCGAGTTCCTCGAAACGCTCGAAAACCTCGGCGTCGAGTCGTCGGAGTCGACGTCGCAGTCGTATATGTCGATCGGCGCGGTCGGGTTGGCGGAGCATTGGGAACGCTCGCTCGAACTCTTGACGGCGCAGGTTCGCGATCCGATGTTCCCGGAGGACGAGTTCGAGTCTTGTCGCCAAATTCAACTGCAGGAGATCGCCGCGATCGAAGACGAACCGGCGCGCAAAACGCTGATCGAATTGGGGCGAATTTTTTACCCGGATCCGTTCGGCCGCCCGAGTTTCGGCGACGTCGAATCGGTGAACGCGCTGACGCTCGACGACGTTCGCGACTTTCACCGCCGCTTTTTCCGACCGAACGGCGCGGTCGTCGCGGTTTCCGGACGCTTCGATTGGGAGCGGATTCGGGACAAAGTCGCGGCGCTTTTCGGCGACTGGAAACCGGTCGAAACGGCGGAGATCGTTCCGGTCGCGTCGCCGACTTCGACCGTTCATCGCGAAACCGACTCGGCGCAAACGCATATCGGGCTGGCGTTCGAAGCGGTTCCGTTCGGCGCGCCGGAGTATCATCGCGCTTGGGGCGGCGTCGAGGTGTTGAGCGGCGGGATGAGTTCGCGGCTCTTTAGCGAAGTGCGCGAGAAACGGGGGCTCTGCTATTCGGTTTTCGCGTCGTACAACACGCACCGGGATTTCGGCGGCGTCTTCTGTTATTGCGGAACGACGGCGGAACGGGCGCAAGAGTCGCTCGACGTGATCGTCGGCGAAATCGACCGGTTGCGTCTCGACCCGCCGACCGAAAGCGAAATGGAGCGGATGAAAATTCGGGCGAAGAGCGGACTCGTAATGCAGCGCGAGTCGACGACGGCGCGCGTCGGCGCGATCGTTCGCGACTGGACGTATTTGGGGAAAATCCGCTCCTTCGACGAGACGACGGCGAGTATCGACGCGCTGACGAGCGAATCGATCGCCGAGTATTACGAAGCGCGCGGCGAGCTGAAATTCCGCTTGGCGACCTCCGGCCAATCGCCGCTGACGCTCGACGAAGCGCGCCTCTTCTAACGGCGGTTAAAACGACGTATTAATTAATATTGACAAAATCGACGGTTCGCCGTCGCGCAAGAAACGAAAACCGGGAACGCGCCGCGTCGGGCGTTCCCGGTTTTTTTGTCGTTAACGTTGGCTGAATTTAGCGGTTTTGGTTCTTTTGACGATTTTAGCGGTTTGGTACGTCTCCGTCGGGAGGATTTGACGGTTTGGGACGATTGAGCGGTTTGGATGTTTGGGGGCCGTCGCCGTCGAGAGACTTTGACGGTCTTGATTGATTTAGCGGTTTTCTTTGCAACTCAACCGCTCGACGTCGAGGCGAACGACCGCGACCGCGTCGAGCGCCGCGTCGTCGAACCGCCAATCGCGCC
>JAZNJF010000478.1:0-54140 GCA_045577885.1 Thermoguttaceae bacterium | reverse complement strand
CGGTTTCGCGTTCGGTATGGTCTTTATGGCGACCGACCCGGTTACCGCGGCGGCGACGAAAGCCGGTCAATACGTTTACGGCTTCCTGATGGGCGCGCTGATTATCGTCGTTCGCGCGATGAACCCGGCGTATCCGGAAGGGGTCATGTTGGTGATTCTCTTCGGGAACTGCGTCGCTCCGTTGATCGACTACCTGGTCGTCAACGCGAACATTCGCCGCCGCGTCAAGCGACTCGAAGCGCGGTAAGGATTGCGAGGAAAGGAACAATGAACAACGAATCGATTCTTAAAACGTTTGGCGTCGCGACGGGCGTTTGCGTCGTCTGCGCGATTATCGTTTCCTTTTCGAGCGTCGCGCTCAAAGGGTTGCAAGAACAAAACAAACTCCTCGACAAACAAGTCAACGTCCTGAAAGCGGCGGGCCTCGTGCCGACCGACGGCAAGGCGACGAAAGCGCAAGTCGACGAAAAGTTCAAGACGGCGGAAATCGTCGTCGTCGACTTGGCGACCGGCGCGGTCGTCGCGGACGCCGACCCGAGCAAAGTCGAGAGCGACAAAACGAACGTCGTCGCGCTGACGCCGGAGCAAGACCTCGCGAAAATCAAGACCGCCCCGAAACAAGCGGTCGTTTATCGCTTCAACGACGAAACCGGCGCGCTGAAAACGCTCGTTCTCCCGATTAGCGGAACCGGGCTTTGGTCGCGTATGAACGGTTTCCTTTCGCTGAACGCCGACTTGACGACGGTCGCCGGGCTCGTTTTTTACGAACACAGCGAAACCCCGGGCCTCGGCGGCGAAATTTCGAACCCCAAATGGACGGCGAAATGGAACGGCAAAACCGCGCTCGACGAAACCGGCGCTCCGGTCGTTAAGGTCGTGAAGGGGTACGCCGCGGGCGAAACCGAAGTCGACGGCATTTCCGGCGCGACGCTCACCTGCAACGGCGTCAACGGCACGATCGACTTTTGGCTCGGCCCGAACGGTTACGGCCCGTATCTGAAAACGTTGCGCGGCGACGCTCCGGCGACCGAAGCGGAAGCTCCGGCGGAAACGTCCGAAGCGAGCGAAAACTGAAAGGACTGGTGAAAAGATGAACTCGGCGGTGAAAGAAAATATTGTCCAACCGTTGTTTAAGAACAATCCGGTTTTCGTTCAGCTCCTCGGCATCTGCTCCGCGCTGGCCGTTACGACGAATTTGAACAACGCGTTCACGATGACGCTGGCGGTGGTCTTCGTTACCGCGTTTTCGAACGTCGGCGTGTCGCTGATTCGCAAAATTATTCCGGGCTCGATTCGTATGATCGTCGAAATGGCGATTATCGCGACGCTTGTGATTTTGGTCGACCAAATTTTGAAGGCGTTCTCGTACAACTTGAGCAAGCAGCTGTCGGTTTACGTCGGCCTGATCATCACGAACTGCATCGTGATGGGGCGCGCGGAAGCGTTCGCGATCAAAAACGGCCCGACGGTCAGCCTCCTCGACGGGATCGGGAACGGCCTCGGTTACGGCGTCGTCTTGATGATCGTCGCGTTTTTCCGCGAGCTGTTCGGCTTCGGCACGCTCTTCGGCTTCACGGTCTTGAAGACGGTCAACAACGGCGGTTGGTACGTTCCGAACGGCTTGATGGTGCTGGCTCCGGCGGCGTTTTTCCTGATCGGCGGCATTATCTGGGTTCTCAAAACTTACGGCAAGGGGATGCAAGACGACGAATGAGCCGAGACGCGGTTCGCCCCGCGAACGTTCGACGTTTCGAGCGTTTCGGCGGCGCCGCTTAACGGTTCTTTCGCAAAGGAAGATTAACGATGGAACACGTTTTTACGATGTTTATGGAAGGAGTCTTCACGCAAAACCTTGCGTTGTCGCTCTTTTTGGGAATGTGCACGTTTTTCGCGGTGTCGAAGAAAGTCGGCGCGGCGTTTGGGTTGGGGATCGCGGTTACGGTCGTTCAAGCGATCACGCTCCCGGTCAACAACCTCCTTTACAATTATGTGTTGCGCGAAGGCGCGTTGGCGTGGACGGGCGTTCCGGCCCTCGCTTCGCTCGACTTGAGCTTTTTGGCGTTCATCACGTTCATCGGCGTGATCGCGGCGATCGTTCAGATTTTGGAAATGACGCTCGACCGTTTCTTCCCGCCGCTTTACAACGCGCTCGGGATTTTCCTTCCGTTGATCACGGTCAACTGCGCGATCATGGGCGGTTCGCTCTTTATGCAACAGCGCGACTACAACTTTACGGACAGCTGCCTTTACGGGCTTTTCTCCGGTATCGGTTGGGCGTTGGCGATCGTGATTTTCGCCGGGATTCGCGAAAAGATGGAATACTGCCATGTTCCGAAGGGCCTGCGCGGTTTGGGTATCGCGTTTATGGCCGCCGGATTGCTGGCGACGGCGTTTATGACGTTTTCCGGAATGTGAGCCGAAGGAGAGTTAAGCAATGAGCAGCGTTGGAATTATTATCGCGGGCGTCGTCGCGTTTACGGCGATCGTTCTCGCGTTGGTGGCGATCATTCTTTCCGCGAAGTCGGTTCTTTCGCCCGGCGGCTCGGTGCAAATCGAGATTAACGGCGACGCGTCGAAGACGTTGACGGTTCCGTCCGGCGGCAAACTCCTCGGCACGTTGGCCGACTGCAAAATTTTCGTTCCGGCGGCGTGCGGGGGCGGCGGTTCCTGCGGTCAGTGCAAGGTGCGCGTCCTTTCGGGCGGCGGTGAAATCCTCGCGACCGAAAAAGCGCACATGACGCGCAAGGAAATCAAAGAGGGCGTCCGCTTGGCCTGCCAAACGCCGGTCAAACAGGACATGAAGATCGAGATTCCGCCGGAAATTTTCGAAGTCAAAAAGTGGGAGTGCGTCGTTCGTTCGAACGAACTCGTCGCGCCGGACATTACGGAGCTTATCCTCGACCTTCCGGAGGGCGAAGTCGTCGACTTCAAGGCCGGCGGTTACATTCAAATCGAGCGACCGGGCGGCTTGACGATTAATTACAAGACGGACTTCAACATTCCGGAGCGGTATCACGCGCACTGGGACCGAGCGAAACTTTGGGACTTGGTTAGCGAAGATATCGGCCCGGTAACGCGCGCCTACTCGATGGCGAACTATCCGGGCGAAAAAGGGATCATTATGCTGGACGTTCGTCTGGCGATTCCGCCGGCGGAGAAGCCGGGCATGCCGCCGTTCCCGGGGATTCCGACCGGGCAAATGTCGTCGTATCTTTTCAGTCTGAAACCGGGCGACAAAGTTACGGTCAGCGGCCCTTACGGCGAATTTTTCGTCCGCGACACGCCGAACGAAAAGATTTACATCGGGCGCGGCGCCGGGATGGCTCCGCTTCGTTCGCACCTCTTCGAGATGCTCGAAGGTTTGCATCGCGGCGAAAAAATCTCGTATTGGTACAACGCGCGCTCGTTGGCCGAAGCGTTTTACCTCGACGACTTCAAGCGACTGGAAGAAAAGTACCCGAACTTCTCGTTCCACTTGGCGCTGTCGCGACCGCGACCGGAGGACAATTGGACGGGCCTGACCGGCTACATTTACAAGGTCTTGTACGAGAACTACTTGAAAGACCATAAAGCGCCGGAGGACTGCGAATATTTCCTCTGCGGTCCGCCGGTGATGACCGACTCCGTGTTGGATTTGCTCGACTCCCTCGGCGTCGAGCGCGAAAGCATTTTCTTCGACGACTTCGGCGAATGATTTCGGCGCCCGTCGCGATATTTTAACCGACGCCGAAACCGACTCGGCGTCGAGCGCGGAGGCGTCCGTCTTCCTCGACGACTTCGGCGAACGACGTTTTAACGTCGACGCGTTAAGTCGACCGAACGACTAAAGCGGCTTGTTTCCGGCTCTTAGAAGCGGAGGCGAGCCGTTTTTTTATCGCGTTTTCTTGAAATCGCCGCGTTTTCTTTCCGGCGCGGCGCGTTCTTTTTTCTTTTTTCGACGTTTGCTCGTTAGCGTCGCGAACCGTTAAAATCGCGACTTCTTTTTTATCCGGCGCCCCTTGACTGTTTTTTTTTTTTGTTAGTATTGGCGTAACGCTTAAAAAAGGAAAAAGCGGCGTCAAGGTAAAAGAACGTATCCCGGCGGGCGCGTCAATGGAATTAAAATTTCGATTAACGTTGGTTTTGTTGATAATTGCCGCAGTTTCGGCGCGGACGGAAGTCGCGTCGACCGCAATCTTTGCGTCGACCGACGGCGCGGCGCAAAAAAAGGCGGCGATTCTCGCTTTGGAGAAGTCGGCGTCCCTTACGTTCGAAACCGCGACGTTCGAGCCCCCGACCGCGTCTTGCCATTCGGCGACGTCGGCGCCCCTTGCGGACGGGCGGCTCTTCGTCGCTTGGTACGGCGGAACGCGCGAAGGCGCCCGCGACGTCAAAATTTACGGCGCGACCCTTTCGCCCCAAGGGAAAACGTCGACGCCGCGCGTTCTGCTCGACCGTTCGCGTTTGAGCCGCGACGTTTGGCGGTCGATTCGCAAACTCGGCAATCCGGTTGTTTACGCGCAAGGCGAGCGGCTTTTTCTCTTCGTAACGAGCGTTTCGTACGGCGGTTGGTCGGGTTCGTCGCTAAACGTCGCGACGTCGGACGACGGCGGCGCGACCTGGTCGCGTTTCCGACGTTTGCGAACGACGCCTCTTTTCAATATTAGCTCGCTCGTTCGCGCGGAGGCGGTTCCGCGTTCGGACGGCGGCTTTTTGCTCCCGACGTATTGCGAATCGGCGACGAAGTACGGCCTCGCGTTGGCGTTCGACGCGTTCGGACGCTTGGTCGACCGAGCGAAAACGCCGATCGCCGAAAACGCGAGGGCGCTTCAACCGACGATAGCGCCGTTGAGCGAGCGTCGAGCGTTGGCGTTTTTGCGCGTCGAGGAGGGCGGCGTCGGCGTTTCGGAGTCGCTCGACGGCGGCGCGACTTGGCGACCTCGACCGCGCTTGCCGTTGGACAACCCGAACGCGAGCGTCGCGGCGGCGCTTGCCGACGACGGACGGCTCGTTTTGGTCGGGAATCCGGGCGACGGCGGGCGGTCGCGGCTTCTTGTTTGGACGGCCGATCCGACCGATTTAACGCGCTGGACGGCGGTCGCCGAATTGGAAAACGAACCGGATTGCGAGTTTTCTTATCCGTTTTTAACGCGTTGGAACGGCGAGCTTTGCGTTGTTTACACTTGGAAGCGAAAGGCGATTAAAGCGGCGAATTTGAGCGCAATTTTGCAAAGCGGCGCGAACGCGGAGGAGGAAACGAAATGACGGACGCGGCGAACGTTTGGGGATTCTACTTGGTCGCGGCGCTTTTAGGAACGGCGGTCGGAGCGTTTGGAGCGACGCGGCGGCGACGGCTGACGGTCGCGGCGGCGGTCGCCGCGTTTGCGTCGCTTCCGATTTTACCGGACGGCGTTTCGCTAACGGCTTGCGTTTTCGCCTTTTGGGACGTTCCGGCGTTGACCGGCGCGGCGACGGCGATTTATTTCGGACTTTGGCGACGCCGCGTCAAGGAATCGCAAAACGCCAAGGCGGCCAAACTCGACGCGTCGATTTTTAACGGTTCGCGGCGCGAAACGACCTTTTGCGCGGGCGTTTTAATCGTTTGGGGCGCGGCGCTTTACGCGTCGGAGTTGAACTTTTTCGCGTTCGACGTTTACCGACTCGGATACGCGCCGGGCGTCGGTTTGACGGTCGCTTGCGCCGCGACGGCGTTCGCGTCTCGAGGAATCGCGGCGCTTTGCGTCGGCGCTTACGTCGCGACGGCGGCGGGGCTTTACGCGAACTTCTGCGACGCAATTTTGGATTTCGGCTTTTGGGCGTTTTTGACCGTCGCGGCGATTTTAACCGGCGTTCGCCGCGTCGCGGAGCGGCGACGCGAAGCGCGACGCGGCGGAAAGCGCGTCGAAGTCGAAACGTCGAACCAAGGAAGCGTCGCGACGGCGGCGACGTCGCTTACCGTCGAGTCGGGAACCGCGAAGCGGCGTTTGACCCTTGCGCGTCGCGATGCGAAAAGGTTTTAAACGTCGGCGCTAAGTTTCGACGGCGCGACGTAACGTCGGAGGCGGTTCGTTTTCGCGATCTTGGCGGAAGCGAGCCGTTTTTCGTTTCTTGGCGTTGAAAACTTTCCCGTTTTTTTTGTTGCCGTTCGCAAAACGGACGCGTATAATAGGAAGGCGGCGGTTCGCGTCGCTAAAATCTTTTCGGCGTTTTTTATTTTTAAACTTGCGGCGAAACCGTTGCGCGAACGCGTTGCGAACGACGCGAGTCGGGCTCTTTCGGATTGAGGAGAACAAAAACAATGATGCTCGCGGATCCCCTTCGGTTGGCTTGCCCGCGTTGCGGCGCGACCGTTTATCAACGTCAACTTTGGAGCGGCAACACGCTCGGCGCTCGTTATTACTCCGATAGAAAACGCGAAGCGCCGATGCTGCCGGCGTTTCCGAGTTTCTCGAAGTGCCCGAAGTGCGGCGAGCTTTTTTGGGTGCGCGACCTGAAACCGAGCGAAGACCCCGACGCGCCCCAATGGGGGCCGTCCGAAGCGTACCTCGATCTTCTCGACCTCGAAGACTCGGTTCGCTTTTTGGAAGAGAAGAACGAGACCGGCCTTCCGGAATTTAACGTCCGAACGCAAATTTGGCGGCTTTACAACGACCGGATTCGATACCGCGTCGATCAAAGAACGCGCGCCGAAAACGAAGCCGCGCTTTGGAAAAGCGACGCCGATAAAGAACGTTGGCGAAAGAACTTGGAACGAATCGGCGAGCTGACGAAGGAAATCGCGCCCGACGACGCGATTTTTCAAGCCGAAATCGCGCGAGAACTCGGACGCTTCGACGAAGCGGTCGCGATTCTCGACGCAGCCGGAAAAACGGGCGACCCGGAAGGGGACTACGAAGCGCGCGTCGTCGCGAAGATTCGCGAAAAGTGCGCGGCGAGCGACCCGTTCGTTTTTCAAAACTCTACGCGAAGGTCGATTCTTTAAGACGGCGTTCGCGCGGTTTGAAACGAGACGCGTTAGCGACTTAGCGGCGCCGCGCTCTCGGCTTGCAAGCGGTTCGTTTCCGTTTCTTCGAAGCGGAGGCGAGCCGCTTTTTTCGCCGTTTCAAGTCGTTCGTCGCGGCGCCTCGACGCTTATTAACGGCGTCGAAATTCCAAGTCGCGACGTAGTGTCGCGACGTCGCGACTTGGCGGAGTTAGGCGACGTAAATCACGGACCGATCATAATATACGGCGCCCAGTAGAACGGGTGTTTCCAGCGCGGATCGATCTTGCCGGAGCGCGCTAAACGTCGCGCTTTCCGCAGTTTCGCCGCAAACTCCGCGTCGTCGGAGGTCGACGCCGCGTCGTTGGCAAATTGCGCGACGATAACCGCCGTCGATTCGTCGCTTACCGTCCAGTTCGTCGCGATCGCGCGCTTCGCGCCGGCGGTCAAAAAGCCGCGGCAAATCGACCAAGCGCCCTCGCCCTGTTGGACGTCGCCCAAGTTCGTTTGACACGCGCTCAAAATCGCGACGTCGCATTGACTTAGATTTAACTCGAAAATTTCCGCCAAGGTCAAAAAGCCGTCGTCGGTTTCGTCGTTTTTCGCGTTCGCGCCCGGCGACAGCGCGACGGCGCAGAACGTTGTTTTGAATTGCGTGTCGGTTATTCCGTGGCAGGCCAAGTGCAAAATCGAGAACTTGGAGTCGGCGACCGCTTGGCGGAAAGCGGCTTCCGTCGCTTTTTCGCCGAGGAATTGCGTCGCGCGGAAGCCTTTTAATTCCCCGCGTTTAACGACGACGTTGCTCTCGGCTTCCGCGAACGGCAAGGGGGCGAGCTTGGTAACGTCGTAGTACTGCAGGGCGGCGGCCGTCGAGCGGGTCGTCGCTTCGGTCGGGTCGTCGCCGTAAGCGGGATTCCCGAAGGTTGCGAGCGTTTTTCCGGCGTTCTTTTTCCGCGCCAACAAGTTGTGCCACATCGTAGCGGACGGAGCGTAAACGGTCGCCGGCTTACAGTCGAGGAGATACTTCGGGTCTTTTCCAACGCTCGGTTCTTCAACGATTAACGTCTCGAACGGGAGCTTCGTCAAACCGCCGTCGGCGAGGAACAACGTCTTTTCGGCGTCGAGAACGGCGTCGGCGACTTCTTGCGGTAATAGCGTTTGCCAAAGCGCGTAAAGTCGATTCTGCAAATCGTCGCACGGAACGTTGTTTTCGGGCGTTTCGTTTTCGAGCGCGCCCAAAATTCCCGACGCGTCTCCCCAAGCGTAACCTTGGCTCGCGGCGTCGTAGCAGCGAATCTCGATCGGCGATTGGGCGAGGATCGCGTCGATTTTTTTCTCGTCGAGCGGGCCTTCGTCGACGCCGAGCGTCGCGGCGTTTTCGGCGGTCAGCGTCAACGGGAACAGCTTCGGCTTCGGCCAATTATGCCCGAACACGAGCAGATAACTTTCCTTGTCGCCGACGATATATTCGAGCGCGAGGGTTTTTTCGACTTCGAGTTCGCTTTGCAAAACGTCGAGCGCGATCGGGTCGCGACCTTTGTCGAGGAGCATTTGGTAGGCCGGCGACGCCGCTTTGATCGCCGCGAAAGCGTCTTGGGCGCGTCGGTAGGCGACCGGAATTTGCGCGAGCAATTCTCGGAGTCGCTTTTTATCGTCGTCGGTCGCGTTCGGATTATTTTGAAGGACGCGAATTTGTTCTTCGAGCGATTTGAGCGCGGCGGTCGCCTCTTCGTCGGCGCGGCGCAACTCGTCGGCTTTCGCTTTGGGAACGCCGGCCAAATAATCGAGTTGCGCGGCGTCGAGAAGTTCCTGAAACGCTTGCGCTCTCGAGCGTTCCATCGCGAGATACGCTTCTTCGACGTCGCCGAGTTTTTCGTATTGCCATTTTACCATCGTTACGAACAGGTCGTAGGACTCCGCCAAAAATTCGCCGCGCTCCTTATCGTCGACGGAGAACTTCCGCCGCGCTTGCAACGTCGCGTCGATCGCCTTCTTCAAGTCCGCGACGGCGAGTTCCGGACGATCGGTGGCGTAGTACAAATCGGCGCGGCGTTTGTAATATTCTTTCGCGCTATGCGGCGAATCCGGGTTGGCTTCGTAAATCTTAACGCATTCGTCGATAGTGGTTTCCGCTTCCGCGTATTTGCCTTGGTCGTAGTACAACTTCGCGAGGTTGTTTAAGGACGTCGCGATCTCCGGATGGTTGGGCGCGCCCTTAAACGCTTCGCGCTGGATTTGCAAGTCTTCGAGGTATAACGGTTCCGCTTCCGCGTATTTGCCTTGCCGGATATAGTTAAGCGCCATTGATTTTACTGTAATGGCAAGGGTATGGTTTTTAGGATCGTCTTTCAACGCGTTGCGCGTCATCGCTAACGCTTCGAAAAGGAACGGTTCCGCTTCGGAAAACTTATCTTGAGCGGTATAAATCATCCCAAGTAAGCTTAAAGATTGCGACAGCTCGTGGTAAGACTGAGGCTGGGGATCGTTCTTAAATCTTTCTCGGCGAATTTCTAGCGCTTCTTGGCCTAGGTTTTGGGCTTCGATATATTTACCTTGCATAAGGCATATTGGTACAAGCGTACCTAAGATTTCCGCAACTTCCGGATGATTGGGAGCGTCCTTAAAAACGTTGCGTTTAATTTTTAACGCCTCGCGCAATAATAACTCCGCCTTGGATTCTTTGTTTTGTCCCACATATAGAACCGCAAGATCTTCTAAGGTTTCCGCAATTTCAGGACGATTGGGATTTTCTTTAAATATTTTGCGCCTAATCTCTAATACTTCGAGGAATAACGCCTCGGCCTCGGCATATTTCCCTATTTCACGATATGTTGACGCTACATTGCTCAAACCTATCTGAAAATTGGGGTTATCGGGATCGTCCTTAAACGATTCGCGAAGAATCTTTAATATTTCAACCGCAATTCGTTCGCAGTCTTGGAATCGTCCCTGACTAGAATACAAACTTTGAAGCCTCGTTAAGCTAGCGCCAATATCCGCATGGTATGGGTCGTCTTTATGCGTTTCACGTTCAATTTGGACTATTTCGAGATACAGCGGTTCCGCTTCGGCGTACTTGCCTTGGGCTTCATACGATTTTGCAAGGTTCGCTAAATTGCTTCTGAGATCCGGGTGGCGTGGGGCGTCTTTGAGTATTCTGCGTTTAATTTCTAACGCTTCGAAATACAGTAATTCCGCTACGGCGTATTTGCCGTGCTTTTGATAAAAGTTTGCCAATTCGGTTAACATGAGTTCGACATTATGATGATTGGAATCGCGGAGTTGACGACAGATTCTTAAAGCTTCCAATCCCAGAAGTTCCGCTTCGGAGAGTCTATTCTGGTTCTGAAATCCGATAGCCGCGTTGAGCAAAGCAACCGCAACCTCTGCATTCGGCTTTTCGCGTCGCGCGCCGGAAATCGCACGGTTTAAAAGTTTTTGCCGAATATCTTCGTCGTCCGACAACATTGCTGCAAAGAGCGCGTAAGCGGCTGTTTTTCCCGACAGTTCGGCGTCGAGGCTTGCGGCTATTTCTTTATTGAATGTTGCGAGACTTTCAGAATCCTCGGCCTCAAGAAGCTGTCTAATACGCGCGAATTCTTGCGCGAAAGTCGTTTCCTCGTTGTTAACGTCGGCGGTATTTTCACTATGGTCGCCCGAGTCGTCGCCTTTAATTTTAGCCAATTCGCGACGCATAGATTCCGCTTCCGCGTCTTTTCCCAGAGCGGCGTATACTTCCTCTAATTTTGTGAGGAAAACTGCCAATTCTGCTGGTTCCATATCCGGGTCTTGACGCGTAATATTTAACGCTTCCGTTAAGGCTTTTTCCGCTTCGGCAAATTCGCCGAGCTCATAAGCGGCTACGCCGTATCCGGCGAGCGCGTTACGCAAATGCCACGGGTCTTGAGTTTCTAGAGTTCTGGCTAATTTTACCGTTTCGGCCAATAGCGATTGGGCTTCCTGATATTTGCCCAAGTTGCTATAAACAAGCGCAAGTTTACGCATTTCCCACAAAACTTCCGAACAGTTGGGCGTTTCTCTATATAATTCGCGCGTTCGTTTTAACGCTTCAATTCGCAACGGCAACTCTTCGGCGTATTTTTCCTGCCCTTTATAAACGTCGGCAAGGCCGGTAAACGACGCGATTACTTCCTGGGGATCGTCTTTACAAAGAACGACCGTTAACTTATGCGCTTCAAGTTGGTATTTTTCGGCTTCCGCGTCACTTCCTTGAAAGTAAAAAACGTCGGCAAGTCGACATAGCGTTTGCAAAATTTCTTTGCAAACCGGCGTAAGTTTATAGAATTCACGACGAATGTCGAGGACTTCTTGGTAATACGGTTCGGCTTCGGCGTATTTTTTATTCGAATAGTAAATTTCCGCCAAGTTGAACAAGAAAACGCCGAGTGAATCCGGCGAGTTACATTGGATGCGCGCGTCTTCTACTAATTTCGCAAACAACGCTTCAACTTCCGCTATTTTTTCTTGATAAATGTAGGCGTTGGCTAAATTGCTTAACGCTTTTTGGATATCCTTGTGATTTAGTTCGTTTTTGTGTAAAACTAGGCAAATCTGCAAAGTTTCAAACAACAAAGGTTCCGCTTTGGCGTATTCTTTTTGGTTTCCGTAGAAAACAGCAACCTGGGTTAAGCTCTGAGCGAGTACCGGATGATTCGGGTCGTCCTTATGGTTTTCGCGAACGATGTTTAGCGCTTCGAGGAATAACGGTTCCGCTTCCGCGTATTTCTCTTGCCTGAAATAGTTTAACGCCAAATTGTTAAGCGCTTGGGCGGTATCCGAATGATTCG
Organism: Thermoguttaceae bacterium; assembly: GCA_045577885.1. Taxonomy (GTDB): domain Bacteria; phylum Planctomycetota; class Planctomycetia; order Pirellulales; family Thermoguttaceae; genus RUG369. The sequence continues at coordinate 42,371 of JAZNJF010000478.1, read as the reverse complement.
GCTCGTCCTTATGGTATTCGCGAACGATATTTAACATTTCGACGTATAGCGGTTCCGCTTCCGTGTATTTACCTTGGTTGTAATAGTTAAACGCCAAATCGTTAAGCGCTCGGGCGATATCCGGATGATTCGGCTCGTCCTTATGCGTTTTACGAACGATATTTAGCGTCTCGAGGTATAGCGGTTCCGCTTCCGCGTGCTTGTTTTGGAGATAGAGCGCGTTGCCGAGCTTGGTCGACGCGGCGGCGATATCCGGATGATTCGGCTCGTCTTTATGGTATTCGCGAACAATCTTTAACGCTTCGGTATATAACGGTTCCGCTTCCGCGTATTTACCTTGGCGGGTGTACGTGTTGGCAAGATCGTTGACGCTTACAAACAATTCGGGCGCGTTGGATGAATCTTTATAAATTTCTCGACTAATTTTTAAGCGTTCGACATACAACGGTTCCGCTTCCGCATATTTCTCTTGCCAGAAATAGTTTAACGCCAAATTGTTAAGCGCTTGGACGATTTCCGGATCATTCGGCTCGACCTTATGCGTTTCGCGAATGATGTTTAACGCTTCGAGAAATAACGGTTCCGCGTCGGCGTATTTGCCTTGGTTATTGTACGTGTTGGCAAGATCGTTGACGCTTACCAACAATTCGGACGCGTTGGGGGAATCTTTGTAAATTTCTCGACTAATTTTTAAGCGTTCGACATATAACGGTTCCGCTTCCGCATATTTCTCTTGCCAGAAATAGTTTAACGCCAAATCGTTAAGCGCTTGGGCGATTTCCGGATGATTCGGCTCGTCCTTATGCGTTTCGCGAACGATGTTTAGCGTTTCGAGAAATAACGGTTCCGCTTCCGCGTATTTGCCTTGGTTATTATAGGTCCAAGCAAGCCCGGCAAGCAAAGCGACGATTCCCAGCGCGTTCGGAACATCTTTATTAATAACGCGTTGTATCTTTAGCGCTTCGAGAAATAACGGTTCCGCTTCCGCGTATTTGTCCTGAAAGAAGCAAGCGTTCGACAAACCGCTTATCCTCGCCGCCAAGTTCGGGTGATTCGGCGCGGTTTGGTAAAGAGCGCGCGCAATTTTCAACGCTTCGACGAAAAGCGGCTCGGCGTCCGCGGGCGCGTCCAAATTAATGCGAGTCCAAGCGCAATTATTATAATAATCCGCGATATCCGGGTGATTCGGCGTTTCCTTAAAAACGACGCGCGCGATTTCGAGGGCTTCGGCGAAAAGCGACTCGGCGTCGGCGTAACGTTCTCTTTCGTAATAGAATATGCCGAGATAGCCGAGACGGTCGATCGTCTCTTGACGCGGCGCCGTTTGGGCGGCGATTTCTCGCTCGATTTTTAACGCTTCGACGAAGAGAGCTTCCGCCTCGTCGAAATTTTCGCGGCGTTTATTGGCGAATGCAAGCGCGGTCAACGATATAGAAAGCGCCGTTCGGTTCTCGAGCGAGTCGGGCGCGGCGCGGTGTTTTTCGACCGCTTGTTCGGCGAGCGCGAACGCTTCGGCGTCGGCGGCTTTGGCGTTCGGCTTCTCAAGCTTCTGTAAAACGTCCGCCAAAACGTCCGCCGCGAGCGCGAGTTCGACCAAATTTCGCTTGCTCTCGCTCGGCATGCGCAAAATGCGAAGCGCTTCGACGGCAAGGACTTCGGCTTGATTCGGGAAGCAACCGAGCAGTTCTGTCGCGAACTCGCGCAAAATTTTCGCGTCGTCGTCGCCGAGCCGCAGTTTGTGTAACGCGTCGACGCTTTGCGCGACAAGTTCTTTATCGAGACCGAGTTCGGTAGCGTTTAAAGAGCGGAAAAGCCCCGCCGCGACCGCAGCTTCCGAACCGTCGTTCGGGATCGCGTCGAGAGCCGCCGTCAACGCTTCGGCGTCGCCGGAATTACGCAGGGTTTCGATGTGTTTCCAGGTTCGCGCGAATTCGCCTTGCGGTTCGCCTTGCGGCGTATCTTGCGCGAAAGTCGCGGCGGCGAAGGCGGTTAGGCACAGCGCCGCGACGGTCGCGATTAATCGCGTTATTTTATGTAACATTGTTGGTTCCTTGTTCGTTCCTTGTTGGTTCCTTACGGCGTCAACGTTAAAAAGGGAAAAGTCGCGACGCGCCGCGGCGTCGGACGTCGGCGGCGCGTCGCTTTCCAACGTCAAAGATAAAAACGGTTACTTCGTTTGCGGTTCGCCGTATTCGATCGTGAATTCCGCGATCTTCTCGCCGATTTCGCCGCGTTTCTTTTTCTGGTCGCCCTCCGTTTCGCCGACGGCGTCCGCCGCGATCGGCCCTCCGCCCCCTTTGGCAAAATCTTCGGAACCGCGCGCGCGCCGAGCGGGTTCCGGAACCGGTATGGTCGCCAATTCGAGCTCCTCTTCGGCGTTCGGGTCGAGCCAACGGTAAACGCCGACGCGAATAACGCCCGCTTGACCCGTTTTGCCGCGCGTCGCCGCCAGCGAATTCTTGCTCGACGCGACGAACTCTTTGTAAAACTCGCCGCTCGTTTTACTAGAAACGGCGCCCTTCGTTTCCGCCGGATTCGCCGAGCCCGATTTTTGCAACTTCTCGCGGTCCGCGTAAAAACCGGCGACGACGCATTCGGAATTCGCCGCCGCGACCCAAGCCGTCGCCTCGTCCAACTCGATTTCCGGCGCGAACCGGTACTCGCCGTCCACCTCTTGCGACAACGTGTTAAAACCGTCGACCAGCAGGCGGAAAACGATCGGCTCGTCGCTCATGTTTTTCAGGCGGAGAAAATATTGCTCGCCGGAACGAATCGTAACGCGACACCCGCCTTCGTCGTCGAACGTCGGTTCGCAAGTTCGCCATTTCTTCGCTTTACGGTCGTAGACGTTCGGTTCGACGCGGTAAAGGAAGTCGGGATCCGCCAACGGGTGAACGTCCGCCTCTTCGAGGTCGGAGCTCGGAACGGCGACGGCGATTTGGGCGGGAGCGTCTTGCTCGTCGTCGGCGATTTGAGCGTCGTTTTGGCTTTGCCCGTCGTCGGCGATTTGAGCGTCGTTTGGGCTTTGCCCGTCGTCGGCGATTTGGGCGTCGTTTTGACTTTGCTCGTCGTCGAGTTTGGCGGGGTCGGCGACGCCGTGGAACTTGCCGTTCGAGTCTATGTAACCGACGACGTCGTCGCCGTTAAAAACGACGTCCACTTTGACGCTGGTCGTTTCTTCGGCGGCAAACGCGGCGACGCAAGCGCTCGCGACGAGCGCGACTCCGACGACGTTTAAAACGTTTTGCAACGCGTTCTTTTTCATTTTAGGGGGCCTTAGGTTAGACGGGGAGCGCCGCGAGGACGCTCCGGTGGAAAATAACAAGGATAGGAGCCTATTCGTCCGTTTCGGCGAACAGGCGTTCGAAATCCTCGCTCGAAACATAACGAATTTGGTAAACGACCGCCGTTTTGGCCGGCAGGAGTTGGACGCGCTTAATATTGACCGTAGTCGTCGTTCCCATCGTCGTGCCGTTGTTACGCCTGTTCGAGCCGCTCGCCGGGCTCGACTGTTCCGGAACGGAGAACTCGACGGTAATCAAGCCGACCTGCTCTTTATATTCGTTGCGAGCCGCCAAGGAGTCTTGCGCGTCGGCGACTAAAAAACGTCGCTCCGTCGTTTGCGCTTTTCCGGAATCGCTCGGAATGAAGAGGTACCCGTCGAGCGCGTAAGACTTTTTCGCGCCAACTACCAACGGAACGGCCGTTTCGAGCGAAAAATCGGGAAGACACGTCGTCGGCGCGGCTTGATCGTCCGACGCGTTTGGATCCTTCGCCTTGGGGATAAGCAGGCGCGCGGCGCTCTTCGCGCGAGCGTTTTTCGGCGCCTCTCGGAGCGTCGCGCTCACGCCGTCGATTAAAACGCGAACGTAGCAGTTTTGGCCGTCTTTCGACGAATTGACGAGGTTAAGACGATATTCCTCGCCTTGGTCAAGCGGAACGTAATAAACGCCGTTTTTCGTTTTGCCGACGCGCTTGACGAACGCTTGGCCGGCTCGGCGAGCGAATACCTCGACCTTATACGGCAGCGAGTCGTCGTCCATCGGATTCCTTTGGGCGGCGACTTGAACGGCGATTTCGTCGAGGCGTTCGATTTCGTCTTGCGGCATAACGCCGATTTCCGTCGCGACATACGTTTCTTCGTTCGTTTCTTCGTTCGTCTCTTCGTTCGTCTCGTCGTTCGTTTCGTCGTTTATTTCTTTGAAGGAAAAGGCGACGCCTTGGTGCGCAAGTTCGTTTTCGGTAAGACGAACGGTCGCGGTAAAGTTTTTTCGATCGGAGTCGTAATCGTTCTTTAAGAAAATTAAACGCGCGGTAAGTTTCATCGCGATTTGAGACAGCGCCGTAACGCGTCCGTCCAGAACGGCGTCGACGCCGGCTTTGATAAGCGCGTTTCGTTCTTTTCCGGAACCGATATCGGAAGGCGAAAGACCGTTTGCTTTTAAAATCTCCGACGCGCGCTCTTCGTTCAAGACGACGAAAGGCGCTTCGGCGTCGTTTTCCAGCGCGGCGGCAAACTCGCGAGAGACGAAACTCGGCAGCGTTCCGTAATTCAACGAGTCGATTGTCGCGCCTCGACCGCCTGTTTTAAACTCCGGAACGACAAGGATTTTAGGCTTTTTGGCAAAGGATAAGCCGAGCGATCTCGGCGCGTCGGCGAAAGCGTTGTTCGCGTCTTGAACGGCGTGCTTCAACGTTTGCATCGTCAGCGCCGGAAACGAGAAGTCGGCGTTGGCTTCTTCGTTAAGAATGATCGGCGTTTGGCGTTTCATTTTGCGATGTTTCGTCGAGACGTCGACGACTTTTCGCTTCACGTGAGCGAAGAGTTCCGCGAGCGAGAACCGATTATCGCCGTCCTTGTCTTGCGCGGCGCCGTTCAACGCGTCGTTGAGCCAATAGGTGAAGAGCGAACTTTGCGTTTCGTCCCAAAGCCAGCTTGCTTCCGATTCCGAACTGCTGGCGAGCGTCGTAATCTTAGAGTCGGCGTCGCCTTGGAAAGACCGCGCCATCGTTTCGCCGTCGGGCGCGTCGATATTTTTGCTTCCGCCCGAAAAGCACGCGTCGATCACCACGAGCCGATTTTTACATTGCGCTTTTTCGAATTCGGAGCGAATCCAACTCAACGGAATCGCGGCGTCGGCGTAACGTTTCGAAGGCTCGACCGCCTTGAAGTTGAGCATCGGAAAATAAAAGACGCCGTCGTCGTCGCGAACGCCGTGTCCCGCTAAGAAGAGGATCGCGGTCGCGTCTTTCGGCAACGTTTGGAACCAACGTTGGATTTTTCGTTCGATAGTTTTTTTCGGCGCGTCGACGGCGCCAATTTCGGTCGCGTTCGGGGCGACGTTCGCAAAATCGAAAACGAGTTCCGTCTTGCAACCGTAACGCGATTGTAACGTTCGATTTAAAACCTCTAAATCCTTTTTCGCGTATTTCAACGCCGCGCCGTCGTACGCTTCGAGGCTAATCAAAAGCGCTTCCAAATGGAACTCCGAGCGTTCGACGCTTTGCGCGTCGGCGACGCGCTGAAATCCCGCCGTCGCGAATAGAACGAGCGCGCCTAAAAAGGCCGTCGCTCCGTTTAAAATGTTGAGTTTCTTAGATTTTCTCATCGCTTTCTCTTAAATTTTAAGGGGAAGGTTAACACTATTGAAATTTTTTAAGCGCCGCGCCGTTTCGCCGACGCGCTCAAATGCCCCAAAGCATAAACGGAGCCCAATATCGGGGCGCTTCGCGACGCTGTTTTAGCGCCTGTTTCGCGTCGCGAAGCGCGGCGGCGTAGTCGATCGACGACTCCGGCGACTCGGCGAGCGTTTCGGCGAAACGCGCGATTCCGAACGAAGTCGCCGCGTCGTCGATCGACCAAGCGGTCGAAACGACGCGTTTCGAACCGGCGACCATCGCGCAGCGTCCGATCGACCAAGCGCCTTCGCCGATTTGAGTCGTTCCGGCGCCGACGTCGCACGCGCTCAAAATCGCGAGTTCGCACGAGGAAAGATCGAGTTCGGAAAGTTCGCGCGTCGTAATTAAACCGTCGTTTTGCGGATCGAGCGCGTCTCCCGGCGTCGTCGCCAGCGCGCCGAAAACGTTGCCGAACGAGCGGTCGAGCAAACCGTGGCAAGCGACGTGCAACAATTTTTTTCCGGCGACGGCGCGGCGCAGATTCGCTTCGGTCGCGTCTTCGCCTTTAAATTGCGTCGTTCGAGTCGAGGCGCGTCGAAAAGCGGCGACGACGGCGTCCGACTCGGCTCCGGTCGCGGGCAGCGCCTCCAAACGCCGCAGAAAATCGACGTTAAGGAGCGCCGTTTGCCGCGCGACCGACTCTTGAAAGTCTTGCGCGTACTCGTCGATTTTCGGGTAAACCGGCGCTCCGATAGAAAGCGCGGCGTCCAACGCGACGCCGCCGGTTCGCGCCGCGTCGGCCCGCTCTCTTTCCGTAAGTCGGCTCCAAACCGCGAGCGACGGCGTGTAAACGACCGGCGGACAAACGTCGAGAAAATAAGCGTTTTCCGACGGCGAAATAACCAGCGCTTCAAAGGGAAAGAGGGCGAGCGGACCGTCCGGAACGATCAGCGCGCGCTCGCATTCGCCGTTCGTCAGCGCCTCGCGCACTTCGGCGTCGGGAACGAGAAGCGCGTAAAATAGGTTAAGCGCCGAGGTTAACTTTTGTTCCGAAAAAGGTCGCGCCTCGCTCGACGCGGCAAATTGATCGGAAAGATTAGCGAGCAGACCGAAAGCCGGACTCGACACGATCGCTTGTAAGTCCAACGCTCGCAAGGGGCCCGAGCGCGTTCCCCATTCGGGGACGACGCGTCGCGTCAATTCAAAAAGAGCGGGGGACGTTTCCAAGGGCGTCAATTTGGGCTCGTCGAGTCCGAAACCGTAAGCGAGGAGATAACACGACGGCGCGTCTTCGACGTTTATATCATTGTACAATTCGTCGAATTTCGAGTCTTCCGCAAAAAGGCTTTGAAGGGCCGTCGAGCCTTGCGTCGAAAAAACGACGTACTCTAACGCCAACGTTTTCGAGGCTTTAAGCTCGGCGATCACGTTTTGGAAATCGAGAGAAGCGCGTTGGGCGTCGCCGAAAGCGGCTAGCGCGGCGTCCGTTTCGGCGTAGACCGCTTGCGCTTCTTGGCGAGCCGCGACGATTTCGCGATTCAGATCGTAAACGCGTCCCAAACGTTGTCGCGACGTAACGCGAGGGTCGACGACGCAGGCGTTCAATTGGGTTTGCGCGGAGTTCAAACGGCGTTCGGCGGCGTCGCGTCGCGTTTTCAAACGCGTTTTCGTCGCTTCCGGCAAACGCTCGAACGCGTCGGTTTCCCTTTGCGCGAACGCGTTCAGGAGCGCCGTCGCGCGAATCGACTCGATCGTATGGAAAAATTGTTCGATACGATTCGTTCGATAATAATAGCGCGCCAACGAAAAAGCGGCTTCGTTCCGCAAACCGTGGAGACGTTTTCCGAGTTCCGCGGCGTCGCCGTAATAGTTGTCGAAAAAGCGTTGCGACGCGTCGAGACAACGTTGCGCGTCCTCGACCGCTTGGGCGAACAGGGGGGAGTCGAACGTCGGTTCGCGGTCTTCGTTGAGAGCGGAGGCGATCCAAATTTCATCGTAAGCGGCTTCGAAGCGTTCGCGCATACGTTCGGCGTAGAAAAACGCGGCGTCGGCGAAGGAGTTTTCGTTTTTTTCGACGATCGCGATCGCGCGGTCGAGCGTTTGCAGAATCGCGTCGTTCGCCGCCGTTAATTTTTCAGGGTCGTCGGTCGCGTTCTTGGCGAGTTCGCGTCGAAGGATTAATTCCGCTTTGACGATCGGCGTCTCTTCGGGGGAGAGCTCGCCGTAAAGTTCGACGACGATCGCTTTCGCGTCGCGCAAATACGCTTCGGCGCGCGCGTAATTGGCCGCGTCCATTTTTTTCGCTTCTTCTTCGTCGTATTCAAGCGAAGAAACGGGGGAGGCGACGAGCGTGCGCCAGAGCGCTAAATTGGTCGCCGTTTGCGCCGCTTGCGCGCTTTTTTTCCCATACGTCGCGACGTTGATTTCCATCGCGCGTTCGAGTAACGCGCCCGCTTCTTGAGCGTAGGAAAACGTGTCCGGCCCTTTGACGCGCCATTCTTGGGGAACGGTTTGAATTTTATATTGCGTCGTTATCGCAAATTCCGAAACGGCGTTCAGCGACCGGGCGAGCGCCGGATCGTTTTCCGGCAAATTTCGTCGTCGAAAGCGCCAAACTTCCAAAAGAAGGTTCCACGCGGCGACGTCGGAGTCGAGGCGCGCGTAAATTTCCGCTCGTTTTTCTTTTGCGTTCGCCAACTCGATCGGGCGGTCGCTCGCGAGTTCTTCGGCGACTTCGACCAAGCGCGTCGCGTCGCGCAAGCGACTTCGCCTTGCGTAAAGATCGGACAGACGGAGCGCCGTTTCGAACGCTTCGTCGCGATCCGTCGCGGCGCGAGCGCTATTTAAAAAGTTTTCCAGCGTTAGCGCCGTCGTTTGCAAGTCGCCCGTTTCGAAAGCGCGTTCGAGGCGTCGAGCCGTCGTTCGAAAGTCGGCGTTCGACGATTCGACCGCGAGAACGGAAACCGTCGAGCAAAACGCAAGCGAGGCGTTCAGTAAAAAAAATAGATAGCGAGAAAAAAGGCGCGTCATCGTCGAATCTTGGCGTAAGGCGTTGGGCCGAGGCCGCTTAACGCTTCTAAGAACGCGTCGCGCGAAACGATTGGGCTGTCCGACGTTGCGCGGCGCGACGTTAGAAGGCCAAGTGGCGTCGAGCGGGAAGCGTCCGAAGCGACCGAGAGAGCCGGGCGGACGCGAAGTAAAAACGGAAAACCGTCGCGAATCCGGCGAAACGCGACGGCGAATAAGAAACGCGTTCGAACGTCGAATTATTCGACGGTTTTCACGCGACTCCAAGTTTGCGGCGCGAGCGCCGATTTTTTCAGATTCTCGGCGTCCATCGCGGCTTTAAGAAGTTCGCTCGTTTCTTCGCCGAACGTTTCTTGAACGGTCGCGTCGATCTCCGCCATTTGACCGTCGAAATTTTGGGCGATTTTTTCCAATTCGGCGAATTGCTCTTCCAGCTCTTTAGTGAGAACCGGCGTAACCGTCAGTTCGTCGTCGTTGACAAATTCGAGCTTCATACGCGTCGCCTGACCGACTTCGGGCGTGAAGATAAGAACTCCGTCGCGAACGTCGAACTCGCCGTCGACGGTCGCGAGGGTGTTCAGGTCTTCGGGATTGATCGCGACGCCGGCGATCGCGTTTTCGATATCAACCGTCGTTTCGACGGTCGTTTGGCAAGTTCCGTCCTCGGCGAACGTATAAGTTGAACGAACCGTGCCGTCGACGCCCAAATTTTCCATCGAAACGACATTCGTCCAAACGCCGAGCAACTTCGCGCGCAGTTCTTCGTCGGAGACTTGCGCGACTTCGGGTTCGTCGGCGTCCGGCGCGGCGACTTCGGGCTCGTCGGCGACCGGCTCGACGACTTCGGGTTCGTCGACGTCCGGCTCGGCGACTTCGGGTTCGTCGGCGTCCGGCGCGGCGACTTCGGGTTCGTCGGCGACCGGCGCGGCGACTTCGGGTTCGTCGGCGACCGGCTCGGCGACTTCGGGTTCGTCGGCGACCGGTTCGGCGACTTCGGGCTCGTCGGCGTCCGGCTCGGCGACTTCGGGTTCGTCGACGTCCGGCTCGGCGACTTCGGGCTCGTCGACGTCCGGCGCGGCGACTTCGGGCTCGTCGGCGACCGGCTCGGCGACTTCGGGTTCGTCGACGTCCGGCTCGGCGACTTCCGGTTTGACGGCGGTTTCGGGGGCGACGACTTCCGGTTTGCCGAGCGCGTCGGGGGTGGCGGTCGCGGGCGTTTGCGGTTTTTCAACGGCGATTTCGGGCGCGGCGCACGGAGCGCAACTCCAATAACGTAAACAAACGAGTCGCCGCAACGCGTCGACGAGCGGACGGCGCGGAGCCGTTTGCGTCGCGACCGCTTGACAACGTTGCGCAACGCGCGTTTGAACGGCGATTGTTTCGGAACAAAGCGTCAAAAAGGACGCGACGGCGACGGCGGAAACGATTACTCGCGATTTGAACATAATTTTCCCCATTTCATTTTACCCGCGATTCGACGTTGCGTTTATCCGCGACGGATAAAAAAAGCGAACGCTATTTTTAAGTAAGACGATATATAGATAGATTATACGATATTGGATAATATATGGAATAGGTAAAGACGCTTGTTTTTTCTAATTACTGTGTTTAGAAAATACAGGAGATGGAATAGTTTGCACAGACAATACAGACCAAACGAGCGTTGCAAAGGTAAAATCCGGTTTTAACGTCTGGAAGCGACGTTTCCCGACGTTAAAGCGAACGAAAACGAAAAATTTTGATTTTCGGCGCGGCGTTGCCGCAAACGTTCGGCGTCGAAGTTTCGGAAAACGCGCGCTCCTTCCGTCGCCGCGTAACGAACGCCCGCGACGCCTACTTAAAACGGTTCGAAACGCCGCGTCGCGTTTTGCGGCGTTTCGGCGTTTACCGCGCGTCGGAACGAGGCCGGGAAAAGACGTTGAAGTCGAGCGGTTCGAAGAGCCCGGCTTGGAAGCGCTCGAGCGCGACCGCGCTCTTTGCCGCGTCGGTCGGCGCTAGCTTCGGCGGCGCGACGTAAAGTTTGAAGCGCTTCTTTTCGCCGCGTCGCGAAAACGTCGTTTACCGCGCGTCGCGTTTTGCGGCGTTTCGGCGTTTACTGCGCGTCGCGGACGAGACCGGGGAAAATATCGAGGTCGAGCGGTTCGAAGAGCCCGGCTTTAAAGCGTTCGATCGCGACCGCGCCCATCACCGCGTTGTCGGTGCAGAGCTTCGGCGGCGCGACGTAAAGTTTGAAGCGGTTCTTTTTCGCCGCGTCCTCCATCTTCTCGCGGAAACGAGCGTTCGCCGCGACGCCGCCGCCGACGCAAAGCGTTTTCATTCCGCATTTTTTGAGCGCTTGAACCGATTTCCCGACCAAACAGTCGACGACCGCCTCTTGGAACGACGCGGCGACGTCGGCGCGCTCTTGCTCCGAAATTTGCGTCGTCGAAAAGTCGACCTTGCCGACCCCGGCGAGCTTGTACCGCACCGCCGTTTTAAGACCGCTAAAGCTGAACTGCAGACGCTCCGGGTCGTTCAACATCGGACGCGGGAACGGAAACGCTTTCGGATTCCCGCTTTCCGCCGCCTTTTGAATGCTCGGACCGCCCGGGTAAGGAAGGCCCAACATCGACGCGACTTTGTCGAACGCTTCGCCCGCCGCGTCGTCGATCGTCGTTCCGAGCGGTTCGAAGTCGATCGGCCCGGCGCAGCGGTAAAGGCTCGAGTGCCCGCCGCTGACGATCAGCCCGACGCAGGGGAAAAGGTCTTCGTCGAACGCGACCCGGCAAGCGTAAATATGCGCCTGCAAATGGTTGATCGCGATCAGCGGTTTGTTCGCCGCGACGCAAAGCGCCTTGGCCGCCGTCAGCCCGATGAGAAGCGAACCGGCGAGGCCCGGCGCGTTGACGACCGCGATCGCGTCGAGGTCGTCGAGCGTCGTTTCCGCTTGCGCCAACGCGTCCGAAACGACCGGCAAAATCGCTTCCAAGTGGTTGCGCGACGCGATTTCCGGAACGACGCCGCCGAAACGTTGGTGAACGTCGATTTGCGACGCGAGCGAAGCGCCCAAGACTTGGCGGCGGTCGTCGACGACGGCGGCGGCCGTTTCGTCGCAACTCGATTCGATCGTTAAAATTTTCATCTTTGACCCGTTTTTCGGTTGGGCGGCGTCGTTTTTTGACGCTCGACGCTTTTTCAATTCGATAAAAAGGAGAGGAACGGCGCGGAAGTCGGCGATTCGAGCGCGACGGCGCGAGCGGTTCCGTTTCCCTTTATTATCCGGCGTCGAGCGATTTTGTCAAGATTCGCGGCTTATTTCGCTTCTTCTCCGTTTTCGACCGCTTTTTTCGCTTTTTCGGCCTTTTTTTGCGCCTCTTCTTCCGCTTTTTCGGCGGCGCGCTTCATTTTCTTTTCGAACCGTTCGCGAACGCTCGGCGCGAGGTTGGCCGCTCGAACGCCGATCGCGTTGGCGTTGTTGCGCAAGTTGCGCGGGACGCCGGAGTTGGCCGGGCTGTTGAGGATTTGCGACAACCCGTCGAGCCCGCGGCAAACGAGCGTCGTCGAGCCGCCGCCGTCGAGGTTGAGCCCTTCGGAGGCGCCGAAGTATTTCAGCGTTTCGCCGACTTCGGTTAGCGTCGCGCCGACGCTGTGCTTCGGTTGGCGACCGTCGACGATCAGGAAGTAGACGTAACGCCCGTCGGCGGAAATCCCGACGGCGGTGCGCGGATGCCGGTCTTTATTCTTAATTTCCGGAACGGTCCCGCCGGTTAAAACGACTTGACTTCCGGCGACGCCCGCTTGAATCTTTTTGACTTCGTCGTCGGAAATGTTCGGGTCGAGGTCGACGATTTTCGCCGTTTTGTCTTTATAAACGACGAACGCCGGACGGTTCGGCTCCGGTTTGGAGACGAGGACGCCGTCGTTGGCGCCGAAGCCGAGGAGGTTGGAGTCGCCTTGGGTGCGAATCGTTTCGGCGTTGAACGGGTTGTAAAAGTTGGCGTTAACGGCGACGGCGAGTTTGTTTTCGTCGAGGAAATCGGCGGTCGTTTGGCGCCAAGTTTCTCGTTTTTCCGGTTCGTAATTTTTGTTGCGTCCGGTCGCGACGAACTCGATTCCGCGCGCTTGGAGGTCGATTTTGACGACTTGCCATTTGTTGAGAACCGGCGTTTCGACGAAGAGTTGCGAATACTCGACGCCGCGATAGAGCGGGGCCCAAACGACGCCGGAGTCGGCGGAGTCGTCGGCGCGAACGGCGGAGGGAGCGAAGTCGGCGAGCGTCGCGATTCGACCGTTTGCGTTAAACGGCGCGTTTTGCGTAAATTGGGCGATCGGCGTAAAATCGGCGAGTCCGACGACCGCGACGGCTGAGAAAAGCGCCGCGCTTAACCGAAGGGAACGAAACGGGCGGGGCGACGAAAACGAGAACGGGGCGAAGCGTTTCATCGGGAAATCTCCTGTAAACGGGGGGTGGGGCGCGTAAAAATTTCTTTTTAAAATAATGGAGAAAGTAAAATGCGTTTTACCGCGTCGAATTTTTGCTGTCTTACGTCCTAAGTTAATAAAGGGGGAAAGACGTTTTATCGCTTTTCCTTTTAGCGTCGAGCCGGATACGGCGCTTGGCGAGGCGACGCGTTTCCTGCGTCAATTGTACCCGGGCGCGCCGCCGATTTCAAGTGTTGAAAGAAAAGAAAAACGAATAAAACGCGGCGTTTTCCTTTTTTTGTTGCATTGCCGCGCGGTCGACTATATAATGAAAGCAAAGCGGACTATCGACGGTCTTTAAACGACGCGACGCGTTAAGCTTTATTTCTCAAACCAAGCGTGCAAAACGCTTAAAAAGTAAACGGAGGAGAGAATATGGACGAATCCGATTTCAGAACGCTTTTCCTCGACCGCGAATCGCGGCGTTGGTTCGACGAAAATATACGAGCGGCGCGCGCGGCTTGGTTGCACGACGACGAAAACGCGGACGCTTGGGCGATTGAAAATTATCGTTACTTTAATAAGTTCGTCTTGGCTTTTGACGGCGAAGCGCGAAACGATTTTCTTGAATTGTTGCGGAATCCGGAAAAGAGACGCGAACTTTTAGCGGACGACGTAAGCGACGACGACTTCGAACGGGAATTTTTGCGATATTATTTCGCTCAAAATCGCAAGCGCGGCGCCCGGCATTTCGAGAAGAAAGCCGCCGCGTTGTATTTCGGATTCGAAAGCGACGTAAGCGACTGGTTCCAAAACGTGTGGCTCGCCGATTCGGAGTGGCGTTATAATCCGTCGCGAGACGACGTCCCGCTTGCAAAGCTATTAGCCGATGTAAATTTGAGATCGAAGGCGCCCGAGGCGACGCTGGCGGTCTTCAGCTGGGGGTTGCCTTTCGTCGGCTCCCAAACTTTTTTGAAAGCGAAAAATCGATACGATTATTATCCCGAAGCGCTCTTTGCCGACCTTTATGAAAGACTGGTCGGCCCCGACGGACAACGCGACGACGCGATTAATGGATTTGATTACTGGCTTAAATATAGACCTACCAATACTTTGCAGGATTGGGTCGAGGTGGAATGCGCGCGGCAAATCGAACGAGTTATCGCGAGACGACGTCGACTTAAAATGGGGTTGCGCTTGGTTGCCGACGTCGGCTGCTTAGGCGCCCAAAACGCGTCCCAAAACGACGAAGACTTAACGCCTCCGGAGGATACGATCCAAAAACTGTTCGACGAGTTTTTCGCGGCGGCGCCCGGTTCAGCCTATGTAACGACGGCCTATCTTACGACGTCTTTGGGCTTTAGTGAATTGTCGACGCTTTATGATGTGGACGCGAAAACATTAAGCAAAAGATTTGAAAGGGGCGTTGAACGGTTCCGCCTGCTCTCCGAGAAAGCCTTAGGCGTCGCGTCGATCGACCCAGAAAGTTGGAAACGAGGATTTCGTCTAATCAAGAGCGATGTGCGCGCGGACGATAAAGAGGCCAAGAAAAAAGAAAGAGAAAAACCGCGTTTTTGGGAACTCTCCGGCGCGCCGCACCCCGAGTGGAAAAATCGTGTCAAATTTCTAACGGAGCCAACCGAAGCCGAAGAAATTCTACTGCAGCGAACTTTACTGCGTCTGCGGTGCGACGAAACGGGGCGCTATAGTCTAATGCTCGAACCGTTTCGGCAAGAACGAACACAAGGCGGGGGATTTGAGCCCGTTTGTCAGATCGCGGAGCAAGATTGGCGCGAGCGGCGGCAAAAACCAAATGAAAATAAGCCGGAAAAACCGAAGCCTTTCGCCAAAACCCCGCCGCGGCCCGACTCCGACGAAGCTCGCGAACAGGCGGCCGGCGTCCCGGGACGGCGAATCTTCAACAGAGAACTGGTGCGCAATTATTGGAGCCAAAAATACGCGACGGACAGTTCCGTCGTCTTCCACTGGGAATCGAAGGCGCCGGCCGATTCGCTTCTGTTTTGGCGAGCCTCCGTTCGCGCGCCGTTATATAAAGCAAATTCCGACGCGGAGGTTGGAGTCGTTATCGAGGGATACGAGCGCTTCAAGAGCGCGCCCGTCGAGTTTTGCATCGGTAATAAATCGGCAAAAGTTCAATACGGCGTCGCCGTTTTCTCTCTCGCCGATTTTCGAGCGGGAATTGAAAACGAAGACGGAAATTTGTTCGCAACGATGAAGATTCGTTCTCTCAAGGACGAAAAGCGAGGTGGCGCGCTATGTTGGCACGTTTTAAAAACAAGCGCCGGTCGACTTCTTTTCCGTCCTCCCGTCGTCCCGCCGAGCGGCAAATAAGGAGAGGCTAAACGCGTCGAAGCCGTCGCGACGGTTCCGCTTTTAACGCGGCGTTTTTGAACGTCGGCGCTCGACAAGCGTCGACGTTTTTTCTTTTATTGGAACGCGTTTAATTTTCGAACGTTAGGAAACCGAAGGCGTCGCGGGCGCGGTTCGAGTTTTCGACGTTCCAGCGCTCGACGCCGACGCCGGGGACGATTCGTTGCGTCGGCGTTATTCGAACGTTAAAAAGCCAAAGGCGTCGCGGGCGCGGTTCGAGTTTTCGACGTTCCAACATTCGACGCCGACGCCGGGAACGACGCGGCGCGCTTCCAAACGCCAAACGTCGCCGCTTCGCGGAGGGCGCGCCGCCAACGCTTCGAACGGTATCGCGATTTCAAGCGTCCAGTCGGCGTTCGTCTCGTTTTTCGCGACGAAAACGCCCGGATTCCAAGTTTTGTCGCCGAAAAGCTCGTCCGACGCCCAACCGCGGCAGTCGAACGCAAACTCGAACGCCGTCGCGTAATCGCCGTCCAAATCGACGCGGAACTCGACGCGATCCGACGCCGAAAGGTCGCCGTCCCGCGGGCGAGGAGGCTCCGGATTTTCCGGGTCGACCGCCGGATAAGCGAATTCGGTCGATTTCGGGCAAACGACGCCGACGTATAAAAAGCGGTCGTCGCAAAGGAGCGAAACTTGCGTTCCCAACTCCGTCGACGCGGCGCGATTCTCCGCTTTCCAATCGCGGAGCGCGGCTTCGTCGGCGGTTAACTCGCGATTCGGCGGAAGTTCCGCGTTCGGCGTCGTCAGCGCGAAACGAGCGGCGGCGTCCCAAACGGTCGGCTCGAAAACGCCGTCGAGGTAAGGGCGACTCGGCGAACGTCGGCAAACGGCGATCGCGAACGGACAGTCGGTTTCGCCGTTCGGGAGAACCGAGCGTTCCGGCGTCGCGAGCCAATATTCCGCTTGAGCGCGAGCGCCCCAAAGACTCGCGCGGGCCGCGATCGAACGGTTCCAATAATAACGGAGCGCGCCCGCGACGTCGCCGCGAGCCCGTTGCGCCGCCGCCAACGGAAAGCGAACTTGCGGCGACATAAAGGTTTCCGGCGCGACCGTTCGGAGCGTTTCGCCGAGGTTCGCCGCGTTCGTCAACCGGGGCCCGAGCGTCGCCGACGGGTCGAGCGCGAGCGTCGAGCGCGAACCGGGCGTCGTTCCTAAAACGGGAGAGTCCGGCGTTTCCGGAATAAAAGTCGGGTTCGACGAAATCGGTTCTTCAAGCGCTTGGGACGACGAAGCGGGAACGGCGCCGCCGGAGCGAGCGTCGACGAGAGAACCGCCGTTTCCGCGACCGCCGCCGGAGCGAGCGTCGACCAAGCCGCCCGCGCCGCCGTTTCCGCCGCTCAAAACTCCGCCGAGCAAACCGCTTCCGCCGGACGCCGTCGTCGCGTCGAGATCGGGCGCGTTCGGAACGCCGACGTTCGTTTCGTTGAAGCGGTTCGTCTCCTGAACGCGCCAAGCCGGTTCCGAACCGCAATAATATTGGACGAGCCAAGTCAACGCGTCGCGGGATTTAGGCTCCGCCGCCAAGTCGAGCGCGACGATGGAAAACGCTTCCTCCGCCGCGAGCCAATTCCCGAGCGCCGCGAAGTTTCGCCCGGCTTGCGTCAAGTAGTCGATCGCGAAATCGACGTCGGCGCCGCGCGTTTCGGGGCGCAGTTGCGCGAGCAAAAGTTCTCCGCTTTTTCTATTTTTCGCATTTTGACGCGTCAACGCGTCGACGAGGCCGAGTTTTTGCCGACGAACCGCCGCTCGTTCGCTCAACGCGTCGATTTGCCCGCTCAAACCGACTTGCGCCGTCCGTCGCGCTTCGCTTCCGCGAGGGATCGAAACGCCGCCGAAAAAGGTCGCGGACGCGGCGCCGTCCGTCGCGCTCGCTCCGCCGAAAAGCGTTTGGAAGTTGGTCGTTTCGGCGATTTTAACGTCGGCGCCGAGGATTTCGCGAGCGTTTTTCGCGATTTCGCCGACCGGCCGCCCCAAGGTTCCGCAGAAGTAAGACGCGTCTAATAAAACGTTCCCTTGCTTCTTGCCTTTGCAAGCGAGCGTCGCTTTCGAAACGCGCCAAGGGTCGAGACCGCAAGCGGTTAAGTGCTCCGGATAAGCGGTCGGATCGGCGGCGGCTTGAATCGCGCCGGGGAGGGAGCGCCAAATTAGCGTTCGAAACGGGTCGCGCGGGCGGTCGTCGAGGCGGTTCGCGTCGGCGGAAAGCGCGCCGAGGAGCGCGGCGGTTCCTTGACCGGTCGTTAAGTCGACGTTTGACGCGGAAAAATTCGCGACGACTTCCGGCGCGTCGACGAGAGGGTCGGCGGTCAAGACGACGCTCGGCCGCCAAATCCGAATTTGCCGAACGAGATATTCGCGGAAGCGTTCGAGTCCGTCGTTGTCGTTTTCGCGGTCGAAGCGCGCCAAAATTTGTTCGAGCGTCGCGCCGTTTTCCGCCGGGTCGAGCAAAAAGAGCCCGGCTTGCGTCGCTCCGGAGGCGCCGGTTTCGACGACCGCTTCGTTCAAGCGTTCGACGAGCGGGATTTCGTCGCCGGTTCGCTCCGTTTCGTCGGAACGAGCGGTCAAGCAGATTTCCGTCAAAAAGCCTTCGTCGCCGGCCAATTGAACGAGCGCTTCGAACGGAACGTCGTCGGCGCGACCGAAAACGCCGAGAAGCGCGACGCGAGCGCCGCCGTCTCGTTGGCGCGTCCAAGTTCGCCCGCCGTCTTTCGTCGCGAGAATCGTTCCGAACTCGCCGACCGCCCAACCGTTTAAACGGTCGAGAAAAAAGAGTTTGCGGAGCGGGGCCCGCGTTTCGGTTCGCGACGCGGCCCAAGTCGCGCCGCCGTCGTTCGAGTAAAAAAAGAGGGTTCCGGGCGAACCGACCGCGCCGACGAAGCCGTCGAGCGCCGCGACCGATTTGAGGTCGAAATAACGGCCCGCGTCGTTCGGAAAGGCGCCGGGCGCGCGGGCCCAGTCGGCGCCGAAGTTGGCGGAACGCGTCGCGAGCCCTCTTTCGCCGACCGCCCAAACGGTTCCGGTCGCCGCGTCGAAAACGACGTCGTCGAGCCGCCGCGCGCCGAACGGGAGCGATTTTTTCGCCGCTTTTTCGCCGGAAACGGTTTGCAACGCGCCCTCGGTCGAAACGCCGACGCCGAGTTTTTGCGTCGGATCGAAAAGAACGGCCCGCCAACCGCCGCGTCGCGAGCCCCCCTCCGCCGTCCAAGTAAGACCGGAGTCGCCGCTAACGAAGAGCCCGGACGGGTAAAGCTCCGACGAGTCGCCGGCGACCCAAGCGGTTCCGGGGTCGAGAATCCGAACGTCGCGGAGAATCGGGAACGACGCGGTTTCGACGACGCCCCAAGTCGTTCCGCCGTCGATCGTTCGGAGCAAAACGCCGAGCCCGGCGCCGGTCGCCGGAACGACGCGTCCTCCGACGGCGAGCCCGAAATTCTCGTCGAAAAAGGAGACGGCGAAGAGGTTCGCGTCGGTCGGAACGTCGGCGAGATTCCAAGTCGCGCCGCCGTCGACGGTCGTCCAAATCGTTCCGCGGTCGCCGACGGCCCAACCTTTCGTCGGCGAGACGAAGCAAACGTCGTTGAGGCGCGCGTCGTTTTTCATTTCCGGGAAATTGCGATACGACGGGAGCGGAGGCGCGTACGGCGACGGCGCCGCGTCGACCGGGTAATAATCCTCCGCGTCTCCAAGCGATTGCGCCGGATCGACGGCGTTCGGGGCGGACGGCGAAAGAGCGTTCGCGTCGACGTCGGCGGACGGCGGAGCGGTTTCCGCGTCGGGGTCGGGGGCGAGCGGCGGAACGTTCGGCGCGACGTTCGGAAACGCGTCGGTTTCGGCGTCGGAGGGCGCGTCGACCGTCGGAACGCCGTTTTCGCGGGCGCGCTTGTCTTGCGCTTCTTTTTTCACGTCGTCGACGAAGAGCCGCCAACCCTGCGCGTCGACGCTCGACGGGAAAAGGACGAACGCGGCGGCGAGAGCGGCGAAAAGAACGGAAATTTTTCGCTGAATAAAATTGCGCATTTTGCCCGAATTGCTTATCTTGATAAAGACGGAAAAACAAGGGGAAAAGTCGACGAAAAACGAGGAACGCGCGGCGCTCGAAAAGAGCGAAAACGACGCGTCGCGGCAAGAATAAGGTTTTCGTTCGGCGGCGTCAAGAGCGGTCGCGCGAAGGCGGCGACGTCGGCGCAAGAAAAGAGGGAGGGAAAAGAGGGCGAAAACGCAAAAACGACGAGAAAAAATTTCGGAGCGTATCCCGGCGCGCAAAAAAAACGGAAAGCCCTTGCGAGCCTCCCGTTTTCGTTCGTTCGAAGCGGTTCGAACCGCCGGCGATTAGCGCATTCCGGGCCCGGCGCCGCGACCGGAGTTCATCGGGCGCGGCGTCGCGTCGACTTCTCCTTCGA
This sequence comes from Thermoguttaceae bacterium, assembly GCA_045577885.1. GTDB lineage: Bacteria > Planctomycetota > Planctomycetia > Pirellulales > Thermoguttaceae > RUG369. The sequence continues at coordinate 22,533 of JAZNJF010000478.1, read as the reverse complement.
GCGCGAGTTCGAGGTTTTTATTTCCTTCGGCGGGAATCGTTTGGTCGAGCCCGGACGAGTTAATATCGGCGTATTGGTCGGGGAGTTCGCGAATCAGCGTTTGCTCCGGTTCCGGTTCGTCGGCGGCGTCCGGATTTTCGCGGCGACGCTTTACCTCTTCGAGCGACAACCCGCCTTCGACGCGATCCTTCGTAACGGTAACGTAATAATCGCCCGGGAAAACGCCGTCGCCGGGGTCGAGCGTCGACATCTTGAACTTGCCGGAAGCGTCGGTAACGGCTTGCGCGCTTCCCTTCGGGCGGGACGGGTCGTGTTTTTTCGGGGCGAACATAACCGTCGCGCCGGAAACCGGCTCGCCGTTCAACGTAACGACGCCCTCGACCGGAACGAGTCCTTTGATTCGCGCTTTCGAGCAACCGACGAGACCGGCGCCGACGAGCGAACAACAAAGCGCCGCGACGAGCGCCAACGCGATTTTTTTCATTTTAGCCTCCTTATTTCTTTAGCGTTGCGATTGCGTGAACGCGCCGTTAAAGCGTTTCGGTTTCGCCGGCGTTCATCGTTCCAAGAGCGCCCCAAACGCCGAACGGAGACTTGCCGGTCGCGGAGCCCCAATATTTGTACCAACCGGCGAGGCCGCTCGTTCCGGGGGTTTCGCAGGAGATTGTGTCGCTAATGAAGCGGACGGAACCGTCGCACATCGCGACGTTGACGCCGCCGCTGTGGTTGCTGGTCGGCGGAACGTAAGCGGGTTGCGTGAAAGTCGCGTTCCCGGCGCAACTCGGCGAGTTCGGCGGCAAAATCGTTTGGAACATCGCGTTGTTGTTCGTATAATAATAAGCGTTTTCGCCGCTTCCGCCGACGGTCGCGACGCCCTCGGCGTATTCGTTTCCGTTCCCGCGCTTCGCAAGGCAGGCGTTCGGGAGAATCGACCAAGCGCTGGAGTTGTTCGCGAAGCCGCCCTTAATCGAGCGTTTTTCGGAACCGAATTCATTCGGGCTGGCGACGCGTTCGCTCAACGCGACGGTGTTGCTCGTGCCGTCGGTAATCGCGCTCATCGAGTAGCTCCCGCCGCCCCAGTCGGTGTCTTTCCATTCGTCGGAGCGTTGCAGCAAACCGAACGGCGAACGCGTGTTGCCCCAAGACCCGTAGTTTCCCTCGACGTAGTCCGCTTTGCTGAAGCAGTAGTTGATCGGCGACGGTTTGTCGTTACTCGCGGAACCGGCGGCGCCGTCCGACGGGCAGAGGAGCGCGGTAAGAACGCCGTTCCAACGTTCGTCGCCGCGGTACGGGTCGTAATCGCCGGTATCGTCCGACGGCGCGTAAATGGCGTCGTAACGGGCCGACTGTTCGATGAAAGGCAACATGCTCGAGACCGGCGTTTGGTTGGCGTTAAGGCCGAACCCGAAACCGGGGAGCTTGCCGTGCGCGTCGTTGTAGTTTTGGATCGCCAAAGCGAGCTGTTTCAGGTTGTTCGTGCATTGCATCCGACGCGCGGCTTCGCGAGCCGCTTGCACCGCCGGGAGAAGGAGCCCGATCAAAATACCGATAATCGCGATAACGACCAACAATTCGACGAGTGTAAAACCGCCAAGACGAGAAATTTTGCGCGACATAAAACGACCTCGACTAAAAAAAATCGACGAAACGCGTCGGAACGGAACGACGCGAATAAAAACAAACGAAATCGAATCCGATTTCTTGTTTTTTGATTTTAACCGGCGCGGCGTCGCAAGTCAAACGTTTTGGCAAGAAAATACGATAAAATTTTTGCGGAGGCGGAACGGAACGCAAAATTAACGGTCGCGCCGAAAAATTTGTCGGAAGTTAGGCGTTTCGTAGAAGTTAGAAGGAACGAAACTCGCCGATTTCCAAGAAACGCAAAAAAAACGGAAAGCCCTTTCGAGCCTCCCGTTTTCTATTCGGTCGATTCAAGCGACGCCCGCGAACTTCCGTTCGACGTTCGCCTCGGAATTAGAATTGTTGCGGCATAACCTCGGCGCCCATTTGGACTTCCGAACCCGGCGCTTGCGCGACGGCGTGCAGGTGGTCTTTGTCGATGTAAATGACTTCTTGCGCGTCTTTCTTTTGGATCGTGTAAGGAATCGGCCAACCGACGCGAACGTTTTGTTCGAAGTAAACCGTGCACTTGTAGTGAACGTGGTGAACTTGGACCGGGCCGACCATCGGGAAGAAGCGCGGCGGGTCGACGTAGTCGGCGATCAGCTCTTTCTTAATCTTGACGTTGTTGCGATAGCGCGTTTCGAGGAACGGAACGCCGCCGTTGTTCGGCTTCGCTTTTTCGAGGAGACGGATCACTTCGTCGTCCGACGGAGCGTCCAACCCTTCCGGGACGCCGTCGACGATCGGCGGGAGAACCGGAACTTGGCCGTAACGATCCTTCTCGAAGGCCATATCTTCGTAAGCGCCTTGGAAATACGGACTAACCGGAACCGGAACGCTGAAGATACCGAGCGAAAAACCGCCGAGACCGAAGCAGCCGCTCGCGATCGCCGCCGCGAACAACGTCATGCACGCGGCGATTCTCAAATTCATCTTTTTCATCTTTAACTTCCTTGACGAATGATTTTCAAGAATGAGCATCTTGTCTTGTTTTTCGCGTCGACCGCCGTCGAACGAGCGAGTCGCCGCGTCGACGCCGCGAAGGACGTCGACCCTAACAGTTCCTGATTCCGCTTGTTTTCATCGCGGAACGTTTGCGCGTTCCGCCCGAAATCGACCGAATGCTTTCGACGAATGAAACGGTTCGTTCAGGAGCGTCCGCCAAAATTACTTGGCGCAGAGCCCGACCGGCAATCCCTGCCGGGGAGGGCTTCCGTTTGGCATAGTATCGTACTTTTTCCCCGCGCGACTTGCGGTTTTTTTCGGTTATAGAGATTAATTATCGAAAATTTCTTCGTAATTTCTCTAAAACGGGGCGCGCCGCTTGGTTTTTCTCGCTCGTTGTGGAATAATGATGGAAAATCAATTTCGACGACGCGCAAAATCGGGACGGCCCCGACGACGGCGCGCGTCGCTTTTCACAACGCGGAAAAAACGACGGTGAAATTTCGGACGGTTTTATTTATCCTGCTTATCGGTAATCGAGCGGCGGCAAGTTTACTTTTTTTCGGACTCTTTTTCGGGATTTTCGTCGCGCAAAACGACGGAGTCGCGGCGGACGAAAACGCGGCGCGCGGCGAACGAAAAAACGCTCCCTATAGTATTAATGACAAAACGCAAGAAAACGCGTCGGATTCGGTCGACGAAATCGGAACGACGGTTCCGGCGGAGAACGCCGAGGACGGCGCGTTGGGATGGGCGTCCGAGCTGCTTCCGTTGGGGCGGCGAGCGTTCGAGCGTCTCGCGGAGGCGGACGAAGAGCGCCGTCGGGCCGCGGCGCGAACTTCGACGTTCGAACGTTCCGACGCGTCGCTTCCGTCCTTTGCGCCGGAGACGGAGGCGAGCGCGTCGGAGCGTCGAGGCGCCGCGCCGCGCGTCGTTCGGCAAAACGCTTATTCCGGCGCCGTCGTTTTTTACGAGCTTTCGAACGGTTTGCGCGTTTTGCTGAAAAAAACGACCGAACGCCGCGTCGGGATTCGCGTCGTTTTGAGGGACGTCGGAACGCTGGGCGAACGCGAGGCGGCGGGGAGCGGAATCGCCGCGTTGTCCGCTTCGCTCGTCGCCGAGAACGCGAACGAGATTTTGCAAAACGGAGCGACGGACGATTGCGGCGCGCGGTTGCGTTTTCGAGTCGGGCGCGAAGGAACCGTTTTGGCGCTCGACGTCGCGGCGGAGCGGTTCGCAACGGCGCTCGCGGCGACGACCGACGCGCTTTGGCGTTCGCCGTTTAGCGACGAACAAGTCGAGCGGGGCGTCCAAGCGGCGCGTCGTCGACTCGAGGCGGCGGCGAACGATCGCGAACGTTTGATCGAGGATTTGACGGCGGAAACCGTTTACGTCGCGTCGCCGTTTCGAGAACCGCTCGACGGTCGGCTCGACCGCTTGGAAACGTTGACGGCGGACGACGTTCGAGCGTTTTACGCGTCGCGATTTGCGCCGAATCGAACGATTCTCGCGGTCGCCGGACCGTTCGATCCGGAGGAAGCGTCGGCGGCGATTTTGGCGAGCTGTCGCGACGTTCGCCGAAGCGCGCCGTTTGGAGCGGAGCCGCCTTCGGAGCCGCGTCAAACGGGGGGGCGCGACGCGTTCGTCGAAGCGCCGGGGACGCCGGCGACGCTCGTTCTCGCTTGGCCGACGGTCGAAGGGAGCGATCCGGACGCGGCGGCGTTCGAAACGTTGGCGGAAATTTTGACCGGCGGCGCGAACGGGCGCTTGACGCGGAAAGTCGTCGACGGCGAGATACCGGCGTTCGACGTCGCGGCGCGTTCGCGGATTCCGTTCGGCGTTCGCGGTTTTTTCGAGATTCGTTTGAGCGTCGCGCCGGAGAAGTGGTCGGTCGTCGAAGCGGCGGTTCGGAACGAGTTGCGGCGATTGGGGGCGAGCGATTCCTTCGAGGCGGAGACGACGGCGGCGAAGAAGCGACTTGAGACGGCGCGAGCGTTGCGCGAACGCGACCCGGTCGCGGCGTTGGAGGCGCGAGCGGAGGCGTTGGCGGCGACCGGCGACCCCGATTTTGAAGCGCGGCGTTTGGAGGCGATTCGTCGGGTCGACGCGGCGGCGGTCGGACGCGTCGTTCGGGAACGCTTGGGGGACGTTTTTTGCCGAATCGCGGTTTTGCCGAGGGGAAGGGCGCCTCGTTTGATCGTTCCGGAACGTTTCGAACCGTCGTCGCTTTTTTTAAGGACGCGAGATTTTTCGAACGGTTTGCGCGTCTTCGCGATCGATTCGGCGGACGAGCGGCTGATCGACGTTCGCTTCGTCGCGTTGGCGGGCGCGTTTGTCGAAACGCGGGAAACGGCGGGGCTGACGGCGCTCCTTGCGGAAATGCTCGACAAGGGCTCGAAGCGGTTTTCGCGTTCCGACGTCGCGCGCTTTTTCGACTCGATCGGCTCGCGGTTCGAGGTCGAGGTCGGACGCGATTTTGTCTCGTTCGGCGCGACCGTCTTGAAGGAGGATTTCGACGCGACTTTTGAAATTTTGCTCGACGCGGCGACGAATCCGCTTTTCGACGAAGAGGAATTCGAGCGGGCGAAAACGCGGCGGTTGGCCGCTCTGTCGCGACGTTCGGGGAGCCTCGACGAAACGCTCGCCGATCTTTTTGCGCGAGCGGTTCCGAGCGAGTCGGCGTTTGCGATTCGTTCGGCGGAGACGGCGGCGTCGGTCGGCGCGGCGACGCTCGACGAGTTGCGCGCGTTTTGGCGGCGAATTTTTTCTCCGCAAAATTTGATCGTCGGTTTCGACGGTCCGCTCGAAGGAACGACGGCGACCAACGCGGCGTTCGCTCGTTTGGAAGCGATCCCGGCGAATCCGAATTTTCAACCGATCAACTTCGACCGTCCGAACGAGCCGACGCAACCGATCAGTCGTCTGAAGCAAACGCGCGGAGAAAACGTTGGAATCGCGTTGATCGCCGTTCCGATTCCCGCCGCGTCCGAGCGAGCCGACTGCGCCGCGCTGACCGTATTGCAAGCGATTTGGCAAGGCGCGGACGGCGACGGCGGACGATTGGCCGAACGTTTGCGAAACGATTTCGACGGTTATTGCGAATTTCGCGTCGACTTAACGCCGGGGCCCGCGCCGAGTTATATGACGATTCGATGCGCGACGGCGCCGGAAAATCTCCCGGAAGCGTTGAGGCGCGTTTGGGGAACGGTCGACGGGGCGGCAAAATCGTTAATATCGGAAGAAGTGTGCGCGCAAGCAAAAAGACAAATTATTTTGCGAAGAAAAGGACGATACGTCGGATTAAAAGAGCGGACGTCGCGATTGATTCTCGACGAATTGTATCGCGTCGCTCCGGAAACGCCGCCGTCCGAGCGCGAACGAGAGTTTGAGGAAGCGATTTCTCAAACGACCGCCGCCGACGTCGCTCGCGTCGCCGGCAAATATTGGAAGCGCGAACGCTTGATTCAAGCGGCCGTTTCGCCGTCGCCCTTGCCGTTTCCCGAAGCGATTTCCGAAAACGAAACGGACGCCGAGTAAACGAAAACGAGTTTAACGCCGCGACGACGTTGGGAACGAAAAAAAAGCGCCGGAACGAAGCGTCGTTTTTTATCGCCGTCCTTTTTACCGAGCGCGCTAAAAAACGCAATTTTCGCGAAACATCCGTCCGATAAGGGCAGAAGTCGCGGAAACGCGGCGATTAAACCGGCGTTAAAATTGACAAAAACGGAATAACCGGCTATTTGGAACGCAAAATTCTTGTTTCGACCAAAAAAAATAACGAAACGTCTTGAAAAATCAAGAAACTTGCGTTAAAATGGTTAAAACAGCGAAGACGGTTGCTTTGCGCAGTTTGGGGGGTTCGGCAACGAAACGCCTTGCAAAACGCCGCCGAAAAACGCGTTTGCGGTTAAACCTCGCGACGACGAAAACGAAACGCGTCGCGGAACGCGCCGACGGCGATCGACGAATTGTCGAACGCCGCGCCTAAAACTTTAAGGTTTGGGCTCCTGCGACCAATTGTTCCGAAGAGAACGATTATGTCGCGTCGAAAATAAAATAACTTTCCGATTTAAGGAAAACGCCGCTTGAAGTTTTGCGCAAGCGGGTATATACTTAAATCGTAGGGACGCGACTTAAAAATAAGCGCTCTGCGCAAAATAAAAAAAATACGGAAAATACTTAAATTATTAGAGACCGAAGGTCGATAATAACAACGTGTGATGTAAAAGGCGAAAGCCAAAAAACTAAACAACCCGATTTTAGGAGATTTTTACAGATGAAGACTCGTATCCTTCTTTCTGTCGTCCTCGCTCTCGCTTCCGCGAACGTTTTCGCTCAAGACGCTCCGGCTCCGGCTCCGGCCCCGTGCGCTCCGGTTCCGGCTCCGTGCGCCCCGGCTTGCGACGTCGCTCCGTGCGCTCCGACCTGCGACGCGACCTGCGCCACGATTACCGTTCCGTGCATTCGTCCGTGCGTCGCGCTGAAATCCGCCGTCGCCAAGACCGTTTGCGCCGTTAAAAACGCGAAAGCCTGCTTCGCCGCGAAAATCGCGTGCTGCAAACCGGTTTGCGCCGTCGAATGCGCTCCGTGCGCCCCGGCTTGCGAAGCCGCTCCGGCTCCGTGCGCCCCGGCTTGCGAAGCCGCTCCGGCTCCGTGCGCTCCGGCGAAAGCCGAATGCGCTCCGTGCGCCCCGGTTTGCAAGAAGCCCTGCTTCGTTAAGAAATTCCGTTGCCTGAAGGTTCGCTTCTGCAAACCGGTTTGCGCTCCGTGCGCTCCGTGCGCTCCGTGCGCCCCGGCTTGCGAAGCCGCCCCGGCTCCGTGCGCTCCGTGCGCTCCGGCTCCGGCCCCGTGCGCTCCGGCGTGCTAATGATCGCAAGATCGAAATTCGACGGCGAGCGTCGGAACTTCTCGTAAGTTCGGCCGTTAAACGCGACGACGTTCGCTCCTGAATTTGCCAAACGCAAGACGTGTTTCGCGTCTTGCGTTTTTTTATTTCTTGAAGAAAAAGGGGGACGGCGCGTCGAAAGAAGCGGAAAAAAGGGAAGGGAGAGAAGAAAAAGGCGAAAAGGGTAAAGGAAGAAAAAAAGAGAAGAAGGAAAAGAGAGGAAAAGAAAGAAGAAAAAAGAAGAAAGGAAAGAAAAAAAAGCGAGGAAAGAGAAGAAAAGAAAGGCGGCGAGGGACGACGGAGAAGCGCGACGCGGGCGGAGCGGAGAACAAAACGGCGCGCGACGGCGAACGCGACGTTAAAAACGCGCCGTCAAACCAAGCGGTCGACGGCGCGACGGCGAACGTCAAGCGACGAGTTCGCGAATTTTAACGACCGTTCGCAGGAGCGCGGGCAATTCGTCGAGCGGTATCATATTCGGTCCGTCGCAGGGGGACGCGTCCGGATTGAAATGCGTTTCAAGAAAGAGCGCGTCGATTCCGACCGCCGCGGCCGCTCGAGCGAGCGCTCCGACGAACTCGCGTTTGCCTCCGGAGACGCCGCCCGCCGCGCTCGGTTCTTGGACGCTGTGCGTCGCGTCGAAAACGACCGGAGCGCCGGTTTGCCGCATTATCGGAAGGGAGCGGAAGTCGTTGACGAGCGCGCCGTACCCGAAAAACGTTCCGCGTTCGCCGAGGAGGACGTCGGAACAACCGAACGCTTCGAGTTTAGCGGCGACGTGTCGCATGTCTTGCGGCGCCATAAACTGGCCTTTTTTGACGTGAACCGGCTTTCCCGTTTTCGCGGCGGCGGCGAGAAGGTCGGTTTGGCGCGAAAGAAACGCTGGAATCTGCAACAAATCGACGACTTCCGCGACCGGCGCCGCTTGCGTCGTTTCGTGAATATCGGTCGTAACGGGAAGGCCGGTTTTTTCGCGGATCTCGGCGAGGAGTTTAAGGCCTTCGTCGAGTCCGAGTCCGCGGAACGAGCCGACGCCGGTGCGGTTCGCTTTGTCGAACGAGCCTTTGAAAACGAGTTGGAGCGGAACGCCTTCGGTCGCGAGGGCGTCGACGATTTCGCGAAGACGCGTCGCGATTTGCGGCGACGTTTCGCGTTCGAGAACGCAGGGGCCGGCGATCAAAAGGAGCGGTTCGCCGCGACCGCAGCGATGCGGACCGACGTTAACCGGATTCTTAAGCGTCATAGGGGTGCCTTAACGAGTTGGGCGTCGAACGCGGAGCGAAGCGGCGGCGAATCGACGCGTTAAAATAAGGGGAATGGGCGGGGTGTAACGTCAGTGCGTCGCCGACGCGGTTCCTTCCGGCGAAACGGCGATCGGCGCGCCGTTTGGGAGCGGACGCAACGCGAGTTGATAACCGGAAGAAAAAATGAATTTTTTGACGTCGCGGAGATATTCGAACGAATCTTGGTAAACGAAAAGGGTGATCGTCGTATCGTCGCGGACGTATTTGAGGAGTTTTTGGCGAAAAACGGAATTCGGATTTGCCAACGCTTCGTCGACCGGTTCGCCGAGTTCGTCTCCCTGCGGAACGCATTCTCCGTAACGGAAATTCGCGGAGTAAACAATTTCGTCGCCGGAGCGTCGTTTTTCTAAGTCGACGAAAAAATGAAACGTATATCCTTCGGAGGGCCCGAACGAGTCTTCGAGCTCTTTTTTCTCAAAATCGCCGCGGAAATTTTTGAAGTAAAGGCGAACGCGTTCCTGAAACTCGTTGAGCGGAACGTGCGAAAGGCGCCCGTTTTTGAGGCGGAAAAAACCTTCGCGGCCGTCGACCGGGCGGGAAATCGGCGTCGGTAAGTTTTCGAGAACGGTCGCTTGCGGACGAGCGGCGGCGAGCGCGTCTTTTTCTTGGCGCAGGTCGTCGCGTTTTTTTTCTTTTTCAAAGATTTCGCTTTTGAGGTCGAACGCGATTTTATCGGCGTCGGAACGTCGGCGCGACGCGAGCTCAATTTCGGCGTCGAGTTCGGCGAGCGCTTGAAAAACGGCGCGATATTCGCTTTCCGCGGCGGTCGCTTGGCGTTCGACGTCGAGCGTTCGCGCGTTGAGGTCTTCCGTTTCGGTTTGGAGACGAACGACGTTTTGGCGCGCTTCGGCGAGCGTTTTCGCGGCGTCGGCGCAAGCGATTTGCTCGGCGTTTTTCGGAGTCGACGCGGCGGACGGCGTTTCGGCGGCTTGTTCGAGCGCGGCGTCGGCGGCGACGTTTCGAGCGCGCGTTCCGGCGATCATAACGAGGATGATCAAGACGCCGACGAGGTTCGAAACGACGTCGAGAAACGAGTCTTGGCCGTCGCCGCCGATTTCTTCGACGGTTCGCGGGCGGCGGCGGTAAAATTGGCGGCGGCGTTTTTTCATCGGGATTTGGGCGGATTGCGCAAACTGGCGACAATAGGAAAAGCGGGGCGAAACGGCGACGCTCCGACTTGCGAACGATACCAAAAAAGGCGCGGCGTCGCAAGGGGAATCGCGCTTTTACGGCGATTTTAACGCGGGAAAACGCAAAAAAGTCGCTTTTGCGGCGATTTGGCGAGCCGGTCGCTTTTTTTTCGGCGTTCGATTCGGTATAATGGGGGCGGCGCGAATTTAAGCGCGTCGTTTTTAGAAGAAGGAAGGTTGAGATGAAAAATAGTTTGTCGTTGACGTTGAGTCGTCGGGCGTTTTGCGTCGGTTGCGTTCTTGGAGCGTTGGGCGTCGGAAGGTTGAGCGTCGGAGCGTCGGCGCTTATCGCGGAAGAAAACGCGAGTTTGAGCGCGCAACCGCTCAAGAGCGCCGCCGAGTTGGCCGATTTGTTGCGTTCGAAATTGGGAAAACCGTTTGAATTTCCGGCGCAAACCGGGCTCGACGTGCTCGGCGCGGAGCAAAAGAACCCGCGCGCCGTTATTTTTAAAGCCGACTCCGACTGGAACGATCCGGCGTCGCTCCGTTGGTATTGGAGCGCGGCGGAAGCGCCGGAAGTCGCGACGGCTCATCGCGGTTGGTTCAACGCCGTCAGCGAGTGCAAACCGGCGTACGGCGACCGTTGCGTTTTGATCGCCGCGTCGGGGGGCGGGGTCGCTCTCGTTCGGGTCGCGGACAAAGCGACGCTTTTTTACGGGCATATCGGCGGAAATCCGCATTCGGCGGCGGTTTTGCCGGACGGAAACGTCGTCGCGATCTCGAGTACCGGCGCGCGAATTAAGCTCTTCGCGCTTTCCGAAGAGGCGAGCGGGCCGGACGCTCCGGGCGCGACGGGGCCGACTCCGGTCGCGGCGGAATACGAGCTGCGGGGCGGACACGGCGTCGTTTGGGACGCGAAACGCCGCGTTCTTTGGGCGCTCGGAAACGACGAAATCGTCGAATACGAGTACGTCGGAACGAAAGCGAAACCGGAATTGAAGGAAATTTGGCGCGGCAAGCTGACGGGCCTCGCTCGCGGCGGACACGACCTTTACGCGGCGCCCGGTTTCGACGCGTTGGTCTCGACCGGCGCCGGAATTTGCGTTTTCGACCCGGTAAAGCGCGAATTTTACGACGTTTACAAACGCGTCGCGCCGAACCGACACGGCGTTAAAAGCGTTTCGCTGACGCCGAACGGGAGCCTGCCGATGATTCTTCTTCCGGTCGAAGAGTGGTGGACGCCGAGCCCGACTTGGGGGAACGACGTAGAACCGCCGGTCGGAACGCTCGACGGCGCGAGATTTTACAAGGCGCGCTGGTGGGTCGCGGACGACTTTAGCGAAATCGGCGACGGGAAAGATTGGAGGAAATAGCGGAAATGGAAGAGTTGGGGAAAACGCCGGAGTTGGGGAAAACGTCGGACGTTCCGAAACGAACGACGGCGCGGCGAACGAGGCGGCGGCGCGTCGGTTTCGTCGCGGCGGCGTTGTTGATTGCGGCGTTCGCGATTTTTAACGTCGGCGTCCGGACGATCGCGCCGTTTTTCCTTTTTCATCCGAACGACGACCCGGCGGCGCGGGCGGAGTTGACCCGACTCGCGGCGGAGACGGGAAACGTCGCGGCGATTCAAACGACGCTCGACGACGGGACGGCGGTTTCCGGTTGGGCGGCGTTTACTCCGACGGAAGACGCGGTTTCTCTAAACGTCGCGGATTCGCGCGACGCGGCGGAGCGCCCAAACGACCGAGATTCGCTAAATTCTCCAAATTCGCTCGACGGCGCGGCGGCGAAACGCCCGGTCGTCCTTTATTTTGAAGGGAACGGCGGGAACTCGGCGGCGCGAACGTTCGACGTCGTTCGGAATCCGGGCCCGCTCGCCGGGTTCGACTTCGTTTGCTGCGATTATCCGGGGTACGGCGAGAGCGGCGGCGAACCGTCGGAACGAGCGCTTAAAACGTTCGGTTTGGCCGCTTACGACGCGACCGTTAAAGCGTTTCCGGGGCGGCGAATCGTTGTTTTCGGGTTCAGTTTGGGGACCGGCGTCGCGACTTACGTCGCGTCGGAACGCCCGGTCGTCGGGCTGATTTTGGCGGCGCCTTACGCGGACGGGTTCGACCTGTTCAACAACTTCGCGCCGATTTTTTACGGCCCGACGCGGTTAACGGTCCCCTATCGAATGGAAGCGGTTAAGTTCGCCGAAAAGGTCGACGTTCGCCCGTTGATTTTGGCGACTCGCCCCGACGCGCTCGTTCCGTTCGAGAGTTCCGAGCGGTTGGCGAAAGCGTTTCGCGCCGGCGCCGAGTTCGTCGCGCAAGACGACGTCGAGCATCATTGGGTTTGGTCGACCGAAACGGCGAGCGCGGCGATCGCCGAGTATTTGCGTTCGCTAACGCCGCCGGAGTCGACCGAAACGGGAAATTAGGCGGCGAACGGCGAAACGCGCCGAAACAAAAGTCGACGAAACGGGAGGCCCGAAACGAGAAAACGCCGTTCGAGCGGAAAAACTCGAACGGCGTTTGCGCTTTTAAGTCGAAACGCGAAGAGCGTTTGCGGTCGGCGTTAAGGAATGATCGCCGCGGCGCCGACGACGGCTCCGGCTTGGATCAAGCCGCCGCGCAACGAAATCGGAATCGGATTCAAAATGTTCGGCGCGCAGTCGCCCGGGCGATAATGGCCGAGGTCGTAAATGCATTCGTTCGGCGGGTAAACGCCCATCAAGTACGGCAACACCGGAATCGTCAGCAGGAAACGAGCGCGCGCGGTGAACGGAACCAAGAGCGGATGGCAATAATGGCCGTGTCGCTCGAGCTGAACGTCTTCAAAATAAAGCGGTTTGTAACACAACGACGACGCTTTCCAAGTAAACTCGATCGGCGTCGGCGCCTTGCGGACGTAATCGTCGTCCGGAAGCGGGCAACGTTCCGGGAAAAGGCCCGGTTTCGGGACGACTTTATACGGAACGTCCAAAATCGACGGCATGTCGTTCGGGTCCGGGCACTCGTCGACGTAAGGCGCGTCGGTTCCGCCGAGCGGATTCGCGAGTTGAGCGGTCGGGTCGGCGGTCGTCGCTTCGGCGTATTGCGTTTGGCGAATCGGCGACGGTTTGACGCTTTGGAAGGTCGCGCTCGTTTGGCGAATCGGCGATTTTTCGGCGGGCGCCGGTTTAGCCGCTCGAACGGCGGGCGTTTGCGCGACGCTCGGCTTAACCGGTTGCGCGACGGGCGCTTGCGGCGCGACGCTCGGGCGAACGAAGCGCGTTCCGTCGGTTTGCGTCGATTCGGAGGCCGTTCCGCCGTCGGCGAGGAAACGCGTCAAACGGGCGTCGAAATTGTCCGCCTCCGCCGGCGGCGCGAACTGTTGAGCGAACGCGGCGCCGCTCAAAACCGCGACGGCGCAACAAGACGAAACGAGCGAACGCGAAATCGTCCGCGCTCGACCGAAAAGTCGACGAGATACCATTTGGAGCCTCCCTGCTTCAACGACAAGAGCCTTTTCTTCCTTGAAAAGACCGCGTAAATTTTTTGCGAAAAGCGACGTTCGCCGCGCCCTCGCTCCTCTTGAACGGCGACGCGGAACGTCAAAACGCTCGACGCCGGTTAAAACGTCGAACGTTCGGCGGCCGAAACCGCCTTCCCGATTTTGGCTTCGACGGCGCGGCGAGTTCGGGACGACTCGCCGCGCGCTGTTCGGTTTATTTTCGCGGCGCGGTGAAACGCAGCTTAAAACGACTTAGAAGCAGTCGCCGCCGCTGTAGTTCGGCGCTTCGTGCGTGATCGTAACGTCGTGCGGGTGGTTTTCGCGCACCGTCGCGGCCGAAATGCGAATGAACTTCGCCTTTTGGCGCAGGTCTTCGATCGTTTCGGCGCCGCAGTAGCCCATCCCGGCGCGAATCCCGCCGACGAGTTGGTAAACGTAAGCGCTGAGCGCGCCGCGGTAAGGAACGCGCCCTTCGACGCCTTCCGGAACCAACTTGCCGACGACTTGCCCCTTTTGGAAGTAACGGTCGCTCGAGCCGCGCTGCATCGCGCCGATCGACCCCATCCCGCGGTAAAGTTTGAACGTGCGGCCTTGGTAAAGAACCGTTTCGCCCGGCGCTTCGTCGAGCCCGGCGAAGAGGCTGCCCAACATGACGGCGCGCGCGCCGGCGGCCAACGCCTTCACAATGTCGCCGGAGAAGCGGATCCCGCCGTCGGCGATCACCGTAACGTCGGCGTCTTGCGCGACCTTCGCGGCGCGGCTGATCGCGGTGATCTGCGGAACGCCGACGCCGGAAACGACGCGGGTCGTGCAGATCGAACCGGGGCCGATCCCGACTTTGACCGCGTCGGCGCCCGCGTCGATCAGGGCTTTGCACCCTTCGGCGGTCGCGACGTTGCCGGCGATCACGTCGACGTCCCAACGCTTCTTCACGTTGCGAATCGTTTCGACGACGTTCAGCGAGTGGCCGTGCGCGCTGTCGATGATGATGAAGTCCGCCCCTTCGGCGACCAAACGCTCGACGCGTTCGTAGTCGTGAACGCCCGCGGCGGCGCCGACGCGAAGTCGGCCTTCTTCGTCTTTGCAGGAGTTCGGGTAGCGGCGCATCATGTCGACGTCGCGAATCGTGATGAGTCCGGTCAATTTATTATTATCGTCCACAAGGAGGAGTTTCTCCACCTTATTTTCCATCAAAATTTTCTCGGCTTGCTCGAGCGTAACGTGCCCGCGCGCTTTGACAAGGTTTTCGCTCGTCATCACTTCCGAAACCGGGAGTTCCCAGTTGTCGAGGAAGCGGAGGTCGCGTTTCGTAACGACGCCGATGAGCTCCTTGTTCGGGCCGACGACCGGAACGCCGGAAACGTTGTGGACTTCCATCAGCTCGCGAACGGCGCGAACGTTCGCTTCCGGGCCGACGGTCGCCGGGTTGCGGATGACGCCGTTGGCGGAGCGTTTGACCTGCGCGACTTCTTCCGCTTGAACGTCGATCGGAAGGTTTTTGTGGATAACGCCGACGCCGCCTTCTTGCGCGAGCGCGATCGCCAAACGGCTCTCGGTAACGGTGTCCATCGGCGCGCTGATCAGCGGAATGTTGAGCGTTACGCGCTTCGTCAGCCGGGTTTTTACGTCGACTTCGGACGGAACGGTCGTGCTGTATTGAGGTTCCAGGAGAACGTCGTCGAACGTTACGCCGATTTCTTTCAAATCGTCCGCGTTAAGCATTGTTTCCCTCTTCTTGTCTCTTGTTCGTTGGCCGCTCGTCGTTGCGAAACGGCGGTTTTACGGCGCGCCTCGGAGAATCGGTCGTCCTCGACGTCGGCGACGGGGCGCGGACGGCGAGAGACGGTCGGGGGGGAGGCGGCGGAACCCGTCCCCCGTTTAAACTTCCAATTATACGCGTCTTCTTCCTCTTGGCAAGCGACCCCTAAGGCGCGAACGCCCGGTTTTTTGTCTTTTCGCCCTTTTTTCCCTATTTTTTTCGTCGCGCCGTTTTTGGGGGAACGTCGACGAAACGTTCCGGCGTTTTTTTCCGTTGTTTTTTAACGTCGGCGTCAGCGTTCGTCGTTCAAGAGCGCGACGGCCAAGCGGTACGAAACGACGGTCAAATAGGTCGAAACGGCGCTGCGAAACGCGAACTCGCGCAGGAGTTGGTAGTCGTTGTAACGGAACGAACGAAAAATCGCTTCGCAAAGCTCGATTTTTTCCTCTTCCGAGAGCGCGACGCGGCGAATCTCCGCGACCCGTTCGACGACGCGGAGCGTCTGTTCGGCGAAACGGTCGACGAAATCTTCCCAAGCGAATTTTCTGTGCTTCAAACAAGCGCGAACGAGCGCGTAGTCAAATTCCAAAATCGAAGGCGTCATATCGTTAAAATTTGCGCGTTTTCTCTATTTTCGTTGTCGGGACAAGGGCGCGCCGAAACGTTCGGCGACGCGACGCGGAGACGCTTACCAACGGAACGACAACCCGACCGAGTTGTAAACGTCGTCGACGTATTCGTTTAACAAAACGTCGGCGTGATAAAAAACGAGGAAAGCGGGAATCGGCGCCCAGTCGAGCCCGAGTCCGACGAGGCCCCAGTCGCGACCGAGCGCGTTGCCGTAAATCGGGAACTCCGTCGTCGGAAGGCCCGCGAACGAAACGTTCGTTTCGCCGAACATCGGGTCGAGGAACTCGTGAATGTAAGCGCCGCGAGCGCCGATTCGGACGTGTTGGTCGCCGGGGTACATGTCGACGAACAGGCGCGCGCCGACGATTCCGCGGAGGCTGTGATAGTCGGTCGAACCGGAACGAAGCGCGTAACCGGAGCCGGTCGTCGACGTTTCCTCGAACGCTTCGCGGTAAAGGTAGTTGTAGTCGACCGAAACGAAGGGCGAGAAAACGAACGGTTGGAGCGCGAAATTGGCGCCGCGTTCGAACGTCGCTCCGGCGTTGAAACCGTCGTACTTCGCCGTCAAGGAGTCGCGGACGCCGAGAACGTCGATTTGGCGCGCCGTGTCGTAGCGGTCGTATCCGCCGCGAATCGTGATAATGTTGTAGACCGCTTCGTCGCCGAATTGGTGGTAAAGCCCGATCAGGTGGTTTTTCGTTTCGAGTTTGCCGTAACCGACGGCGGCGTTCTTCATTTCGTTGTTTTGATAACCGTAAAACGCGCCGAAGCGGCAGTCGCAGGAGCCGAACAGGTCGAGCCCGGTCAGGAAGCCGAGTTGATCGCCGTCGTAAGGATTGGCGCCCTTGCGTTCCTTCGCGTCGACGGAGCCGCCGAGCGCCGCGAACCAAGCGGAGTAAATGAGGGTGCCGGGGTCGCCGTATTGCGCTTGCCCGCGGAGCGTCGAGAGGGTCGAGTATTGGCGACGTCCGAGCGGAGCGGTTTGGTAGCCGCCGTCGACCGCGCCGGGAACGAGGCCGTTTTCGTAACCGCCTTCGATTTGCGTTCCGTAACCGGTTTCGTAAATCGGCGCGACGCCGGAGCCGTAAGGATCGGTTCCGGTTTCGTATTGGTAAAGGCCGTTCGTATCGAAGTAACCGCCCGCCGCTCCGCCTTGGTAAGGCGCGCCCGCTTCGTAATTCATCGGCGCGACCGAGCTCGCTCCGCCGCCGTAAGCGACCAACGAATTCGCGCGAAGTCGGTCGAGAAGCGTTTGCGTCGTCGTCAAATTGTTCATGTAGACGAAGCCGACCGTCGACGCGTGAATTTCGCCGGTCAACTGGGAGTAGGGGAGGGCGCTTTGGTTTTTTTCGAGTTTGTCGAGGAAAGCGCGTTCGGCGTCGGAGTAGTTCCCGGACGCGATCTTGCGGTCGAGCGCGGCGCCGAGCGAGCGTTCGTTCGGCGTCGTCGCGACGCTTGCGAACGTCGGCGAATCTTCGAGCGCGAGGACGAGTTTTTCGGCGTTCGACGCGTTCAAGTCGACGACGTAACGCTTGCCGAGAACGTTGTCGACGACGGCGAGCGTTTCGGCGGAGTACGTCGTTTGCCCGACGCCTTCGGTCGTGAAGACGGTCAGCGATTTGAGGGCGGCGTCCCCTTGGAGATCGGAGACGACGTCGAGCGTCGCGGCGCCGAGGTTGATATAGGTGTTGTACGTCGTCGCTTGGAACGCGGTCGAGCCGTTCGCGTTCGCGTAAATATTGACGGTCGAGCCGTCCGCGGCGGAGAAGACGACTTCCCCCGCGTTCCCGGCGAGTTGAACGGTTCCCGCTTTGCGCAGGTCGAGCGTCGCGCCGTTTCCGACGGCGATCGCGGTCGCGGTAATTTGAGCGTCGTCGACTTTTCCGGTTCCGTCGGCGATTCGGAACGTCCCGGCGCCGACGTTCAGGCGACCGAGCGAAAAGGCGGTCGTCGCTTTCGCCGTCGAACCGGTTCCGCTTCCGGACGTTCCGGGCCCGACCGGCGTTTTCGGCGCGTTGGCGAGGAGCTGCAAAACGCCGTCGCCGACTTTCGACAAGCCGACCTGCGGATCGACGGAGAGACCGTTTTCGACGGTCAGCGTTCGCCCGGCGTCGACGTCGACCGTCGCGTCGGCGAGTTGCGACCCGGAGGCGTTCGAGGCCGTTCGGAGCGCGCCGATTCGCGTTTCGACGTTCGTTTTCGGCGGAGTTTGGGAAGTTTGGGCGGTTTGCGGGGATTCGGGCGTCGTCGGATCGGCGAGCGGAGCGTCGGCGGCGACTTTCAGCGTCGCGCCGTTTTGGAGTTCGAGCGTTCCGAACGCGGTCGAACCGTCGGTCGAGAAGGCGCCGAGCGGGTTCGCGACGTCGGCTCCGAGAACGAGTTCGTTTCCGCTTCCGAGAACGGTCGTTCCGGTCCAACGCGGACTGTTCCCGGCGGCGCGCCAAGTTTGACCGGTCGTCGCTCCGGTTCCGAGATTGAGAACGGCTCCCGCCGCTTGGTTGAGGAAGATCGGCGTCAACGTTTGCCCGTCGGAGAGCGTCAGCGCGTAAGCGCCGGTAAAAACGACCGAAGAAACGCCGCCGTCGATATGCGCGAGGCTCTTGTTCGAGTCGACGGTCAACTGCGTTCCGGTTTGAGCGTTCGCGGACGTCGCCGCCGTTCCAAGAGCGAGCGCCGCCGCAAGAACGAGGAGTTGGGAAGCGCGACGCGAACGGTCGGCTCGTTTTCGGGAGTTTTTCATAACGCCGGGGCCTCTTGCGCTTCGTTCGTTCCTTCTGAAGCGCCGTTTGCCGCCGAGCGTCGCGTCGTTTTCGTCCGTCGAATCCGTTCGAGGGCGCGAAAGGAGCGGGCCGCGTCGGCGATTTTGTCGTTATTAATATATAAGGGCGATTTTTCGGAAAAGTCGCGTTCGCGGCGTTCGCCCGTCGCCGTTTGGGCGTTTCGACTTTGGGTTTTCGCGTATTGTTGAAAAAAGTCGAAGCGACGTATTATTCCAACATTTCGCGCTTGCGTAAAGACCGACTTGGCGCGTTCGACGAAATTTTTGCGTTTTTTTGCCGATTTTTCGAATTTCCGCTCAAGAAAACGGCGGCTCGCGTCGACGGGCGAAACCTTTCGACGTAAAGCAGGGATAGATGGTTAAAATGGGGAAATAAAAAAGTTGGGGAAAGAGCGCCGTCTAAAACGACGCGGCGGAGAAGAAAAGTCGAGCGGAGAGGAAACAACGCGTTAAAATAGGTAGAATAAAACGGCGAATGAAGTCGCGAGGCGGGCGAAGAGGGCGCAAAATGCAGATTTTTCGCGTCGCGGCTATTGTCGACCCTTGAAAAGTTTGATATGATGAAGGGAATCGCGCCGAAACGCGCCCGTCGCGCCCCCGCCGTTCGCTAACGACCGTTCGTTAAAAACGAGCGAGCAAGCGAGCGGAGAGCGGAAGTCGCTAAACGCGCCGACCCGTTTCGCCGCCGCGAAACAAGATTCGATTATTAAGCCGAAACGGTCGAGAGTTCGACCGCGTTCGGAAAAGAAGCAAAAACGAGACGAACGCGACGTTGAGAAAACGTCGCGATTGGGGAGAGAAACGATGAATTTGAACGACGCCAAGTACAAGAATTTCGCGTTGGTTAAGGAAATGCTCGAAACGGCGGAAGTCGTCGCCAACTTCGACTTCAAACAAATGAAGCCGGTCGCCGACATGGTTCGCGGCACGGGGCGCATTTTCCTCACCGGCGAAGGTTCGAGCCGCATCTTCCCGGCCAAGAGCTTCATCTACAACGCGATGAAAGCCGGTTTGGCCCTCACCGCCGCGACCGAAGGCTCGTTCCAAGCCGCCGAATACGACCTCATGAACTGGACGGTCTGCGGCGCGTCGAACAGCGGCCAAACGAAAGAAATCGTCGGTCTCCTGAAAAATCTGCAAGACAAGGGCCACCAACGCCTCGTCGGCGTTACCGCGAACGCCGGAACGAAAATTTTCGACGTTACGAACGAAACGATTCTCCTCTCCTGCGGTAAGGAAAACGCCGTCGCCGCGACGAAGAGCGTCGTCGAACAAGGTCTCGTCTATCACGCCGTCCTCGCGAACCTTCTCGGTTGCTGCTGCTGCGAAAAGAAAGCGGAAGTCGCCAAAGCGATGACCGAAATTATGGAAGCGGAAATCGACGCCGACGTTGTCAAGAAGCTCGCCGACGCGCCGGTTCTCTACTTCGCCGGTCGCAACAACGGCGTCGCCGAAGAACTGACGCTCAAAACGAACGAAATCACCCGCAAGAAGAGCGACTACCTCGAAGGCACCTACCTCCTGCACGGCGTCGAAGAAATTATGCGCGCCGGCGAAGCCTGCATTCTTGTCGATCCGTTCCCGTCCGAATGCGAAAAGATTAAGGAACTCATCGAAGGTCGCGCGGGCGTTACCGTCGTCGCGATTTCGTCCGAAGACACGATCTTCCCGACGATCAAAATCCCGTCGATCTGCGGTTTCGACACGTTCCTCCAACTCGTCGCCGGTTGGAATTTGCTCGTTCAAACGGGCGTCGCGCTCGGCGTCGACCTCGACAAACCGGAACGCGCCCGCAAAATCGGGAACGAATTCGTCGGTTGAGTCGAATTTGACGACGCTTGCCGCGCAACGTCGCCGCTTTGACGCTCTTTGAGGGCGTTTCGACGCGGCGTTGTTTGCGCGGTCGAGCGATTTTGGAAGACGAAACGTCGCCGCCCGACGGTCGACGAAGCGCGTTTTGAGGGGCGTTTCGTTCGGTCGCGTTGGGCGGTGGGCGGCGTTTTGTCGCCTTGTCGACGCTTGGAAGCGGGCGTCGGCGAGTTATCGCTAAGGCGGCGCGTTTTTTGCGTTGTTCGTTATTATTAAGCGAAGCGCCGTCGAGCGTTCGTTAGCCTTAATTATTTGAACGGTTTTTGAGGGTTGAAAATGAGCGAGTCTTTCGTTTCCTTTGATCGACGTTCCGAAACGGGCGTTGTCTCGTCGGCGAATCCCGGCGACATTTTTCCGAACTGGAAAGGCGACGAAGAGCGTTGGCTCTTCTTGGCGCCGCACGACGACGACATCATCGCCGGTTGCGGTTTGACGTTCATCGCGTCGCTCTTTAGCGGAATCAAGACTTACGCGGGCGTCGTTACGAACGGCAAAATGGGGTACTGCTCGCCGGAAGAACGCGAAACGATCGCCGACGTGCGCCGCAAGGAATGCGCCGATTCGTTCGCCGCGCTCGGTCTCCCGGCGGAAAACCTCTACTTCCTCGGACACGACGACGGTTCGCTCAACCGTCAAGCGGGCCGCCGTTTCGCGACCGGCGCTCCCGGCGAAGGCCCGGAAATCGCGGGGGGCGCGGGCGTTCAAAACTCGCTCGTTTGGCTGATGCGTCAAACCCGACCGACGCGTCTTTTCGTCCCGACGATCACCGACCTGCATCCGGACCATAAGTTCGTCAACTCGGAAGCGATGATCAGCATCTTCCACGCGCAAGGGACGATTTGGCCGGAACTCGGCGAACCGATTCCGCAAATCCCGGCGATTTACGAGTACGCGACGTACAGCAACTTCATTACGCCGCCGACGCTCCGCATTCGCGTTTCGGAAGACCTCTTCGAACGCAAGATCAACGGGCTGTTGAGTTACGTCAGCCAAAAGCAAATCGACATCACGATTCAAATGCAACGCGAAAACGGTTGCGACGAATTCATCCGCGAAGCCGAGTTCGACATTTTCGTCCCGCAACGCTGCAAAGACCTCTTCGCGGAAGCGGAAAAACTGTCGAAATAGTCAAAACGCGGCGACTTTAACGGCGGAGCGCGGCGAAACCGTCCGTTCCGTCGAGGCGTTCGAACGTCGAAACGGCGTTAAACCGTTGCGGCGAGCGGTCGCGGTCGTTCGAAAAACGGTCGTTTAAGGCTCCGAAAACGTTAAAACAGAGAAAACGGGTAAAATATGCAACTTGAAAAACGCGTTTGTTACTTGGGCGACGACGACGCGACGCGAGCGGCGGCGTATCTTTGCGGCGTCTTGACGAATCGCGGAATCGCGTTCGACCGCGTCGACTCCGGAACGTCGCCGAGCGCCGACTTCCAAAATCGGGCGTATTCCCTTTATGTCGTCAGCGACTACCCGCGTTCCTGCTTCGGGGCGGGCGACATGGAACATATCGTCGAGCGCGTTCGCGAAGACGGCGCCGGTTTGCTGATGCTCGGCGGTTGGGAAAGCTATTTCGGGCGGCTCGGCGAGTACCATAATTCGCCGTTGGCCGAAATTTTGCCGGTCGAAATGAGCGATTCGGACGACCGACGCAACTACTGGTCGCCGGTGTTGCTCCGTCCGACGACGCTCGAGCATCCGATTTTGGCCGATTTGCCTTGGGAAACGGCGCCGGGCGTCGGCGGTTTTAACCGTTTCGACGCGAAAACGGGCGCGACCGTTCTTCTCGAAGGAATCCGAACGAAAACGACTTGGAAAAAGACGGTCGCCGCCGACTTGAACGCCGACGATATTCAAATCGAGTTCGTCGAAAAATACCCGTTCTTGGTCGTCGACGACTTGGGCGCCGGGCGCGTCGCGGCGTTCGCGTCGGACGTCGCTCCGCACTGGATCGGCGGAATGGTCGACTGGGGCCAAGAGCGCGTTTTCCAAGAGCTTCCGGCGGCGCTCGGCGACGGTCTTTTCGTCGAAATCGGCGCCGAGTACGCGAAATTCTTCGCGCAACTCGTCTCTTGGGTTGGCAAGTTTTAACGTCGGTCGAACGTCGGCGCGACGAAGCGTCGGGCGGTTCGCGG
>JAZNJF010000477.1:0-3940 GCA_045577885.1 Thermoguttaceae bacterium | reverse complement strand
GGGCGGGGGAAACGTCGCGGGGCGAAGCGCGGCGCTTTAGCGAGTAATATAAACGTATTTTACGTTCGAGGGCAAGAGCGTTTTCGGAAGATTTTCGCGCGACGTCGTCGGCGCGACCGGCGTCGAAGGCGGAGTTAGACGCGGCGAACGACGGCGAACGAAACGACGTTCTTGCTTAGTTTGCGCAAAGCGCCTAGATTAACGCGACAAAACGAACGGTCGCGATTTTTTTGCGAGAACTGTGAAAAAAGCGCGGCGCCGCGATTGCAATTTTCCGGCGTCGCGGTTATACTAAGAGGCAAACGAAAACGGACGGCGCGTTGCGACGCTTCCGACTTCGCGTTTTCGCTCCTCTTCCGCTTTCGCGGCTTCGGAGCGTTTCGGCTCGCGGAGAAGCGAAAACGAAAAGCGAAAGGAGCGCGGAGAGCGGCGTTTGCCGCGCCGTCGAGTTTTTCCTCCCGAATTTCCTCCCCTTTATTAATAAGGACGAAAAAATGCGCAAATTGTTCTGCTGCGTCGCCGCGTTGTTGGCGACGGTCGGTTGCTTCGCGGTCTCGTCGGCTCAAGCGGCGGACGTCGAAGAAGGCTTCGTTTCGATTTTCGACGGCAAATCGCTCGACGGTTGGGCCAAACACGGCGGTTCGGCGAAATATAAGGTCGAAAACGGCGAAATTATCGGCGAATGCGTCCCGAACACGCCGCACAACACCTTCCTCGTTTACGAAAAAGAATACGGCAACTTCATCCTGAAGCTCGACTTCAAAGTTTCCGTTCCGGGCAACTCCGGCGTTCAATTCCGCAGCCAAATCCGCGAAGACGGCGACCGCATGTTCGGTTACCAATGCGAAATCGCCGGCGACCAAGACAACGCCCGCATTTACGACGAAGGCCGCCGCGGTCATCAAAAAGGTCGCGTTTGGCTCGACCCGACTCCGGAAGAAACGCTGAAAAAAGCGTTCGCGACCTACAAAGCGGGCGACTGGAACACGCTCGAAATCCAATGCGTCGGCCCGTCGATCCGCACCTGGATCAACGGCGTCGCGGTCTCGAACTTCTTCGACTACGTCGACTTCAAAGGCTACTTCGGTCTCCAAGTTCACGCCGGCGGCCAAGGCACGATCCACTGGAAAAACATCCGCGTCAAAGACCTCGGCGTCAGCGAATGGAAGTCGTTCTTCGTTAAGGGCGAAAACGGTTGGGAAATCAAAGACGCGTACAAATTCGTCCCGGCGTGCTGGACGTTCAACGAAGAAGAAGGCTACCTGATCGGCGAACACCCGGCGTCGGAACCGAAAGACGGCCTTATCGTTACGAACGACAATTACGACGACTTCGTCGCGAAAGTCGACTATCGTTATTGGGGCGGCAACAGCGCGCTCTACTTCCGCGCTCACGAAGTCGACACGACTTGGCTCCTCCGCGGTTGCCAAGACGAAATCGCGGGGAACGGCAAAGAAGCCGGTATTTGGCACACCGCCGGTAAAAACGAACCGGGTCGCGGCTGGCTCGGAACCGACGACGAATTCGTCGAAACGATCCGCAACAAAGACGGTTGGAACGAAATCGCCGTCGCTTGCTGCGGCGACCGCGCCACGACCTTCCTGAACGGTTTCCGCGTCGTCAACATCGACGACCCGAAACTCGAAAAGACCGGCAAACTCGGTCTCCAACTCCACGGCCACGCCGACGGCAAAATGTGGTTCAAAAACTTCCAAGTGATGCCGATCACGAAGGAACAACGCGCGTTGATCGAACGCTAATCTCGATTTTTACGGAGCGTTTGAAATTTCCGAATAAAGCGCCGATAATCGACGCGGGTCGAGCGGCGGCGCTTCGAACGTTCGGTATTTAACCGATTTTACGTCGCGACGAGTTTTCGCGTCGCGGCGTTTCCGCTATGATACGTTATATTAATATTGAAAGGTTGCATCGATGAAAAAATCGTTCGGTTTCGCTCTCGCCGCGATTCTTTTTGGCGCTTCGTTCGCGAGCGCGCAAGAGTTCACCTCGCTGAAACAAATCGCCGAATTTGAAAACGGCAAATATATCGACGCGTACAATATTCAAGGCGCGTATTACGAAGAAGCGAAAAACCGCGGCTATCACGTGATCGCTCGCGGCGCGGACAAATTCGACGTCGTCGGTTACCAAGACGGTCTCCCGGGCGCCGGTTGGGATCGTTCGAAAGCGCGCTTCTTCGGGACGGGCGAACTGGTCGACGGCAAACTGGTCGTTACCGGCCAAAAAATGGACATTCCGCGTTACGAAGAAGACCGCGAAATCGTCTTCACCGACGAACAAAAAGCGACGAAGCTGATCGGAACGATGGAAGGCGACAAGTTCTTCCTCGAATTCCGCGGCAAGAGCGAACTCCAACGCGTCGTTCTCGAAAGCCCGACGCTCGGTCAAAAGGCTCCGGAAGGCGCGTTCGTCGTCTTCGACGGCACGAACCTCGACAATTTCGAACCGGGCGCGAAGATGAACGAAGAAACGAAGGCGCTTTGGTCGGAAGCTCGCGTCAAACCGTTCGAAAAGAAGCCTTACACGCTCCACATCGAGTTCATGACGTCGTTCATGCCGAACCATACCGGTCAAGCGCGCGGCAACAGCGGCGTTTACATTGGCGAAGCGTACGAATGCCAAGTTTTGGACTCGTTCGGTCTTGAAGGCGAAAACAACGAATGCGGCGGTTTCTATCAATTCGCGAAACCGATCGTCAACATGGCCGGCGTCCCGCTGACGTGGCAAACGTACGATATCGACTATACCCCGGCGAAGTTCGAAGACGGCAAAAAGGTCGCGAACGCTCGCGTTACGGTCAAACACAACGGCGTTTTGATTCACGACGACGTCGAACTCCCGCGCAACACGCCGGGCTGCAAGGGCGAAGCGGACGAAGCGCGCGGTCTTTACCTGCAAGGCCACGGCAACAAAGTCCAATACCGCAACATTTGGGTTCAATACAAAGACTAAGCGCGACGCGAAATCGAGCGACGGTCGACGTTATAGCGAATCGGCGTTAAGACGTTTGCTCGTCGACGTTTAGCCGCCGTTTCGACATAACCGAATCCAACGAACGCCGCGACGGTTCCCATTTCGGAAGCCGTCGCGGCTTTTTAAGCGCTCTTTGAAATAAGTCTCAATATTTGCGCGCGTTTGCCGATTTGCGCTTTTTGACGTCGTATGAAAATTTGTTAAAATAAACGCGTTTGCAATTGCCTTTGCGTTTTGTGTTAGGCTTTTATAAAAATAGGAATTTTTTCTTTTGTTTTATCGGTGGGCGAGCGTGTTCGGCGCGTTTTACAAAGGCGTGCGACGACGTCGGCTCTTCGGATCGTCGCGGCGACCTAAAAAGGCGTTGAGCGAAGCGGAACGAAGCGAAAAAGCCGTCGCGTCGGGAATCGGCGCGGCGGCTTTTGACGTTCTTGACGTTCTTGATGGTTTTGACGGTTGAAACGGCGCTTGCGACGCCGCGACGGTTGGCGATTGAACCGGAGGCGTCGCGACTTCGAGGGCGGCGTCGGCGCGGCGATACAAACGTGAAAAGCGCCGCGTCGCGTTTTACTTGCGTCGCGGCGTCGGGCGGCGTTTAGGCCGGAGTCGCGGCGGCGCTTCGGAGGGCGTCGCGCCGCCGTCGACGGGGCGGCGTTAGTTTAGTTCGACGTTTTTCGGGCCGACGAGGTAAAGAATCCCCGGCGCGAGGCGAACTTCGGCGCCGGAACGCGGCTTGTCGACTTCGTTCCCGAGGTAGTCGAACGCCGCGTCGACCTTGCCGTCGATCTTGAGCGTCGTCGGACGCTCCGCGCGGCCCGACCAAAGCGCCCAACCGCGCTTGCCGTCCGGACGCGTCCAAGAAGCGACCCGCGTTTCTCGGGTTACGTCGAGTTTGTCGCCGGTCGAACCAGCCGGGCGCGCCTTCGTCAACGCTTGGTAAGCGAAG
>JAZNJF010000476.1:0-7515 GCA_045577885.1 Thermoguttaceae bacterium | reverse complement strand
GTGTCGCTTTCTAAAATGACGGGCGTTTTGCGTCGGCGAGTCGAACAAGCGGAACTCGAACGCCGCTCAGTGCGGGCGCGAAACCGGCGCTCTGCGAGTATAAACTATTGTACGCCGCGACGCAACGGGGGTTCGAGCGTTTTTAGAAATTTTTCGCTATTTTAACGAATCGGCGAAATTTTAACGCGAGAATAGAAAGAATGGGCAAGATAGAGAACGGCGAGCGGCGGTTAACAGTAGACGTCGAGCAGGCGACCGCGTTCGTCGCCGTCGCGACGGGCGAAGGGGAGCGGCGTTTCGGCGAGGGCGCGTCGCGGCGTTCGGCGTTCGGCGAGCGCGTCGCGGCGTTTCGGATCGGCGGCGATCGGACGACCGGGCGCGACT
The DNA here is from genome assembly GCA_045577885.1 of Thermoguttaceae bacterium. Lineage (GTDB taxonomy): Bacteria > Planctomycetota > Planctomycetia > Pirellulales > Thermoguttaceae > RUG369. Next base: position 7,131 of record JAZNJF010000476.1, on the reverse strand, counting down.
CCTTGGACGTCGCGAAGCGGCTTGAAGGCGAGTTCGGGGCGCGTCGGGGCTTTCGGTTCGCGGCGATGTTCGGCGGGAAGACGTTGCGACGCGAGAATAAAGGCGTGAGCGGCGACGTTCATGGCGGCGTTCCTTGGAGGCGTTGAACGATTCATTAATATATATAAGGGATATTTCTTGTATCGGCCTTGGCGAGTCGCGGTTTTAGAGAAAATAGGCGCTTTGTGTAAAATAAAATGGGAAAGATAAGGGAGGCGTTAAGGATACGCGGGTTGCAGGGATTTTATGGGTTGTAGGAGGAGCGGCGGCGTTAAGGAAAAGGGGGAACGAAAGCGATTTGAAGATTTTACTCGAAAAAGTTATAGCGCGACGGCGCGACGGCCGAAAATAGGATTAGCGTAGATTTTGTCGGCGGCGTCGCGTCCTTTTTCGGGGGCGACGGCGTCTTTTGGCAAAATTTTTAGCGCGAAAGCTATTTTCCTGAAAGTTGCGCGGAAAAAACGCCGATGTTTTTCAGGAATCGCGGAAGATTCGCCGAACGGACCGGATTTCGAACGGCGAACGCGACCGCTCGCAACGTCGGCGAGCGCGTTTTCCGCAAGGTAAGGATCGGTGTGAATCGGGCCGCGAACGCTCGATTTGAGATGTAAGGACACATAACAATGAAAAAAACAATAAAGGCGTTTTGGGCGTGTTTATTGGTTTGCGCGACGACTAGCGGATGCTTAAGTATTCCGAACAGTCAGACCGTCCCCGCCGGGTATTTTAAGAGTAAAATTCACGGCGGCGTTCGTAGCGAAATGGAGCAAATCAACTTCGTGAAGTTGCGAATGGACAAGCCGGCCGAAGAACTTTTGGGCCCGAACGACGTGTTGGGCATTTACATCGCCGGGATCACCGGCGCGATCGACGAAGCGCCGCCGATTCACAACATCGGCCCGAACGTTTCGGTGAACGACCGCCCGGCTTCCGGGTACCCGTATCAAGTTCGTTCCGACGGGACGCTCTCGCTTCCGATGCTTCCGGAACCGATTTACGTCGAAGGGATGACGCTCGTGCAAGCCGAAGAGGCGATCCGCGCGGCGTACACCTTGAAGCGTCAAATCGTCCGCGCCGACGCGAATATCTCCGTGTCGATGATTAAGCGTCGCACGTATCACGTTACGGTCATCCGCGAAGACGTCGCGAGCGACGACATGCGAACTTCGTCGAATAATATGGCGATCGCCGGCAAAGGCGCGGCGTATATGAGCGGAATGAGCCGCGGAACCGCGACTTCGCTCGAACTTCCGGCGTACCGCAACGACGTCTTGGAAGCGCTGAGCCAAACCGGCGGGCTTCCGGGCTTGAACGCGAAAAACGAAGTCGTTATTTTGCGCAAAGCGTACAGCGAAGAGTTCAGCAAGACCGACTACATGAGCGGCGACCTCGACGTCGGATACGCGCAAAGCCAAGTCGCCGACCGTTACAACGCGACCGGAACGATTAGCGACCTTAACTCCGAACTCGGAATCGTCCGCATTCCGCTCCGCGTCGGCGCGAACGAAGAACCGCCGCAATTGACGTCGGAAGACGTTACCCTGTACGACGGCGACGTCGTTTACATTCAATCCCGCGAAGCGGAAGTGTACTACACCGGCGGTCTCATCAAGGGCGGCGTCTATCCGATTCCGCGCGACTACGACCTCGACGTCATGGGCGCGATCGCCACCGCCGGCGGCACCGTCGGCGCTTCGGCGGGCGCGGCGGCCTCGAACACGTCGAGCCGCGTCGGGAGCCTCGTTCCGGCGAGCCGCATCCTCGTCCTTCGCGAGGTCAACGGCAAGCAGTACGCGATTCAAATCAAACAAAAAGAGATGTTGCGCGACCCGTCGCAACGTATCTTGATCGAGCCGAACGACGTCATTTTGGTCGAGTACACGCCGGTCGAACTTTGGTTCAACATGCTGTACAACCTCGTTAATCTGAGCGTCAGCCCGAGCGATTTCGACTAAACGACAACGTGAAAGCGTTCGTAGTTGCCGCCGAACGATCGCGGCGACGATCAGCGCCGAATCCTTAACCGGAGACGCGGAGTTTCGCAAGAGACTTCGCGTTTCTTTTTTTCTTGTCGGAACGGCGGAACGGACGAGGGAAGGGGAAAGGAGCGCGTTTTGAGAGCGCCGTTAAAATCGTTGCGACCGGCGCAATCCAATGGCGGCGGAGAAAAGCGAGCGAAAAAAGACGCGAAAACGAAAAAATCTCGCGCCGAGGTCGAGGGCCCCCGTTGACGAAAGCGGAAAGTCGGGGTACAATCGAAAAAATTTAAGTTTCGCCGCTTGGTCGCGCTCCTCCGTCTCGCTTTTCGCGGAGGCGTTTCGACGACGGCGTCGCGGCGTTCGCGTCGGTTCGAGCGCTCGCGTTGTTTGAGAAAAGCCGACGCGGCGAACGTTTTTGTCCTTATTAATATATAAAGGGCGGAAGGCGTTCGCCGAAACAACCCTAAGTTTTTTGATCGCGTCGTCTAAACGTCGATTTGGGAGCGTTCGCGCAGCGCGGGCGGCTTCGTAACGATGTGCCGAACGACGACGAGAAAGGAAGAAAAATGGCCGACGCTCCTCTTTCCATTAAAGCTTTGATCGAATCCGGCGTTCACTTCGGGCACCGCGCGAGCCTCTGGAATCCGAAAATGCGTCCGTACGTTTACGGTCGCCGCAAGCTGATCCACATCATCGACGTTCGCGAAACGGTCCGCGGCGTTCTCCGCGCTCGCAAATACCTGAAGCAAGTCGCCGCCGAAGGCAGCCTGATCCTCTTCGTCGGCACGAAGCGTCAAGCGTCCGAAACGATCGCGACCCAAGCGCAACGTTGCGGCATGCCGTACGTCTCCGAACGTTGGCTCGGCGGCACGCTGACGAACTTCAACACGATTCGCAGCCGCCTGAAGCGCCTCGAAGAACTCGAAAAGATCATCAACGGCGAAGAGCTTTCGACCTACTCGAAGAAAATGCAAGCGTCGTTGGCGCGCGAATACCGCAAGATGTACCGCAACTTGAACGGTCTCCGCGACATGAACCGCTACCCGGCCGTCATGGTCGTCGTCGACCCGCGCAAAGAAAAGAACGCCGTTCGCGAAGCGCGCAAACTCGGCGTCGTCTCGATCGCGCTTATCGACACCGACTCCGACCCGGACGAAGTCGATTTGCCGATCCCGGGCAACGACGACTCGATCCGCTCGATCGATTTGATCGTTTCCTACCTCGCCGACGCGGTCGCCGAAGGCGTTAAGGAACTCGAATCCCGCAAATTCGAAGCTCCGGCCGAAGAAGTCGCCGCCGACGCCGCCGCGGACGAAAAAGCGGAAGCCGACGCCGAATAATTTCGGGTAAGGTCGCCGTTGAACGCGCCGAGTTTGCGGTCGCAAGCGGCGTCGAACGACGGCGTTAACGTCGACGACCGAAAGCGGAAAAAACGACGTCGCCTCTCGTATCGGGAGCGCGGCGCCGTTCTTTAGTCGCCGACGTCGATTAAGAAGACAGTATAGACAGAATAGATAAAATAGATAAGATTTAAGGAGCTAAAAATGGCCGCTATTACCGCCGCTATGGTTAAATCGTTCCGCGACAAGACCGGCTTGCCGATGATGGAATGCAAAAAGGCCCTCGAAGAAGCCGAAGGCAACGAAGAACTCGCCATCGAACTGATCCGCAAAGCCGGTAAGAAAACGATGGAAAAACGTTCCGACCGCGAAACCGAAGCGGGCCGCGTCGCCGTCTGCAGCGCCAACGGCGTTACCGCGATGGTCGAACTCCTTTGCGAATCCGCGCCGGTCGCCAACACCGTCGAATTCCAAGCGTTGATCGCGAACATCGCGAAGCAACTCGCCGAAGGCCCGGGCGCCGCGACGCCGGAAGAACTCCTCGCGCAAGGCGACCTCCAACTCCAATTCGACGACCTCGTCAACAAAATTCGCGAAGTCTTCAAGCTCAACCGCATTTGCCGCGTCGAAGGCGCCGCCGGTTCCTACGTCCACTTCAACAACGTCGACGGCGTCGTCGTCGCGGTTGAAGGCGACAACGCCGCGTTGGCCGAACAAATCGCGATGCACATTTGCGCGATGAACCCGAAAGCCGTCTCCGCCGACGACTTGGATCCGGCCGTCTTGGCGAAAGAACGCGAAATCGCGGTCGAACAAACGCGCCAACAACAAGCCGGCAAACCGGAAAACATCATCGAAAAGATCGTCGAAGGCCGCATCAAGACCTACCTCAAGGAAGTCTGCCTCCTCGACCAACCGTTCATGATCGACACGACGAAAACCGTCGGTCAAGTCGCGACCGAAGGCGGCTTGAAGATCAAGAGCTTCACGCACTGGGTCGTCGGCAAATAGTTTTCGCTCGATTCGAGCGAGTAAGGCGCGTCGCGGAAGCGGTCGAGCGTCGACAAACGAACGGGGCGCGTTTCCCGCAAGCGGAGTAGCGTTCCGGCGTTTCTTTTTTAGCGGAAATTCCGCAATTTTGCGACGCGGCGCTTGACAAACAAGAAACGAAACGTTAAAAAGAAGGGGGAAACTCTTCTTGGAGACGTTTCGTTTTTTTATTGCGGCTCTTAGGAGCGAAAATTTTTCGCGGTCGTCGAAAGCGGCGCTTCTCGGCGGGCGTTTATCGAGGGTTGAGTCGGGCGTCGGAAGGCGCGCCGGTCGAAGGAGGAACGATGAAACGGAGTCGTTGGGGATTTTTAACGACGTTGGCGGCGACGGTTGCGACGAGTTTAGCGGTCGCGACGAATTTAACGGCGGCGGAACCGCAGGAACCGGCGAAAAACGGCGACGATATTGAAGTCGTCGCGTATTATTTCGGCAACTATCACGTCGACGCGCGGAACGAGAAGAAATTCGGGCCCGGTTGGACGGAGTGGAAGTTGGTCAAGGAAGCGAAACCGCGTTTCGAAGGGCACCGCCAACCGAAAGTTCCGCTCTGGGGGTACACCGATTCGGCGAACCCGAAGGATATGGCGCAAAAAATCGACGCCGCGCATAAATACGGCGTCGACGTTTTCCTCTTCGACTGGTATTATTACAACGACGGCCCGTTTTTGGAACGTCCGATCGACGAAGGCTTCCTGAAAGCGGAAAATCGGGACAAAATTAAATTTGCGCTCATGTGGGCGAACCACGACTGGGTCGACATTCACCCGAAACGCAAGGATAAGCCCGCCGGGTTGCTTTATCCGGGCGCGGTTACGCCGGAAACGTTCGACAAAATTTGCGATCACGTTATTAACGATTATTTCAAACAGCCGAATTATTGGAAAATCAACGGCGCGCCTTATTTTTCGATTTACGACCTAACGCAATTCGGGAACAGTTTTGGTTCGTTTGAAGCGACGAAAGCCGCGATCGAGCGGTTCCGCGAAAAAACGAAGGCCGCCGGTTTCCCGGACCTGCATATCAACGCGGTTTATTGGGGTTATCCGAACATTCCGGGCGAGAAAAAACTGACCGATCCGGTCAAAATCGTCGAGGCGTTGGGATTTGATTCGGCGACGTCTTACGTTTGGATTCACCACGTCCCGTTGAATCAACGCGAAGTCGATTTTAATTGGGTTCGCGACGAATATTTGAAACATTGGGACCGCGCTCGCGACGGTTTTTCGATTCCGTACATCCCGAACGTCTCGATGGGGTGGGACTCGAGCCCGCGCGCGCACCAAGACGACCCCTTTGGGAATTACGGCTACCCGTTTACGAACATTATCGTCAACAACACGCCGGAAAACTTTCGACAAGCGCTCCAAATTACCAAGGATCGCATTCTCGCCGACCCGAAAGCGCCGCGCATTATGAACATCAACTGCTGGAACGAGTGGACGGAGGGGAGTTATCTCGAACCCGATACGACTACCGGCTTCAAATATCTCGAAGCGGTGCGCGACGTTTTCGGCGACTGACGCGACGCGGCGTTGGCAAACGCTGAATAATCGTTAAAGTTTAAACGTTTTAACGTTAAAACCTCGACGGCGAACGAAAAACCGTCGAGGTTTTATTCTTAGAGAACGCGTTCTTTCTTGCGTTTTTTTCTTAATCGTTAAAATTCCTCTATCTCGAACGCGAAAATTTCGTTATACTGCGTTTCGAACGCTGTTTTGCATTTTAACGACGCCGCGAAAGAAGGCGCGGTCTTGGAACGACGTAAAAATAAAAAGAACGAAAAAATGAAAAATTTTTGGCGAGCGCTTAAGATAACGTTTAAGTATAAATGGAACATTGTCGGCGTCGTTTTGTCGTCGTTGTGCCTTGCGCTCTGTTGGGGGGGGAACATCGCGACCGTTTATCCGCTCGTTCAAGTGTCGTTTCAGGGCGACTCCGTTTCAAGTTGGCTTGAAAAAGAAGTTGTTAATCAAAAGGAACGCCTTGAAAAACTCCGCGCCGAACGCGACGCGATGAGCGACGAAAACGCCGTCGCGGCCGAAACGACCGATTCGACGTCCAAAAAGTCGACGCAATCGGGAAATTTGGAAAATTCGGGAAATTCGAATGGAGAAAATGGCGAAGATAAGGCGGCGGGGCAAAACGAGCGCGTTCCGTTTGACCCGCGTCGGGCCTCGCTTCTCGATTCGCAAATACTCGAAACGGAAAAATCCCTCAAACGTTGCGAAACGGCGCTCCCATACGCGCGCCGCTGGACGCCGAGCGATCCGTTTATGACGGTTGTCGCGTTAATGGCGTTTGTAATGATTGGAACGCTGGTGAAGGGCGTTTGCACCTACGTTCACTCCCTCCTTTCGTCGCGAATTGGGCAACTCGGCGCTTTCGAATTGCGCGCGCTTTTCTTCCGCAAGTTGCTCGGATACGAAGTCAACCATTTTAGCCAACGCGGGGTCGCCGACGCGACGAGTCGGTTTACGTACGATATGGCGTCGTTGAGCGGCGGGATTGAATTGGTTTACGGAAAAACGATTCGCGAACCGTTAAAAATGCTCGTTTGCCTCGTCGGCGCGGCGCTGGTTAGTTGGCAATTGTTGCTTTTTACGTTCCTTTTCGTTCCGTTGGCGGCGGTTTCGATTCGTTGGTTGGCGAAATCGCTCAAACGCGTCGTTCGCAATTCGATGCGCGAGATGGCGCAACTTTACGGAACTCGCAGGCCAAGCGGT
>JAZNJF010000475.1:0-4950 GCA_045577885.1 Thermoguttaceae bacterium | reverse complement strand
CTTAAAGCTTAACGCCGTCGACTTGTTATCGGAGGTTTTTCATTGTCGAAATCAAGCGAAGGAAACGCGGCGCCGACGACGCCGGAAGAACCGTTGGAAGTTTTGGTCGTCGACGACGAACCGGCGCACGCGGAGGTCGTCGCGGCGGCGCTGGAAAAAATCGGCGCCGAATGCGTCGTCGTTCACTCGCAACGCGAAGCGCTCGACGAAATCAAACGCCGCGCTTTCGACGTCGTCGTTACCGACCTGATGCTCGAAACGGACGACGCCGGTCTCGAAGTGTTGCGCGCCGCGAAACAAGAGCGTTCGGAAACGGAAGTCGTTCTAATGACGGCGTTTAACGGCGTTGAAACGGCGGTCGAGGCGATGCTCGAAGGCGCGTTCAACTACCTGCAAAAGCCGCTCGACTTAAAGCGCCTCCGTTCGATCGTCCAAAAAGCGGGCGAAGCGACGCGCCTGCGCCGAGTCAACCGCCGCTTGAAAGAACGTCTCGACGAAAAATTCGGGTTCGACGGCGTCGTCGGCTCCTCGCCGGCGATGCTCAAAACGATCGAACGCCTCAAACGGATCGCGCCGACCGACGCGACGGTTCTTATCCTCGGCGAAACCGGCGTCGGCAAAGAACTTTTCGCGCAGGCGCTGCACCAAAACAGCCCGCGCAAAAACAAGCCGTTCGTCGCGCTCAACTGCGCCGCCTTGAGCGAACACCTCCTCGAAAGCGAACTTTTCGGACACGTCAAAGGCGCCTTCACCGACGCGTCGAGCGACCGCGTCGGCAAATTCGAGTACGCGAACGGCGGAACGATTTTCCTCGACGAAGTGGGCGACATGTCGCCGTCGACGCAAGTCAAGTTGTTGCGCGTTTTAGAAAACCGCGAAATAACGCCGGTCGGCTCGAACAAAACGATCAAAGTCAACGTTCGCCTCGTTTCCGCGACGAACCGGAAACTGGAAGAGGCGGTCGAAAAGGGCTTTTTCCGCGCCGACTTGTATCACCGTTTGAAAGTTGTAACGCTGAAACTTCCGAGTTTAAAAGAGCGCGCCGGCGACGTACCGATGCTGCTCGACCATTTTATGAAGATTTTCGCGAAAAAATACGGGAAATCGATCAAGGGCGTTACGCAGGCGGCGCGGCGCAAGCTGTTTCTGTACGATTGGCCAGGAAACGTGCGAGAATTGCGCAACGTCGCGGAAAGCGTCGTCGTCGTCGACTTCGACGGTTTGATCGACGTCGACGATTTGCCGGACGAAATTCTCGACGCGACGCCGAATTCGACCGCTCCGCTTGCGCTCCCGACGCCGGAACGCGCGCTCGAACCGCCGACGTTGGACGTTTCGTTCGCGGACGTCGCGCCGTCGGAAGCGTTTCCGAACGGCGCCGTCGAAACGCTCGACGCGGCGGTCGTTACGGCGCCCGCCTCCGGAAGCGTTCCCGTTCCTCCTTCCTCTTCGCCCGGGAGTTCCGCGGTCGTTCCCGGTCCCGCCTCGCTCGACTCGGCGCGTTCGTTGAAATCGTTTGTCGGCGTTTCGCTGGACGAGTTGGAGCGCGTTTTCATCTTGGAGACGCTCCGTTCGACCGGCGGGAACCGCGAGGAGACGGCGAAGATCCTCGGTCTCGGCGAGCGAACGCTCTACCGCCGCCTAAAAGAGTTCGCGCAAACCGACGCCGCGAAATAACCGCCGCGACGCTATTCTAAGCGTTCCTTCGCCCGACGACGCTAAATAACCGACGACGGCGTTTCCCGTCGAAAAGGCCGTAACGTCGTTCGAACGTTAACTCGGGTTCGGAACGCTCCGTCGACGCGTTATTTTTTCGGCGTCGTAACGCGGTCGACTAAGTAAACGATCGACGAATACGGGACGCCGCCGTTTGTCGTTAGGCCGATTTCGCAGGTGCGGCTCGTCGAGTAACCGGCGACGACGGCGCGGCGCTTCAGTTGCGGCTCCAACTTCCGCAACGCGAACTCGTTCACCTCCGGCATAATGAAGCCCTTGTCCCCGGCGAACCCGCAACAGCCGACTTCCTCCGGGAGCAAAACGTCGGTCGCGCAACGGTTTGCGAGTTTCACAAGGAGCGGAAGCAACCCCATTTTCCGCGTCGAACAGGTCGCGTGAATCGCGATCGGCTCGTCGATCGGCTTAAAGTCGAGGCGGTCGACGAGGAACGTTTCGATCAACTCGATCGGTTCGAAGAGGCGCAACCGCGTCATTTTTTCCTTCATTCGGAGCAAACAGGGCGACTGGTCGCAAAGAATCGGGTATTCGCCGCCGTTCGACGCGACGAAGAGCGCCTCTTCCAGCTCCGCCGTCTTGCGGTCGGCGACGTCCGGCATTCCTTTGCTTTCCCAAATCGTTCCGCAACAAAGGTTTTCGAAGTTCGGCGGGAAAACGACCGCAAAACCGGCCTTTTCGAGCAAACCGACCGTCGCTTCGACGAGCGGACGTTCGTTCCCGGACGCGCCCATCGTTTGGTTGATGCAGCTCGGGAAATAAACGATTTTCCCCGGCGACGCCGACGGTTCGCGCCGCTCGACGTTCGCCGCTTTTCCGGTCGCGTCGACTTTGCCGCTTTCGCCGGTTTGCCCGGTTTGCCCAGTTTTCCCGCCTTTAACCGGCGCGACAAACTCGACGTTCGGGAAGCGTCGCCGTTTGATTTTGAACGGTTTCGGAAGCGCCGGCGTCCAAAGCGGGAATCCGACGCGATGCAACGTCCGCCCGACCGCCGTCGTTCCGCGTTCGCCGAGAACCGCCCGCCCGACGCGCGCCAACCGCAAAACCGGTCGCAATCCCGACTTAATCGTCGCGAGCCGTTGCGCCGTCAAGTCGCCGAGTTTCCAAGGGAGGCTTCCCGGGGGCGCGTTTTCCGCCCGCAGTTCGTGCGTCAGTTCGCCGACGTTGATCTTCATCGGGCAAGACGTCGAGCAGAGCCCGTCCCCGGCGCAGGTCGCGAGCCCCGGAATCGCGTATTCCCGCTTCAACTCCGCCAAGCGCGCCGGGTCGGAGCCGTCCCGTTCGAGCCGCGAGATTTCCCGCCGAACGACGACGCGCTGTCTCGACGACAACGTCAAGCCGCAAGTGAGGCAGTTCGGTTCGCAAAAGCCGCATTCGATGCACTTGTCGACCGTCGGACTCGTCGTCGGAAGCGGTTTGAAGTCGCTGACGAAGCAGTTCGGGTCGTCGTTGAAAATAACGCCGGGATTCAAAAGGTTTTTCGGGTCGAACAACTCCTTAACCGCCCGCATCGTCGCGAACGCCTTGGCGCCCCATTCGCGCTCGACGAACGGCGCCATATTCCGCCCGGTTCCGTGTTCCGCTTTGAGCGAACCGTCGAAACGGTCGACGACAAGTTCGACGACTTCGAGCATTAACCCTTTGTATCGCGCGACTTCGGCGTCGGAGTCGAACCGCTGATTCAGGACGAAGTGGAAGTTCCCTTCGAGCGCGTGTCCGTAAATGACGCCGTCGCGGTACCCGTATTTGTCGATGAGCCGTTGCAACTCGACGGTCGCTTCGGGCAAAACGTCGAGCGGGAACGCGACGTCCTCGATAAGCGCGGTCGTTCCGGGTTCGCGCATTCCGCCGACCGACGGGAAAATCCCGGAGCGCATCGCCCACCAAGGCCCGAAAACCGCCGGGTCTTCGGTGAACTCGACCGGGAAAAGGAGCGGAAAATCGGCGAGCGCGCCCTTAATTTCGGCGATTTGCGCCGCGAGCGTTTCCGGCGTCTCCGCTTTCGTTTCGAGCAAAACGGCGGTCGCGTCCGGCCCGAGCGTCGGGACGAACTCCGGAACGCTCGCCCCGCCTTCGACCGAGCGGAGCGCTTTGCGGTCGAAGAGTTCCGCGCTAACGACCGGCGTCGTTTTCAAGATTTGCACCGCCCGGCAAGCGTCGCCGAGCGTTTCGGTAAAGATCATCGCGCTGGCGCAACGGGCCGGGATTTTTTCGGTCGCGAAGGTCGCTTCGGTCAAAAGCGCGAGCGTTCCTTCGGCGCCGACCAAGAGATGCGCGATCGTTTCGAACGGGTCGTCGAACGCGATCAACGGTCGCAAATTCAAACCGGTAACGTTTTTGATTCGATATTTCCGCTCGATCCGCTTCGTCAACTCGGCGTCGGCGCGAACCTCCGCTTGAATCTCCGCCAACCGCTTCAAAAACTCCGGCTTTTTGCGGGCGAACTCGGCGCGGCTCGCTTCGTCGCCGACGTCGAGAAGGGTTCCGTCGGCGAAAATTAACCGCGCGCTTTTCAACACTTTGTCGCTGTTCGCATGCGTCCCGCAATTCATCCCGGACGCGTTGTTTCCGACGATTCCGCCGACTCGCGCCGCGTTGACCGACGCCGGGTCGGGCGAGAATTTGCGCCCGTATTTCGCCAAAATTTGGTTGAGCCGCCCGCCGAGAAGGCCCGGCTGAACCGCGATTTCGGCGCCTTCGGAGCGAATTTTGCATCCTTCCCAAAATTGGCCCAAGACCATCAGGACGGAGCGCGTCGACGCTTGCCCGGAAAGGCTCGTCCCGGACGCTCGGAAGGTAACGGCGACGTCGGCGCGGTCGGCTTCGCGCAAAATCCGCGCCGCCTCCTCTTCATTCTTGGGAAAAACGACAATTTGGGGGATTTGGCGATAAAATCCGGCGTCGGTTCCCCAAGCGAGCGTTCGGAGCGCGTCGGTAAAGAGACGCTCCGGCGGCAAAAACTCCGCGACCGCTCGATAAAACGCCGCCGTTTTCTCGTCGCGAAACTTCGTCGTTTGCCCGTTCGTTTTCGTTTTTCCCATATTCGCGTCCTTCCCGTTTTCTCTATTTTCGCCAACTTACCTAAATCGTCGCCGTCGCGCCGTCTCGACCGCCGCTCGCCGGATTGCTCGCCCTTATATTAATAAAACGACAAGAAACGCGAAGTCGACGCGCCCCGTCGAAAACGGAACGCGCCGTTCGTTCGTTAAAAACGTCGCT
>JAZNJF010000474.1:0-6680 GCA_045577885.1 Thermoguttaceae bacterium | reverse complement strand
CATGGCTACGATCCGACTTCCGTTTCGGTCGTCGACGGCGTCCAAGTCGCGCAAACCGGCGGCGACGCGATCGGCGCGCTCGGAAAACTCGAACAAGCCGCCGTCGAGCAAACCGCCGTCGTTCCCGTCGTCGGCCAAACCGGTCGAGCGGCCGCGACCGTCCGCGGAACCGTCCAAACGTTCGTCGACGGCGCATAACCGACGACCGTCGGCGCGTAAAACGCTCGAACGCTCGGCGCCCGACGCGCTTCCCGCCAACGTCGCCAAAAACATTGCGACGCGCCCCGGTCCGCCGCGCCGAACGCCAGCGCCGCGCTCGTCAAAAAAACGCTCCAAACGACGACGCGACGCCCGCGCTTTCGACGCCGCCCTCCGGTCTCGTCGTTCGCCGAAGTTTCAAGTCGATTCTCCTCGTTCGGTCTCCGCGCGGCATTTTTCGCTTCGACGCGCGCCCCGTTCGCAATCCGCGACGCGACGCCGGCGAAAAAATTTTGTTTTTTCTCCCGGAAATGAGACGCGCGTTCTCTCGTCATGTTGATTTCTCCTCGTTTTTCGTTAAAATAAAAGAAAGAGCGCGTCCGTTCGGCGCGGCGGAACGTTATTAAGAAAATTCGACAAAATCTTCTCAAACCTCGCCAAACGCCCAACCGCTCTTTCCGACGTCCAAGCGACGCCGGTAACATAGTTTTTTCGCCGCAAAACCGCCCCGACCGGTAAAAATTTCCCGTCCTTCCCCGACGGTCGCGCGTTTTTTCCGCAAAACGTCGCCGTCCGCCCTATTTTGCCTATTTTAACGTCCAAAATTAACGTCGGTTATTTTACGCCGACCGATCGCAAGGAAAGATTATGAGCGCCCCTTTCGACTCCAACCGTCCCGCCGCCGACGCGGCCCCGACGCGCTCCCCCTCGTTTCTCGACGCCGCGACGTACGGACTCGACCCCGCCCAAACGCCGCGCTCCCCCGCCGCGCCGACGCCGTTCGAAGGTCCCCGCCTCGCCGCCGACGCGACGCGACGCTTCGCCGACGTTTATCGCCGCCTCGTCGCCGAAATCGAAAAAGCGTTCGTCGGTCAACGCGAACTCGTCGTCGGGACGCTCGTCGCCCTTTTTTCCGGCGGACACGTTCTCGTCGAAAGCGTTCCGGGTCTCGGCAAAACCCTTTTCGCGCAAGCGCTTGGGCGCGCGCTCGGCTGTCGTTTCGGCCGCGTCCAATTCACGCCGGACTTGACCCCGTCCGACGTCGTCGGCGCGCTCGTTTTCAACGCGAAAGAACAGGAGTTTACCTTCCGTCCCGGTCCGATTTTTACGCAAATCCTTCTCGCCGACGAAATTAACCGCTCCCCCGCCAAGACGCACGCCGCGCTCCTCGAAGCGACGCAAGAAGGCGCCGCGACGATCGACGGGCAAACGCATCCCCTTCCGCGGCCTTTCTTTACGATCGCGACGCAAAACCCGATCGAGTCCGAAGGCACGTACCGCCTCCCCGAAGCGCAGCTCGACCGCTTCATGTTCAAGCTCGTCGCCGATTACCCGAGCGCCGAGGAAGAAACCAAAATTTTGGTCGAACACGGCAAAAACGTCGCGTTGTCGGCGAAACTCGACGCGATTCGCCCGGTCCTTTCCGCCGACGCGATTTTGAAGCTAACCGCCTTCGTCGACGGAGTTTACATCGCGCCGCAACTCTTCGATTACGTCGTCAAAATCGTCCGCGCGACTCGCGATTTCCCGCGCCTCGCCTTCGGAGCGTCGCCCCGCGCCGGGCTCGCGCTCGTTCAAGGCGCCCGCGTCCTCGCCGCCTTCGAAGGCCGAAATTACGCGACCCCGGACGACGTCGCCCGCTTGGTTTTGCCAACATTGCGACACCGTGTCGTTTTGTCGCCGGAAGCCGAAATCGAAGGCCGCCGCGTCGACGACGTCTTAACGGCGCTCCTCCGTTCAATCGACGTTCCGCGACTTTAACCGATCCGAGAGCGCGACGCCGCTTCGCGGAACCATTGCGTCGCTTTAATCCGTTAACCGACAACGCTTTATTTTCCCGTCAAAACGCCGATGTCCAGTCCTCTCGTTGAATTGATTTCCATTTCCCAACAAACGGAACGCCTTTTAGAAACCCGTTTCGGCGCGCAAGGACGCGGGTTGCGCGAAAAATTAGACTCGGTTGCGGACAAAATTCCGCTCAAAATTCAGAAGAAAATTCGTTTCATCGCCACAACGCGCAACCTAGCGGCGCACAACGAGTTAGAAGAAGCTCGCGGCAGACTCCGCGCCGCTCGCCAAGCGTTCGACGCCGTCAGCGCCGCGCTCGACCCTTCCGCCGCCGCGCAAGGACTCGGTCGTCGCCGCCCCCAACGCGACGCGCCGCAACCGTCGTTTTTAGGCCGTTTATGGAGCCGTTTCTTAGCGTCTCTTTTCCCCGACGACGCCGCGCCGCTCCCCGCGCCTTCCGGTTCCTCGTTCGAACGTTTGAACGAAATCGCCCAAGAAACGGAACGCCTCTTAACGCGCCGTTACAAAGCGCGAGGACGCGGCCTTCACGACAAGCTAACTTCCGTCGCCAAAAGAATTCCGGAGAACGCGCAACGCAAAATCCGCTTCATTGCGACAATCCGCAACAAAGCGGCGCACGAGAGTCTTCTCGTCGCCGACGAAAATATCGAAAAAGTCGAAGAAGCGTTCGCGACGATCCTTCCGATCCTCGACCGCGGCGCGTCGCGACGCAAGATCGCGTTTTGGCTCGCGACGGCGGGCGCCTTGCTCGCGGCGTTTTTCGTCTTTCGCGCGCTTCGTTAACCTCGCGTTCGAACCGTTTTGAGGTTGACGACGGCGTTTCCTTTATCATTTAACAACTTAGACGGCGTATTATGATCGATTTTTGGGCGCGTCTCGACGAATCGGACGTCGAAAAATACGCGAAAACGTTAATTCTTCCGGAGTATATGTCGCACTTAAACCTCCGTCCTTTCTCGCTTTCCGAACAGCGCGAAAGCGCGAGCGGGCGCGAGCCGTTGACGCTTATTTACGTCGGCGACGGTCGCTTGGAAGAATTGGAACTTCGCCCGGAGCGCGACGCCTTGCCGCTAATCGCGTCCCTCGACGTCGGCGTCGACGTCGCCAAAATCCGCCTTCCCAACTCCGGCGCTTACTGGACTTGGAGCGATTACGGACCGTCGCACCCTTTCTTTTCGGAGCCGCTCGAATCGGAAACAAACGACGTTTCGCCGGTCAACGACAAGACGTCGCCGCGTTTTCTCCGCGTCTACTTCGAACCGCGCGAAACGACGTTTTCGCAAACCCGAACTTTCGACGCGCAAGACGCTTACGTTAGCGTTTCTCGGCGCGAAATTTTCTTTTCTTGGCGCGTCTTGCAAGCCTATTTGGAAGCGCGCTGTCGCGATTTGCTCGTCGACTTTTGCGCGAAGTCTTGCGACGCCCCAAACGCCGACGCGCCGCAACCCAAAGAGGAACAACCGTTTAGCGCAAACGAAGAGTCCGAGAACGAAAAGAACGACGTCGCGTCGTCGCCCGCTCGTCCGTTGCGCGTCGATTTCGCTTGGGACGCCGACTTTCGCCCCTTCGACGCGGATTACGTCGAAACGCAACGCGTCGACGCCGCGTCGCCCAACGACGCTTCGCCAATCTCTTCCGTTTCCACCGCAACCCCTTGCGAAGTCTCCGCTTGCGCGCGACGTTTTACATCGAGTCGCGGTCCGAAAACGCCGACGCGACCGCCGAAGTTCGTCTTCGAAGTCGACGACCAAAACGTTCGTTTCCGTTTCGGGCCGATCGCCGGTTCGCTCGTCGCGGCCAACGGCGACACGTTCGAAGACGCGATTCGTTTTTCCGGGTTGCGTCGTTCGCTAAACCGTTTATCCGCTTACGTTTACTACGACCCGCAAAACGCCGCGCCAACGCTCGACGAAACCGGCGTCCGTTTGCTTTTAACGCCGGTCGAAGAAGGCGCAAACGACGACGCCGACGACGTTTAGCGTTTCGTTTCTCGGTTCGACGCCTTTTTTCGCTTCGGAGCCCGTTTATGAAAAAATCGCTCGTTTCCCCCGCCGCTCCCAAGAACGACGCGGCGCCGCCGTCCGTCGTCCCGACCGGTTCCGCGACCGGGGCGCTTTACGTCAACGGTCGTTCGCCGATTCGCGTTTTCGGCGTCGACTCGATTCGCAAGTCGTTTGGCGAAGAGACGTTGCGCCAAGCGGTTAACGCGCGCCTAGCGCCGGGAGTCGTCGACGTCGTCCTAAACCCCGACGCGCACGTCGGTTACGGCGCGCCGATCGGTTGCGTTATGGTTTCGCCGACGCATATTTACCCGGGCCCGGTCGGCGTCGATATTAATTGCTCGATGAGTCTTTTACAGTTCGAACTCGACGCTAACGCTATCGCCGACAAGCGTTTGCGACGCGCTCTCGTCGACGCGATCGAACGTCGCGTTCCGACGGGCGCCGGTTACCGTCAAGCGCCGCTCGGACGCCGCTTCCCGACCGAAATCGTCGAACGCGCTCTCGTCGAAGGCGCGACGCCGGAAATCTGCGCGCTACTCGACGTCAACCCCGATTGGGCGAACCGTCTCGAAGACGCGACGCGCCTCGGAAGCGACGGAAGCGTCGAGTCGCTCGCGAAACGACTCGACGTCGTCAAACGAGTCGGAATCGTCAAAAATTACGACGCTAAACTTTCGCAACTCGGGAGTTACGGCGGCGGCAACCACTTCGGCGAATGCGAAATCGTTCGTTTTTCCGACGCCGAAAAGCGAAATCCGACCGTCGCGCGAACGTTCGGGCTCGTCGACGGCGGCGTCGCGTTCCTCTCGCACTGCGGCTCGCGCGGTTTCGGCAACGAACTGGCCCGAGCGCAGTTCGCGACGCTCCAACGCAAGTTCGAAACTTGGGGAACGCCCTTCCCGAGCGGCGATAAACAATTGGTTTACGCGCCCTTAGGAACGCCGGAAGCGAACGATTATCTCGACGACATTACGCTCGGCGCCAACTTTGCGACGCTGAATCACCTCGTTATTAATTCGCTCGTCGCGGAGGCGTTCGCGGAAGTGTTACCCGGCGTCGCGGCGCGCTTCGTTTACTTCGTCAGCCACAACTTTGCGCGACGCGAAATCCTCGACGGCGCCTCGGTTTACGTTCACCGCAAGGGCGCGACGCGAGCTTATCCGGCGAATCATTTCGCCCTCAAAGACACACCGTTCGCGACGACCGGCCATCCGATTTTGCTCCCCGGCAATCCGACGCAAGGCTCGTCCGTTATGGTCGCGCTCGACGGCGCTAAAGCGAGTTGTTACAGCATTAATCACGGCGCCGGACGCGCGCTCGGACGGCGAGAGGCGGTTCGAACGCTCGACCAAAAACAAATCGACGACGAACTCGCCGCCGCCGATATTTTGACAAATTGTCGCCAATACCCGAAAGACGAAGCGCCCGCCGCGTACAAAGATTTCAACGAAGTCTTGCGCAGCGTCGAGGAAGCGGGACTAGCGCGCGAAGTCGCTCGTTTGAAAGCGGCGTTCGTTATCAAAGACGCCGATAAAGCGGACGATTAACCGGCGGCGTTCTCCCCTTAATTTTTGACTTTTTTCCAAAAAAGTTAAAATCCTTTAAAAAAAACGAAAATACTAAAAGAAGAACCAAGGCGCAAAGTCGCCTATTTGAAATTTAACTTCATTTTCAAAAAGCGAGCGACGGCCCGACGCGCTCGTTAATTGGGCTTTTTTTGCAAAAAATATTGAAAAATTTGCGAAAAAAACGACCGACGCGCCCTCTTATTAGCACAACAGCCGCTAAAACTTGATCCGCCGACGATGGTCGGCCCCCCTTATTTAAAATGCTTACCTCAACCGAATCCCCAAACGGCGACATTAAAGTCGTCCCAACCGGCGTCGCGACCGGCTTGATCGAAGTCGAAGACCGTTCGCCGGTTCGCGTTTTCGGGGTCGCCTCAATTCGCGACTCGTTCGGTCAAGAGACGTTGCGCCAAGCGTATTACTCGCGCCGGGCGTCGACGATCTCGTCTTAAACCCCGACGCGCACGTCGGTTACGGCGCTCCGGTCGGTTGCGTTTTGGTTTCGCCGACGCATATTTACCCCGGCCCGGTCGGCGTCGACATTAACTGCTCGCCGAGCCTTTTGCAACTCGAACTCGACGCTAAAGCGATCGCCGACAAAAACTTGCGACGCGCGCTCATCGACGCGATCGAACGCCGCATTCCGACCGGACTCGGCTCGCGCCAAGCGCCGCAGGGTCGCAAATTGTCGCAGAAAACGATCGAACGCGCGCTCGTCGAAGGGGCGACGCCGGAAATCTGCGACGAATTCGGCGTCCCGCGCGCTTGGATCGATCGCCTCGAAGACGCCGTTCGCGTCGGTTCGGACGGAACGCTCGACTCCCTCGCCAAGCGACTCGAAGTCGTCAAACGCGACGTCGTCAAAAAGTTCCCCGGCAAACTCCTTCAACTCGGGAGTTACGGCGGCGGCAACCACTTTGCCGAATGCGAAGTCGTTTCGCTGTCGGAGGAAGACAAGAAGTCGCCGGAAGTCGCGAAAACGTTCGGGCTCCTCGACGGGAACGTCGCGTTCCTCTCGCACTGCGGCTCGCGCGGCTTCGGAGCGTCGCTGGCGAACGCGCAATTCGCGAAGTTGCAAGCGATTTTCGACCGTTGGGCGATT
>JAZNJF010000473.1:0-1864 GCA_045577885.1 Thermoguttaceae bacterium | reverse complement strand
CGAGACGAAGTTTATGACGGCGTCGCGGACGAAGATCGCGCTCCTCGACGACCGCGGTCGGGAAACGACGCTTTATCAACTGCCGCAAGAGCTTGTCGAACAAGGGTTTTACGTCGGCGAACCGCGCCCGCTCGCCCCGCGCGAACGAGAGCCCTTGACCGCCGACTCGACCGACCCGACGCAAACGGAGGGAACGATCGCCCTCTTGAACGTTTACGTCGGTCGAAAAATGCGGGACGTCGAGCCGGGAACGATTAAGGAACTCCATATTTACGAAACGCTTCCGAAGCCGGTTTACTACAGCGGCGGCACGGAAATGACGAGTATGCGCGGCACGTTCACGATCGAACGGTTCTTGGGACGCGTCCCGGTTTCGGAGGACGGCTCGGCGTACTTCCGCGTCCCGGCGAACCGTCCGATTTTCTTCTTGGCGATGGACGCGCAAGGCCGCTGCGTCAAACGGATGCACTCGTTCACGTCGGTAATGCCCGGCGAAAATTTGAGTTGCGTCGGCTGCCACGAGGAGCGTTACGAAACCGCCGCGTCGGACGAAAAGAACCGGCTGATGGAGATCATGAAGAATCCGCCGACGAAAATCGAGCCGATCGAGGGCGTCCCGGGCGTTTTTAGCTTCGCCCGCGATATTCAGCCGATTTTGGACAAACACTGCCTCGAGTGCCACAACCCGGATCGCGAGGAAGGCGGTTTCAACGTTTCGGGACACTGGTCGCCGATGTATACGATTAGCTACGCGCATCTGAATTGGCGACAACTCTTGGGCGACAACCGCAACCGAGCGAAAAGCGACTTCGGCCCCTACGAGATCGGCTCCGGAGCGAGTCGGCTCTTGAAACTTATCGACGAGAAACACGGCGGCGTCGAATTGTCGAAAACGGAGCGCGACGTCGTTCGATGTTGGCTCGACGCGGGCGCCAACTACGCCGGAACTTACGCCGCGTCGGCCGCCGGAGCGATCGGCTATTATATGCTGAACAGACCGGTTCGCAACGAGAAAGATTGGCCGGAGACCGCCGCGATGCAAGAGGCGATTACGCGGCGCTGCGACGGTTGCCACACGCCGCTCGACCCGAAAAAGGGCTTCGGCGTTTACGACCTTTTCCGCGATTACTACTCGTATCGCAATCCGGACGACGCGACCGATATGTTTATTCCGCACGACCTGTCGCAGGCGCACGGACGTTTCAGTCGTTTGGAGATTTTCGACCTGTCGTATCCGGAGCTTTCAAAAGCGGTTAGAGGCCCGTTGTCGAAGGCGGCGGGCGGTCTCGGCGTCTGCGAGGCGAAGTCGGGCAAACCGGTCTTCGTCGACAAAGACGACCCGGACTATCGAACGATTTTGGCCGGAATCGAGCGCGGTCGCCGTTACATTTTGGAGGAGGACAACCGCCCGGAAATGATCGTCCCAAGCCCGAACAACGGCCCGGACTGCCCGCAAAAGTTCGTTCCGCGTTGGGCTTACCTGCGCGAAATGATCCGATACGGAATCCTTCCGGTCGACGCCGACCCGAGCGCGAGTTACGATCCTTACGAACTCGACGAGAAATATTGGCGTTCGCTTTGGTATAAACCGGAAACAAAGAAGGAAACGGAGCCGAAAGCGATTGCGACGGAATAACGACGCGATAATTTGCGTTTTCAAAGACTCGGCGAAAACCGGCCTTTGACGCGACTTCGGCTTTACTCGAACGGTCGTTCGGCGGCGTTTGCGAAACGTCGTCGGGCGACCGTTCTTTCTTGGGCGGCGTCGCGAACGTTTGGCGGAGCGCGGCGAAACGGGGGCGAAACGGAGCGAAACGCGGAAATTTGCGGCGTTTTTTCGACTTTTTGCCCCTTTTGAGCGTTC
>JAZNJF010000472.1:0-3604 GCA_045577885.1 Thermoguttaceae bacterium | reverse complement strand
CCTTTTTTCGTTTGGCGGCGATAACTTTCTTCCCGCGCCGCGTGCACTTGGCGAACGACGTCGGCGTCGATTCCGGCGCTGACCATCACCAAGAAGAGCCGCCCGTTCGCGCGCCCGGCGTCGAAGCAAATCGTCGCGCCTTCGGCGATGGTCGCGGCCAATTTTTCCGGATTGAACGGGATTTTCAAGTATTTCGCGATCAGATTCGCCGTTCCGGAGGGAAGAATCGCGATCGGGACGCCCGGAACGGTGCGGTTCGTCAGCTCCGCCGCGGTGCCGTCGCCGCCGACGCCGACGAGCGCTTGAAGGCGGTTTTCGGCGAAAAGTTCGTTCGCGCGGTTCGAAACGACCGCCAAATCGGTGTGCAACTCGACGCAAAACCCCCGTTTTACCAACGCGGCTTGCAAACGCTCCGCTCGAACGCGCGGCGAACGGCGGCCCGCTTTGGGGTTGACGGAGATGAGAACGTATTTCTCGGGCTTCGACGCGGACGACATTGCGGCCTCTCTTGGCGTAAAACGCGCGGTTGGGGTAAAGTTGAGGGGTTGCGAAAAATAAAGGGGAAAAAACGTTAAAAAAGGGAAAACGGGTAAAAAGGCAAGAGCGGTCGGCCAAACGACGGTTCGACCGGTCAAACGTTTCGACGTGAAAAGCGGAAAAACGTCCGCTCGGCGCGCCTTATTAATATTAATGACAAAACGACCGTTTGGGGACGCGTTTAAGTCCGGTTTCGCGCCGATTTTACCGTCGCTCGACGGTCTTTTATTAGCCGTCGCTAAACGCTTGCCGCTCTCGCGAAAACGGCGTTAAAACCGGCAAAGTCGTCGCCGCTTCCGCCGTTTCCGTTTGCAACGTTATTTTAAAACGTCGGCGAGGCGGAATTTGAGCTTTTCGAAATCGGATTCCGAAATCAAATAAAACCAAGCGGCGAGGCGTTCGTTTTTGATCGCCGCTTTCTTCTCGGCTTCCGGCGCAAGGAAGGCGAGTTCCGTTTCGTCTTCGACCAACGCGGCCAACGCTTCGCGGTCGAACTCGGCGAAGGCCAAGCAAACGCGCTTATCCTCGAACTTGCGCCCGAAAAGAAGCGAAATTTTAACGCCGTTTTTCGTTCGCAATTCGACGCCGCCCGCTTCGCCGAGGAGCGCCGGTTCGATTTTTTCCGGGTTTAACGGATCGTGTTCGAGCGCGGCGAACCCGAATTCGGCGAGCGTTCCGAAATGCGCCGCCAACTCGCCGCCGAGCCGCCCGTCGCGGAAGAGCGCCGCGAGCGCCTCCGGCTTTTTGCGAACGTCGACGACCGCGAGGCGACCGAGCGCGTCCGCCGTTTCGTTCAAAACGTCGTTTTGCGCCGACTCCGGATCGACCGGCTTAACGTCGCTCCAAACGCCTTCCGCGTCGCGAGTTAGCCGCCGTTCGAGCGACCAAACGCGAGCGAGCGAGTTTTCCGGATTTTGCCGAAAAACGGCGATTCCGGCCGCCTTGTAATCGACCGGCGCGGGCGTTCCGTCCTCCGCTTTGACGACCGAAAAGGTCGAATCGCGAACGGCGAGGGTCGCGACGTCCCAACGGCTGATTCGGAGGAGGTCGCGGTCGACCCAATCGATCGGATTAAACGAAATTCGTTGCGGAAATTCGAGGAATTGCGTCGTTCCGGCTTCCTCGGTCGAATCGCCGGAGAAGTCGACCGCGTAAACGACGTCGTCGCCGGGAATCCGAACCCAGCGAACGTCGCGAGTCGCCGAACTTTCCGGAGCGCGGTTCCCGACGAGCAAATCGACGAGCGTCGCGCCGTTTTCGTCGAAAATTTTGACCGAGAGCGCGGCGAGCGGAGCGGTTTGCGCCGTTTCGCTATTTTCGCCGTCTTCCGTTTCTTCGCCGGTTTGCGCAATTTTCGACGCGTCGGCGGCGCTTTGCGTCGAGTTTGCCGTTTTTTCGGGCGTTTTTTCGCCGTCCTTCGCCGAATTAGAGGCGTTTAACTGGACTTCGAACGCCGCGTCTTCCGGGGAAAGGACGCCGCATTCGCGGTGAAGTTGGGCGATTTTCTTCGCGTCGCCGCTTCGAACCGCTTCGTCGGCGACGTCGAGGACGGGAAGCTGAACGAGCGGCGCGACGATTTTCGCCCAGCGGTCGGCGTTCTCGGCGGGGAAGTTCGCAAGGGCGGGCAGGCGGAGTTCGTCGCCCTCTCGGACGAGCGTTAACTCCTTCGTTTCTCCCGTTTCCGCGTCGACGCCGACAAATTCGACGCGGCTAATTTTGGACGTTTCGTCGAAATTTTCGAGAAGACGTCGCCCGATTTTCTCCTTCGGCTCGACGTCCGGCAAGCGCGGTTGAAATTTCATCCAACAAACAAGCGCGACGAGCGCCGCGACGCCGATCAGCGCCGATTTCAAGACTTCGTTTTTCGGGTTTTCTTGGGACATTCTCGTTTCTTCCGCCGCGGACGTCGCCGCTTAATCTGTTCGAAAAGAACCGTCGATTCGGGTTTTTAGCGTTTTGATTCGACGCAAAATTGACGCCGAAATGGATTGTAAACGCGGGCAATTTGTTTTTGGCGTTTAAATGTTTAACGCATTCAAAAATGGGCGCGACTCCCCGCCGCCGTCCGACGTCGGAGGTCGCGCCCTTATAATATACCGCGTCGCGGCGTTTTTTACAAGGCGACTTTCGCGAAAAGTTCGCGCCCTCCGGCGGGAAGCGTCGGAGGGCGCGAGCGGAGGGCGGCGGCAAGGGGAGAAACGCCGTCGGCCCGCCGGCGCGTCAATTTCGCCCGCCTTTGAATTGTCGAACGACGGCGAAATAGGAGACGACGCCGCAGATAAGCGGAAAAAGGAGGAAGATCGCTTGATTCGCTTGACGAGACGTAAGCTCGAGAATTTCGAGACAAAACGCCGCGACGTAATACAAAACGCAAGCGAGCGCGGCTCCGAGGCGAGTGCGAACGAGCGCCGAGGCGCAAAACGGAACGAACCAAAGATACGCGCAGATATACGCGGGAAGCGGTGTTACATGAAGTAACGACAGGACGCAACGCGTCGGCAGGAAGGCGGCGACGCACAACCCGGCGTACGTCAAGAGTTGCGACGCGTAATAAAGGCGCGGCGAAACCGGAAGTCGCGTCGTTAAAATCGAGCGGTCGCGGCGCAATCCGGCGAACGCTCCCGACGCTAAAAGAACGATAAACAGAAGAGAAATGGCCGCAAGCGCAAAGCCTTTGGCGCCCATTGCGAGGGAGCAAAAGGCGTTGACGAGCGCCAAGTCGATAAGAATCGCGCCGCGAAAACGTCCGAAAAGACTCGCGTTCTTGAGCGTTTCGACGCAAAGCGCGGTTAACGGACGCAAGCGACGCGGCGTCAAATCGACGAGGCGCGACGAAACGGAAGTCGAGCGTTCGCAAGGATCGGCCGACGTGTTCGAGTCGACCGGAACGCTTGCGGGCGCCGAGGTCGCGTCGGGGCGTCGACGCTTGTGCAAGAGCGTTGCGAAACGGGAGGCAAGACCGTCTAAACCGTTGTCGAGCGTCGTTTGCGCGCCGTCGCGGCGGAAAACGCGAACGAGTCCGACGAGCGGCAAAAGGAGCGCGCCGAAACGTAGCGCCGCGTAAAAC
>JAZNJF010000471.1:0-3664 GCA_045577885.1 Thermoguttaceae bacterium | reverse complement strand
GAGCAAATCGGGCGGCGTAAAGTCGCGCGTCGTCAGTTTCGGGCCGTTTTTGCCGCGATTCGCCGAGTAAAAGAGCGACAGGGCCGACGCCGTTCGGCTCCACTCGTCGCGACGACGCGCTTGCGCCGCGACGCTCAACTCGCGGAGCGTTCGTCGGTCTGGGTCGAGTCCGGCGATTCCGGCAAGCTCGAAGAGGAGTCGGCGAAAACGCTCCGCTCGAGCTTCGCCAGTTCTTCCGTCAGGTTCGCCGCTCCGGCGATCGCCGTCAGTTCGCGCCCTCGGTCGATTTTCGCGATCGTCTCGCTCAACCGTTCGCGAGCGCGGCTCGGGAAAAAAGCGACGTACTCCTCCAAAAACGCTCGGCGCGCCTCGTCGACCGCGTCCCCTTTGAAGAGTCGAGCGAACGCCGCCGCGTCGACGCCGCGCTTCGCCGCCTGTTCGCCGACCAACTCGAAAAGCAGGTCGACCAAAAAAACCGCGTCCCGCGTCTTGTTGTAACAATAATCCGGGTCGAGCAAATCGCCGAACTTGTCGCGCGTCCGCTTGAACTCGAACGCCGTCAACTCGAACGACCATTCCCCGCCGTTCGCGTCCTTGAAAATTTTCATTTTATCCCCCTGTTTTCCGTTATTCAGTTTGTCGACTCAACTTCGTTTTATCAAGCGGCGACGCGCGGCGTAAAGGTCGGTTGTTCGTCGACTCCGCGCTTCGCGCTCAAACGGAGCGAGAACGTAATTTCCTCTTCGCCGTTAATCGGCGACGAAACGTTAAATTTCGTTACGATGAAATATCCTTGGAAAACGTCTCCCGCCGCCGTCGTCAGCGTCGTTTGAAAATCCTCCCGCGCCGCGTGTTTCGCCAACAAAAATCCCGCCGCTTTCGAGTTCGCTTCAAAAGCGACTTCGAGCGGAACGTCGCGCTGTCCCTCCAAATACCGCTTGAAATCGAATCCGCGCGACGAAATTTGAATCTCTTCCCCCGCGACTTCCAGCGCCAAGTCTTTCGAACCGTCGCCCGGAACGATTTCCGAACCGCTCCCAAACTCAATGTCCGCGTCAAATCCCAGCAACGCCATCGTTTCCCCCTTCTTTCTTTCAATCGATTTAACCGCTTCGGCGCGACGGTCGCGACAAAGCGATTTTTCCCCAAGTTTCGAGCGGTCAGTCGCGCTCCAAACGCTCTTTGAGCGCCTTCAAAAACGGTCGCGCGACGACCGAAACGGTCGAAACCGGCGTCGCGTAACGCGGGACGATTCGCCGCCGCGCTCGACCGTATTCGCGCCCCGGCGTCCCGTATTTCTTCCGCTTCGACGCGCTCTTGCCCGCCGTGTTCAGTCGGTAATAAACGACCGTATACCCGACCAACTTGCGCCGCCGCTTGCGTCGAACGGTTCCGCCGAGTTCCAACGTTTTGAGGACGTTCTTCCCTTCGCCGCTCTTGAAGAACGGTTTCAAGACGAGTTCCCAAGTCGTCGCGTCGACGCGATTTAGCTTCATCGACGAACGCAGGTAATAGTCCGGAATGTTCCGCCGTCCCGCTTTCGCCGGATATTTCCAAGTGATCGGGAAGTCGCCCGGCGCCGCCGCGCTCTCCTTGACGTATCCGTCGAACCCGTCTTTCAACGCCGCGTCGAGCCAAGCCGTCGACTTCGCTTTCTTTCCGGAACTCGCTTCGGCGGAGGCTTTGCGCGCTTCGAAACGACGTTCCCGCGTTCGCGACAGCGCGCCGACCTCGACGCCGCCGAACCCGCCTTTGCGCCGCTCCTTTCGAACCGCTTTCTTAAACTCCTTGACCGTTCCGATCTTCTCGACGCGCCCGTTCCGGACTTGCCAAACGAAAAACGGGTTCTCCTTCGGCTTCGCTCGTTTGAGCGTTCGACGTTTCCCGGCGGTCGAAAACATCGCGCGCCATTCCTTCAACGCTCGCTTCGCCTCCGCTTCGGTCGACGCTTTCAAAAGCGCGTCGGCCTTCTTTTCGCAAGCGTCGAGCGCCTTGCGGAGCCCGGCGGTCGAACCGCGAACCTTAGCCAACGCCCGCCCCCCGTTCGACCTTTTCGCTAATCGCGACGCGAACGCTTCCGAGGAACCGCCCGGCGAGAAGCTCCGTTTCGTCGTAAAGCGGCTCCGGCTCCGTTTCCTTCGCGTAAAGCCGCGCGGTCGCTCCGCTCGCTTCGTCGACGACGATCGCTTCGGTCAGCGCCGCCGCGATCGCGTCGAGCGTCGAAACAAGCGGGTCGACTTCGGCAAGGGGCGCGAAGGTCGCTTCTCCGGTCGTCGACGCGGCGAAGTCTTTCAGCAGGACGAGCCGACAAACGACCGACCGCCAAAACCGCCCGCCGCCGCGCCCGCTTCGGCTCAACGGCTCCAACGCGAACGACTCCGGAACGACGGCCAACCGCGCGCCGGTCGTCGGCTCGTCGCGTCCGAGATACGTTCGCCAAACGGCGAGTTCCGGAAAGCGCGCCGACAAAAAGCGGACGAGCGTGTCGGCCATCCCGACCGTTCCAAGCCCGGCGTTTCCGACGTTTCCGGCGTTTTTAACGTTCCCATCGCTCATCGCGTCCCCCCTTCCGCTTCGCTCTCGACGATCTTCGCGACGACGAAACGCGGGTCGCCGTTCCAAAACCGCCAAAGTCCCGCGTCCGCCTCCGCGAACGCCGAATAAACCCGGACGCCGTTTCCGTCGTCGAGTTCGAACCGGTCGCGCGGTCGCGGCGGATAGAGTTCGCCGAGCGCTTCCGTCTCGACGACCAGCTCGCGCGTTTCCGCCTCGCGGTACGTCTTCGCGTCGACGACGACCAGCCGGTCGCCCGCGACGCAAAAGCCGCGCAACCGCTTTGCGACGTCGCCGCGCCGCGCCAACACGTCGACGCCCGCGAAACTCAACCCGCTCCTAAACGCCGCCGCGACGACGTTTCCCCTTGCGTTCATCTTCTTTTTTCCTCAAAATCTTCAAAACGCCCCGCCGCGAACTCGGCGCGGAAGCGCGGATAAAACGGCCCTCGGCGGCGCCGCGACGACGACCGGAACGTCGGAACGTCGTTTAAAAATCGCAACTGTCGGAACGCCGCGTTCCAAACGGTCGCCGCAACGCGCTTCGGGCCGTTAACGACGCCGCTTATTCGCCGTCGTCTTTGCGCTTCCGGCGCGTCGTTCGCTTCTTCTTAACCGGCTCCGATTCCGCGATCACGCCGCGTCCGGAATCGCCTTCGTCTTCTCCGGGAACGGCTCCGGCGTCTCCGCTTCCGTCGCTTCCGGCGTTTCCGGCGTTTCCTCCGTCGGCGGCAAGAGGTTCAACGCTTCGAGCGTCTTCAACGTCGTTCGCGCTTCCGCTTGCAGCGCTTTCGTTCGCGGCTCCGTCAAGAGGCGTTCCGTCAACTCCGCCAACAACAAAATCGCGTCCAACGCGATCGTTTCCCCCATCTTCTTCTCCTTTCGTTTCTCCAAAAATCGCCGCCAATTCGCGTTCGACTTCCGCGTCCGGCGCGTTGTAAAAATTCCGAATCAGCCGTCCGCGACGCGCCGCGAAAAGCCAATAGTCGCGGACGACTTCGACCGTTCGCCTCGTCGGCGCCGAGAGCGACCAAAGCGCGTTTTGAACGCGAAGCCGCGTCGGGCGACGGCGTTCGGCGACGTCGATTAGCGCGTCGAGGAACGCGATCGCG
>JAZNJF010000470.1:0-6336 GCA_045577885.1 Thermoguttaceae bacterium | reverse complement strand
CGCTGGAACGCCGGAGCGCCGCCCTACAAAGATAGCGTTTTTTCGCGGGGACGGCAAGACGAAAAATTTTTTCCGAACGTTTTTGCCGCGTCGAATAGAGAAAAAGAAAGGAGAAAGGAAAGACGACGAAAAAACGCCGCTCGCGGTGTTTGAGGGATTCGCGAGCGGCGCGAAACGTTTATTTCGTCCGCTTTTCGAAACGAAAAAAGTAATCGCCGCCGAGTTTCGGCGCGTCGCCGTCTTCTTCGGCTTCGTCGTTCGAGAAGCGCGGGTCTGGATGACGCGGATTGTAAAATTCGACCGCCGCGAATCCGAGCCGGTTGACGTAAAAATGAATGTTGCGCTTTTCAAAATAGGGCGTGCAGGTCTCCCAAACGTCCGTTTCCGGGAACGCCTCTTTGACCGCTCGCCAAAGCGCTTGGCCGACGCCGCGACTCTGAACGCCGTCTTTAACGTAAAGGAAATGAAGCTCGCCGCGTCGCTTTTCGGCGTCGAGAACGACGATCGCGCCGCCGATAAGTTCGCCGCCTAAAACGGCTTGGAACGCGACCGCGCCCGGCGTCGCGAGGGAGCGATCGATATGCGACTCCGGCAAAATCTCGACGTCGAGCGGCCCAAACTCCTCTTCGGCGCCCTTTTGAAACGCGACTTGCATATCGCGCTTAAAAGGGACGAGGTTGGCGGAATCGAGACGGGAAATTTGTAAGGGCATTCCTTTTTCTTTTTTCGTTAAGAGGATTAAAAGTTAAAAGGTTAACGAGGACGCGCCGAACGAAAAAACGGGAACGACGGCTTACTTCGCCGCTTCCTCTTCGAAACGCCAAGCGTCGCGCCATTCGAGGAACGGAACGCCGTCGGCGTCGAATTGAATCGGGAGCCAAATATAACGCCCGTCGATCGCGTTTTGCGGATTCCAACGGTCGCCGATAAAGACGCAAATATTCTTTTCCGGAACGTTAAGAACGTAAGAGCTTTGCGACCAAAACGTCTTCGCGACCTCCGCTTCCGTTCCGCGGCAAGGGTTCCCGAGTTCCGTCCAAGGGCCGAGGATATTGTCGGCGACCGCGAGGCGCGCGGCGTTCGGCGCCCAGCCGGTGCAGTCGGACGCGAAGAGCCAATATTTGCCGTTGAGTTTGAAAATTGCCGGCGCTTCGTAATAACGTCCCGAGAAAGCGCGGGCGTAAGGGCCGTCCCAATCGAGGTAATCGTCGGTCAGCGGCGCGATGTGCAGCGTTCCGTTGCTCTCCGACGAGTAAATATGGTAGGCGCGACCGTCGTCGTCTTGGAAGAGCGTCATATCGCGGGCCTCCTGACCGCCTTCGAAGTCGGCGCGGTAAAGGAGATTCGTCGGATAATCGGGCGTCCAACCGGTCTTGATTTTGCCGGTCGCGAACATTTCGTCCAACGCTTTGCGCTCGTCGGCGGAGAGCGGTTTTTTGTCGGCGTCGGCGACGTTCGACGGCCAATCGCCCGCGTTCGGACGCTCCGCTCGGAGGAAACGATAAGGCCCGGCGACTTGATCGGCGACCGCGATTCCGGTTTTCGCGTCGCGGTAGTTGCTGCGAGCCCCTTCGAGGTGGAAGAACATAACGAATTTGCCGGTTTTTGCGTTATGCAAGACTTTCGGACGCTCCAAAATGCAACCGCGAGCGATCGGACTGGCCGGGTCGTCCGAAACCGGGAGCGCGATTCCTTCGTCGCGCCAGTTGTAAAGGTCGGTGGAAGAATAACAGTGAACGCCGACTTGCGCCGAGTTGCCGAGTTCGCCCTCGACCTTGTGTTCGCCGAAGAGCCAATAACGCCCGTCGTAAATCAGGAGCCCGGCGCCGTGCGCGTTGATTCGGGCGCCCGATTCGTCGAGCCAAATTTCGCCGGGCCGGATCGCGTCGACCGGCTTAACGGAGGACGTCGGCGTCGGCGCCGGTTCGTCGGCGAAAGCGGAAAAAGCGGAAAAAGCGGAAATGAAAGGAAACGCGAAACAAAACGAAAGCGCGGCGGTCAAAACGCGGCGAGTCATGTCGGGGCCTCCGTCGGAAAAATAAGAGGAACAAAAAGAAAGCGAAACGGAAAACGCCCGCTTCCCGACGTTCGAGCGCGCCGCCGCTCGCCGTCGAAGCGCGAAACTTCGACGGCGGGGAACGCGAAACGTCAAAACGTCAAAACGTCAAAACGTTAAAAAAACGTCGGAAAGGAGAGCGTTTTTGATTAATTTTAAAACGACGCGAGAATCAAAGCGAAAGGACGTATTCGATCAAATCGTCCTGTTCTTGCGGCGTCAGTTTGTCGAGCCGACCGTCGCGGGCGCCGTGTTTCCCTTCGAGGAGGAGTTCGCGGACGGTGAGGTATTCGCCGGTGTTCATATAAGGGGCGGTGCGCCAAACTTCGATCAGCGTCGGCGAGTCGAACGCGTCGATGTAGTCGTTGACGTCCTGCGACCCGACGCGGTGGAGGCGCAAGTCGGTGTAATGCGGCGCCGGGTGGCAAATCGCGCAGCCGGTTCGGTCGCTTTCGAAGAGGATTTTGCCGCGTTTCGCCGATTCGCTCAACTCGCCGTCGACGAGGTGAGGACTCGGAACCGGACGCAACGAACTCAAATATTCGTCGACCGCGCAAGCGTTTTCTTCGTCGGCGTTTTTGAAGAGAATGTGCGTAAACCCGGCGCGGACGGCGGTTTCCGCGTCGGCGCGAATCCCGGAAATCATCGACGGCGGCGTCTCGTGCGAGAGCAACATGCTCTTCGTGTTTTTCAGGTTGCCGGTGCCGTCGTTGAGGAGGTCCCAGTTGAAACCGTCGACGCGGGCGTCCGGGTGGCAGGTAACGCAACTTTGCCAATGTTCGAAACAAGCGGTCGCGTCGTGATAAAGGATTTCGCCGCGACGGCGCGTCGTCAAAACCGGTTTCGGCGCCAAACGGGCGAAGGAGCGGGTAATTTCGACGCCTTTGAGCGGGCGGCGCGGTTCGAGTTCGACGAAACGAAGCGGCGGTCCGGCGTTCGGGTTCGACGCGGTTTCGGCGGCGATTTTGGCGAACGCGTCGGCTTCGGCGGCGGAGTCGTCCGGGCGTTCGGCGGTCGAATCGGCGTTTTCGGACGTTTCGTCGTCGGCGGCTTGATTCGAGTTCGCGTCGGCTTGGAGCAAGCGCGGCGGGGCCTCTTGCGAAACGTAAGAATTCGGGTAATATTCGAACGGCGGCGTCAGTTTGAGCGTCGCTTTGCAAATCGCGTCTTCAAAGTAAGATAAGACGTAAACGTCGTCGCCGCGAACGATCGTTTGACGCAAGCCCTTCAAACCGAATTTGACGCGGAGCCGAATCGGCAACTGGACTTCGCCGGTCGCGAACGACGAGTACATGTAGGCGCCGAAGCCGGGACGCGCCCATTCTGGACGGTCGGCGAGCGTCTTCATAACGCGTTCCAACGGGATGAAAACGATTTCGTCCGTCCCGGCCAACGAAACGACGAGGCGCTTGCCGTCTTCCGAACAAGCGATCCCCCAAGGGTTGCCGGCGCCGAGCTGCTCGTCGTCGAGGAAGAAGACTTCGACGAACTCGCAAGTTTCGACGTCGACGACGAGGAAGACGTTTTCCGCGATCCAACCGCCCGAAACTTGGCTCGTAACGGAGAGATAGTTCCCTTGAACCGCCGAAATGAACGCGAATTTGCCGTCCGGCGAAAGCGTCATGTCCGTCAAGAGGTTGTGTCCGTTGAGGAAGTCGGTTTTCTTGACTTCGCCCGTTTCGAGGTCGATAACGCGCGCCGCCGAACAGGAGTAAGAGACGTTGGCGCGCTTGTCGGTAACGCGGCCCGCGACGACGTAACGACGACCGTCCGGCGTCAACTCGGCGCAAAACGGTTCGCGCCCGACGTCCCAACGCCGCTCGACTTTGCCGGTCGCCGCGTCGATTTCGAGCGCCGCGCCTTCGAACTGGAGCGTCGCGTAAACGAGTTCGCGACCGTCGGCGGTTCGCTTGACCGAAACGTCGCTCGGCGTGTGCCCGATCGGGTAATCGGCGACGACGCGAAGCGGAAGCGGTTTCGGAGCGGCTTGCGCGTCGGCTCCGTCGGCGTCGACGTTTTCCGGCGCTTGCGCGATTTCGACGATCGCGAGACGGCCTTTATGTCCGCCGCCGACGATCGCGAGTTTCGTTTCGCTCGGGAAAAAGCGCATTTTGTTCGGCTTGAACGGGAGCGGAATCGACTCGGCCGCCGCCGTTCCGTCGGCGCGAACGCGGCGGAGGCGGCCCGCGTCTCCTTCGGCGACGTAAAAATACGTCCCGGCTTTGTCGAGGAGGAAGTCGGACGGGCCGACGTAATTTTCGACGTCTTCGGCGGTTTGGCCGTCCGGAATCGGCGCGTCCGGACCGTTGAACGCGGAGTAAATCGAGTAAATGTTTTGCGCGAAAGCGGAAGGGGGCGCCGTCGAGCCGACCGCGAAGAAAGCGGCGAGCGCGACGCCGACGAGCAAACGGGCGGCGGAAAACGTCGTGCGCATAGCGAGATTCCTAAGTTGGCGGGAGGTGAGGTCGTTAGTTTCGTTAAATGATTGGCGGAGCGACGGCGAAAAGAACCGCGCGTCCGGCGTCGATTTCCCCTCTATTATAGCGCCCCGACGCGGGAATTAAAAGCGGGCGAGTCGAGATTTTTCGAAACGCTCTTGGAAGCGCCGCCGTTTCGTATATAATATAACGACAAAAACGACGAGAAACGCGTCGAGGCGGCGACTTGCGCGGCTTTTGATTTTCCGAAGGCGGCGTCGAAAATCGTATTTTTGATGTGGTAACAAGAAAACGCGGCGTTTTTCGGCGTTTTCAAACGACGAGTCGGCGTTGCGAGAATGAAAAAAGCGCGAATTTTCGGTAATCAAAAAGCGAAAATTAAGAAAAGAAGCAAGAAATAAGGAAGCGGAAGGGAGGCGACGCGAATGAACGAAGCGCGAAAAGAAACGGAAGCGGTCGTCGCGACGTCGGAAGCGGCGGAAACTGCAAAGACGGTAAAAGCGGCAAAGACGGCGAACGCGACGCGGGAAACCGGGGGCGCGGTTATTTTCGGGCGGCGTTGGAGCGACGAGGCGATCGGGTTCGCGAGCGCGTTGATTTCGGCGCCGTGTTATAGCGCGTCGCTTTTCTGTATGCGCGGTTTGACCGAGTATTCGGACGTCAGCTCCGATTGGTCGCTCGTCGTAAAGGAAATGACGACGGTGGTTTGCGTCGCGCCGTTTATTTTAATTCAATGGTTGCGCGGGCGGTATCGCTTCCCGACGGCGGCGGTCGTCGCGCTCCTTCTCGGGGCCGGGTTTATGTGTCAATTTGTCGGCGCGCGTCCGCATTTTTGGTCGTACGCGGCGATCGGCTTGGCGCTCGCGACGCCCTTGGTGCAAGCGTTGCAACTGATCGGAACGTCGGCGATCGGCGCGTTTTGGCTTAAGGAAAAAGTAACGAAAACCAAAGCGGCGGCGATTTTGACGCTGATTTTGGCCGTTTCGCTCTTGGGGCTGAGTCAAGCGGGGGACGGAACCGGCGAAATCGCGGGGCGGCAAATGCGAATCGGATTCGGGCTCTTTTGCGTTTTTTGCGCCGCGCTCGGGTATTCGACGCAAATGACGATGATGCGTAAAGCGTTGCGCGACCGAACGTTGGACGGTAAGCCGGGCGCGGTTCGAACGCCGACGACGTTGGCGATGATAACCGTAACCGGCGTTGGAGCGGTGATTTTCGCGACGTTTTTGGCGCTCGAACGGGGCGTCGGCGCGTTTTGGGCGCCGCCCGCCGCGTGTTGGGGGCTCGCGCTTGGGGCGGGCGTCGCGAACATGATCGGCTTTTACTTCCAAATCGAAGGGATTCGGCGGATTTACGCGTCGAAATCGACGCTCGTCGCCGCGTCGCAAACGCTTGTTTTGTCGGTTTTAGGGATCGCGTTTTTCGGCGAGCCGTTGAACGCGGCGGTCGTCGGCGGCTTGCTTTTGGTCGCGGTCGGCGTCGGGTTGGCCGGGTTCTCGAAGTAACGTCGGTCGACGGAAAAAACGACCGAAAACGTCGTCGGACGAGACGGCGTTTGATTTTTTGAAAACGACGCCGATATTGAAACGGGAAGTTGAACAAGAAGAAGCGGACGAAACGGGAGAGACGCGATGGATTGGACGTTGACGACCGAACGAACGGCTTGGGAGTTGGCCGCCGCCGTCGCGATTCTCGTCGGATGCGGCGTCGGCGCGTCGGCGTTTTTGAAAACGTCGAAAACTGTCGCGATGTTGCGTTTTTGTTTCCTTTTGGCGGCGGCGACGCTCTTCGTCGACCCGGTTTGGACGCGCCGCGTCGAGGAAAAACCGACCGTCGCGTTGA
>JAZNJF010000469.1:0-4263 GCA_045577885.1 Thermoguttaceae bacterium | reverse complement strand
ACGTTCGACGGCTCCAACGCGGCGTCGACGAGAACGTCGCGAACGCGATCCTCGTGAAGCCGAACCAAATCGGCTCCGTCTCCGAAACGCTCGACGCGGTCGAGATGGCGCGGCGCAACGGGTACGCGGCGGTCGTCAGTCATCGGAGCGGCGAGACGGAGGACGCGTTCGTCGCCGATTTGGCCGTCGCGACCAACTGCGGGCAGATCAAAATCGGCTCCGTCGTTCGCGGCGAACGGGTCGCGAAGTACAACCAACTTCTGCGGATCGAGGAGGAACTCGGCGCGAACGCGATTTACGGCGGCGAATATTTCGAGTTCGAGGAATCGGAGAACGAATTTTGACGGGACCGCGTTTCTTTCCCGTTTTCTTTCCGGCGTTAAGACGGGAAAAATTGCCGATTGGAACGTTTTTTCTTGCGGCGACGCGCTCCCGATTTTAAGATGAGCGCGCCGTCGAACGAGCGGAGCGTTCGACGCGATTTTCCGCTTGCTCCGCGTTTCCCGCTCTTCCAAGAAAGGCGCCCGATGAAAACAACGCTGCAACAAGTCGCCAACGTTTACTCCGGAATCGCCGGGGGCCGTCGCGTCCTCGTCGCTCTTTTCGAATACGTCAAACCGGACGGAACCGCGCTCGCCGCCGAAGAGATTGAAGCGGTCCTCGACGCCGCGAACGCCGCCGCGTCCGAACTCGGCGTCGACGTTTGCTGGCGCGCGACCAACGGCGAAATCGCGACGCCGACGCTCGAAGCCGACGAACGCGTCGCGCTCGAACTCGTCGCGACCGCCGTCAAAATCTCGCCCGATCCGATTCCGGAGGTCGACGAAGAAAACGAATTCGGCGAAACGACGAACGAAGTCGAAACGACGAACGTTCAAGAAAGTCAAGTCGACGCGAGCGACGCCGCGTAACGCCGTTCTTCTCGCTTCTCTCGATTAATAAAAAACGGTCGCGCCGAACGAAAAACCGCTCGACGCGACCGCTTCTCTTAACCCCGGCTCTTCGGGAAAACGATTTCAACCGCTTAACCCCGGCTCTTCGGGAAAGCGGCTTCAACCGCTAACCGGTCGTTACCAAGTCATCTTGAACCCGGCGCTTCCGTTGACGTAAGTCGTGTAACCGTTCAACTGAACGTCGGCGCCGCCGAACGCGCTGAAACGATCGTTGAAGTTCCAAGTTCCGCCCAAACCGGTGTAAACCCAGTCGCGCCCGACGCCGTTGCCGACGACGCGGAACGTTCCGTTCGGACCGCCGACCAACGTCGCTTCGCCCTCGGCGTTCGCGTCGAGGAACTCGTGCGTCCAGTTCATGTAGGCGTTGAAGTCGAAGAGACGGCCGCCCAAGACGGTCGATTTCAACCAACGAACGCCCAAAACGCCTTGCATCGAGTCGTACTCGGTTTCCATCCCCTTGACCGCGAGCGCGCCGATCGTTCCGTTTTCGACAAACTCGTCCATCACGATGTGCGTAAACTGTAAGCCGCCGTACGGTTGGAGCGCGGAAGCGCCCAAGTCGAACGTGTAGCCGCGTTCAAGGTAAATCGAACCGGTCCAGCCGTCCGTTTCGCCGTCGAAGGACGCGGTCGGATAACCGCCCAACGCGACGCGACGGTTGAACTCGTAGTCGACGACGCCGAAACCGCCGGTAACGAAACCGTAGCCCCAACCGTCGTTCCAACGGAGGTAAGCGCCGAAGTCGTTGCTCGCGATTTCCGTTTCGCCGATTTTCGCGTCGGCGTCGAGGCTCGCGTTGTTGTAGCTGTAATACAGGCCGAATTGGTTCGTCGGGTTCGAACCGAGTTCGACGCCGAACATCCCGCCCAAGAGCGCGTAATCGTACCCGGAGACGCCCTTGCGGTCGTCGGCCGCGCCGCCCGCGCCGAACGCCGACGCCCAGCCGCTAAAGCCGCTTTGCTCGCTCGCTTGACCGCGGACGCCGGCATACTCGGGCGACGTCAGCGACGACGCGCGCAACAAGACGTTTTGCGTCAACGTTTGCCGCATCAGGTTGCGACCTTGAACTTGAGCGTTCATCGCCGACAAGCGGAGTTCGCCGGTCAACTGGTTCAGCGCGCTCGGGTCGCGAGCGATTTCGTTTTCGAGCGCGGCGACGAAAGCGTTTTGCTCCGAGTCGAGCCCGCCGTTATCGAGCCAACCGTTCAGGTAGCCGCCGATTTGGCCTTCGTTCGCGGAGGTCGCGCCGCTCGTATAATCGACTTTTTGGAGCGTCAACGTAAAGTCGCCGTTCGCAAGCGCGCCGCGGTCGACGACGAAACGGTTCCCCGCGATATTGTCGTAAATCAGCAAATTGTCGACGTTCGCGCTCATTTGCCCGTTCGCGGTCGAAACGACCGTCAACGCGTCGCCCGCTTGGAGCCCGGCGTCCTTCGCCGCGTCGACGTAAACGGAACCGTTTTTGAGCGAAACGTCGCCGTCTTGCGTCGCGTAATTCGTATAATTGTCGGCGTTTTCAACGGCGACGCCGAGTTTCCCGCCGTCGAGCGAGAAGACCGTCCCGGAACCGGTCAGGTCGACGCGTCCGGCTTTCGACAACGCGAGGTTTCCGCCGCGCTCGATCGCGACCGAGCCGAGCGAATCGGTCCAACCGGTCAGCGAGCCGCCGTTCAAAACGACCGCCGCGTTCGCCGCTTGCGCGTTCGGCGCGTCGGCGCTTTCGCCAAGTTGGAGGACGCCTTGCGAAACGGTCAGCCCGGAAACCGCGTCCGTCCCGCTCATAATCGCCGTTCCGGAGCCGGTTTTCTTGAGCGTTCCGTCGCCGGAAATCGCGCTCTTGACGTAAACGAGCGGCGAGCTCGCGTTCAACGTCAAGACGTTGTTTTCCGCGCCGACGAAGGTAATCGCGTCGGTAACGTCGACCGGCGCCGACGCGTTGGCGATCGTCAAGGCGCCTTGACCGTCGACTTTCAACTCGGCGCCCCAAAGAGAGCCGAGCGCGCCGCTCTTCGCGCCCTTTTCGTTCGCGTAATCGTAAATAATCGTCCCGCCGTCTTTGAGCGTCGTCGCTTCGCGCCCTTGAGCGACGTTGTTTCCGCCGACGACGAGGACGCCGCCGGCGACGGTCGTCGCGCCGGTAAAGTCGGCCGCCGCGCCCGCGACGTTGAGGACGAACATCCCCTTGCCGCCGATTTCGAGCGGGTTCGCGCCGCCGTCGAGTTTGTCGACGTAAAGCGAACGATTCGCCGCGACTTGCGCGACGGTCGAGCCGCCGAGCGTCAACGTTCCGAGACGGTTCGTCGCGTTCGCGGTCAACGTCGCGTCGGCGCCGAGAACGATCGCCGAATTTTGCGTCGTCGCGTTTTCGGAGTCGAGGGCGAGCTTCGCGCCGGTTTCGGTCGCGGAGACCGTTCCGCTCCAAGCCGAATTGTTCCCGGCGAGCGACCAAGTTTTGACGGCGCCGTCTTCGTCCGCGACGTTCGCGAGTTCAAGCGTCCCGGCGCCGCGGAGGTTCGCCGCGAGGTTCGTCGACGTATTTTGGCTCGACAATCGAACGACGTTCTTTTCGCCGATTTCGATCGCGCCGGTCTTTTGCTCGGCGAAGAAATTGTCGAGTTCGACCGTCGCTCCGTTCGGGTCGGCGAGCTTGAAGGTCCCGCCGCGGTCGACGTAAATTTTGAACCCGGTCGCCGCGCCGTAATGATTCGCGCCGAGCGAGAACGAACCGTCGAGGATCGAAACGTTTTCGACGTTCGAACCGTCGGTCAGGTTCATCGTCCAAGCGCCGGTTCCGGCTTTGTAAATCGTCGCGCCCTTTTCTTCCGAACCGACGATCTTGCCGGCGTACGTCAAGTCCGCGTCGTCGAAATCGACCGCCAAGTCTTTCGAACCGGCGACGACCGCGACGTCGGAACCGCTCGACGAAAGGCCGCCGAGGACGACTTGTTTCGCGCCCGATTTCGAAACGTCGAGCGTTCCGGACGCGAGGTCCGTAAAGGCGTGTCCGAAGGCGCCGGTCAGCTTGAACGTTTGCCCGGAGCCGACGTCGACGCGCAACCCGCCGACGCCGCTCGTCGTTCCGCCGTACTCGACGTTCGCGCCGTTTCCGCCGACCGTCAAAAAGCCGGAGTTCAAAATCAGTTTGTTCGCGAACCCGACCGCGACGTCCGCCGAAGCGTCCGAATCGAGCGAACGGTCGAGCGTCAAGTCGAGCCGATTGTTCCCGTCGTTCGTCAGCGCGGCGCCGCCGAGCGCGTTGTACCAATGGCGGACTCCTGCGTCGGTCTTAAAGGTCGAAACCGCGACGTCG
>JAZNJF010000468.1:0-1865 GCA_045577885.1 Thermoguttaceae bacterium | reverse complement strand
TACTCGCCGCCGAACGGAACGGCGGGTTTCGCGCGGTCGCGGGTCAGCGGTTCGAGTCGTTCCCCTTTGCCGCCGGCTAAAACGACGGCCAAAACGTTGTTTTTCATTTCTTTTTCCTATTTTGCCTCTTTGTTCGCGCCGTTTTTATACAAATTATCGTTATTTTCCAAAAATGTTTGTTGCGGATACGAACGACGGCGTTATAATTAGTGATGAAGGACTCTTTTTCGGCGAAATTTAAAATTTTCGTCGAAGTTTGAACGGCGTTTGGTCGACGGCGCGTTTGGGGCGCCGGTCGCGTTCTTTGTCGGCGCGCTTTCGAGGCGGGCGGCGGCGAACGGGACGAAACGGAGCGACGCGTCGAGTTTGAACGACGGTTCCGCGTCGCGACGCCGGGATCGCGAAGCGTCTTTCGCAACTTCAACGAACGGGGTCGAGCCGAGCGAAGGAGCGCGGCGTCGACGGTTTAAAAATAGATTAATGACGGAAGAACGCGCCAAGAAGTCAAAATTCGCCGTCTTTGCGGAAAATTCGTTCCGTAAAGCGCGCTTGGGGCCGTTTCGCCGTCGCCGAGAAAGGAAAACGTTCGGCGTCGCGTCGATTTTGTCGTCGTCGCGTCGCGTTCGGGCGTTTTCCGACGTTTCGCCTTGAGGAGCGCTTCTTATGTCGTTGTTGACGATCGGTTCCGCCGCTTACGATACCCTTGAAACTCCGTTCGGTCGCCGCGAGCGAGCGTTGGGAGGGAGCGGCGTTTACGCGTCGTTCGCCGCAAGCTTCTTTACCGAGTCGCGCTTGATCGGCGTCGTCGGCGAAGACTGGAATCCGGAATATTCGGCGCTTCTGCGTTCGCGAAACGTCGATTTGGAAGGGCTCGAAGTCCGCGCCGGCGAAAAAACGATGTTTTGGGACGGGCGTTATTTCGACGACATGAACCAACGCGAAACCCGTTGTTTCGAGGCGAACGTGATGGGCGGCGATTACGTTCCGGTCGTTCCGGACGCTTATAAAGCGA
This sequence comes from Thermoguttaceae bacterium, assembly GCA_045577885.1. Lineage (GTDB taxonomy): Bacteria > Planctomycetota > Planctomycetia > Pirellulales > Thermoguttaceae > RUG369. The sequence goes on along the minus strand of JAZNJF010000468.1, from coordinate 853 downwards.
CGCCTTACGTCTTTCTTGGGAATATGGCGCCGACGACGCACCGGGCGCTCCTCGACGCGATCGAAACGCCGAAACTCGTCGTCGCCGACACGATGGACTTCTATATTAATGGAATGCGCGCCGAACTGCTCGAACTTTTGAAGCGGATCGACGGGCTGATTCTCAACGACGGCGAGGCCGCGCTTCTGACCGGCGACCGTTCGCCGATCTCCGCCGGGCGCAAAATTTTGGAGCTGGGCCCGAAGTTCGTCGTCGTCAAAAAGGGCGAACACGGCGCGATGTGGATTGGGCGCGACGAAATTTATTTGGTTCCGGCGTTCCCGACCGATAAAGTCGTCGACCCGACCGGCGCCGGGGACTCGTTCGCCGGAGCGTTGATGGGAAGTCTCGCCGAATCGGGCGATCTGTCGCCGGAAAGTATTAAAAAAGCGTTGCTTAGCGCGACCGTCGTCGCCAGCTTGAACGTCGAGGGATTCTCGATGGAGAGCTTCCAAAAGGCGACCCGCGCCGACGTCGACGCTCGAATCGCCGCGTTTAAAAAAGCGCTCGTTTAACGGAAAACGTCTGAAAACGAAATAGCGCTTCTTGAACGCCGAAAAAAAACGATAATAAAAAAGCTCGTTGAAAACGCGAGCGAAGAACAAATAACAAACGCCGAAACGCGTCTTGACGGGCGCGTCGTCGAAACGCCGAGTCGCTCGCCGCGACCGCGTTTCCGATTTTCGGCTGAAACGCGAATTTTCGCGACAAAGGAAGAATGTTTTGAGCAAAAACGATTCGCAAGGGAAAAATAGGGGAGCGCGTCGCCGTCCGAACGGCAAGTCGTTCATTTCGAGATTTCAATGGGATTCGG
>JAZNJF010000467.1:0-6703 GCA_045577885.1 Thermoguttaceae bacterium | reverse complement strand
GTAAGTCAAGAGATGTTTCGAACGGATTTTTCAGTCGTCGGGCGCCCTTGGCCAACGCGCTTACCTTGCCGAAGTCGCGAGTGAAGAGAGAGACGACGAGGCTCGACTCGCTAAATTCGACGGCGCGAACGACGAGCGCGTTCGTTGTTTCAATGCTCATAAGGAAACTCGACGGTTGAGGGAATTAAGGAAAAGGGCGCGAAAACGGAACGAAACGGGCGAAATTTGCGCGCCGTCGGCCCGAAAAGTCGACGCAACCATTATTTCCCGAAAAACCGATTTTGTCAAATCGTTTTTGCTCGTTTTGAGAAATTTTTGCGAAACGCGTTCCAAAGAACGGAAAAGAGGCGACAAGAAAAAGGAGCAAAGGGCGGGAAAAAGAGGCGATAAGAAAAGAGGAAAAAGGGCGGCGAAAAGAAAAGACGACAAGAAAATAAGGAAAGAGAGGCGGAAAAAAGAAGGGAAAAAGCGGGGGGAAGAAAAGCGGACGCGAAGGCGACGTCGGCGAGTCGAAGGGATTGGCGAACGAGGAACGCGGCGTCGGCGACGGAAGCGCGAGAAAACGAGAACGGACGGCGCGCCTTTCGTCGCGGCTCGAAAGGAGGAAGAAAACGCGGAAAAATAAAAAATGAAAAAATTTCGAAAACGCCCCTTGACCGAACGCGGTTTTCGGGTAGAATGTGTGTGTTGTCGATGAGGACGACTGAAACGCCTCCCCGGTTGTTTTCGGTTCTTGTTGCGACGGTGGTTGTAGCTCAGTTGGCTAGAGCATCGGATTGTGGCTCCGAAGGTCGAGGGTTCGAGCCCCTTCAACCACCTCAAACCCGAAATTGGCTTTAACGTCGATTTCGGGTTTTTTTATTTCTTGCGTCGCTCGGCGGAAAACGCGGTCGAGAGGGGGCGTTGTTTTGGGCGGGAGGGCCGACGAGAGCAAGCGTCGGCGTTTAGCGGCGACGCGACGTTCGCCGTCGTTGCGTTCGAACCGGCGATAAAAACGTCGGGACGAGTCGGCGTTTGAATCGGGGCGCTTTCCAACGCGGGGGAAACGTCGGGACGAGTCGGCGTTTGAATCGGGGCGCTTTCCGACGCGGGGGAAACGTCGAGCGACGAACGCGACCGCCCGGCCCTTGGCGCAAACGGCGGCAAAAGCGGCGGAAACGTTTCTTAAAAGACGTAAAACGCGTTGAAGGGGCCGACGCGTTAAATTCGTTAAAGACGGTAAAATCGTTAAAACGTTTGGGCGGCGGATCGCCGGAAGCCGGCGCCGCGCCGTTTTAAGCGTTGGAGAGCGTCGTTTCGCGCGCTTTTTCTGCCGATTCCTTCAACGCCGTTTCGACGAACGTTAAGCAACGGTCGCGAGTTTGATCGGCGACCGCCGCCGCGTCGGCGAACGAAACGCGCTCGGCGTCGAATTTTAAACCGAGGCGAAGACAACGGAAATAAGGACGGCGGGAATAAATTGCATCGATTTTGACGATCAAAGCGATTTTGCGGGACGGGAAATGACGACGAACAATTGTATTTTAACGGTTGAGCGGGCGTCGGCGGCGGTCGAGCGTTTTTTACTCGACTTTTACTCGGCGTCGGAAACGCGCAACGTCGTCGCGGTTTCTCCGACCGAATCGGTCGCGGCGAAAACGAGTCGAACCGCGTCGGCGAGTCGGTAAAACGCCGGGGACGCTCGAAACGGTTCGAGACGCGCGGCGAGGTTCGGGTTGGCGATTTCAACGCGGCGGTTCCCAACCCGAACGACGGCGCCGGTTCCGTCGGGCGTCGCGACGGCGGTCGCGGCGACTTCCGGCGAAAAGTGGAAGCGAAGCGTCGGCGGCTCGGTTCCGCGCCAACGGTCGACGATTCGCCAAACGCCGTCGTTAAGCCGTTCGACGCGCCGTTCGTGCGTTTCGCCCGAGTGCCAACGGACTTTTCCGGCAAAAACGACTCCGTTAAGATCCTTATCGACCGAAAGAAGTTCCGGCGTTGACTTTTTTCCCCAAAGAAAGCGATTAATATACTGCGATTGTTCCGATTTTGCGAAATTTAACGTGTTGTGTTGCGCCGACGAGCGATAAAATAGGCGTTCCGTGCGGTTCTGGTAAGAAAACGTTCCGGGGTCGATCAAGACGGGAACGCCGTCGACGTGCAAGAGCAGTTCGAGCGCGTCGGCGTGCGCGTGCGCGGCGGTCGCCGGATAGCCGAACGGTCCGGCTTTAAAAACGAGGAGCGTTTCCGCGTCGCCGGAAGTTTCGCGTCGACTTTGCCAACCGCCTTGGGGGAACTCGCGAAAAACGACGGCGCGCGGGAGGGACGACTCGGCGTTTGGGTTAAGCGGCGCAAGGGGCGGAGCTTGCAAAGTTTGCCGGGATGGCGCGGTTCTAGCGGTTTGGAACGTTTGCGACGGCGGCGCGGTTTCGGCGGTTTGCGGCGTTTGCTGGAACAGCGCGGTTTCGGCGGTTTGAGAGGTTTGCGGGAAATTTAAGGAAAACGCGGGGGCGCCGAGAAGCCAAAACGCTTCTTCGGTCGGCGCGACGTCGGACGTCGGAACGGCGTTTGAAAACGTTTGTTTGGGTTGCGTTTTTTGTATTTTATCGTTGTTTGGCTTTTTTGACGCTTTTTTCGACGTTTTCAAAGCGACGTTTTCGACGGCGTTTTGACGGAGTTGCGCAACCGTTGCGGCGAGTCGCAACCGTTGAGAACGCAACGTTTGAACGCGCGACGCCGAGCGTTCTTCCAAGCGGAAAGCGCGGCCGCCGTCTTCGTCGCCGACGTTCGGCGAATTCCCGGCGCGATCGGAAATCGCGTCGAGAAAATCGGCGACTCGGTCGAGCCGTTCCCAATAAGCGTCCGGAAACGCGTCTCCCGCCGCTTCTCCCGCGAGTCCGGCGATCGTTGCTAAGTCGCGGATAAAAAAGGAGTAAGAAACCGACTGCTCCCGACAAACGCCGTCCGGAAACGTCTGTAAATTGATTTCGCGAACGAGAATAGCCTTGGCGCGTCGCTTCGTCGAGTCGGCGATTTTTAACGTCGACCAATAATTCGCCGCGAAGTAAGCGCCCGCCGCCTCCGCGATAAGATGGTTCCCGGCGGAGCTGAACGCCGAGTAACGCCGTCGAACGAAGTCGAGTCGCGACGCGACCGCTTTCGTTAAAAGTCTTGTGAAATCGGGCGTTAACGCGGCGCTCGATTCGGGGCGCGAACGGAGAAAATGGAACGTTAGCGTCAACGAGATCAACTGGAGCGCGATTTCCATCGGGCTCGCCCAATGAATCGAGCGGAGCGGCGGGTTCGACTCGACAAAATCGCGGACGGTCGCGACGACCGCCGTCGGGATTCGGGCGTCGGAAGCGTCGGAGTAAAGCCAATGTTGCGCCAAACGCGGGAGAAATTGGAGGCGCGCCGGTTCCCAAATATACTTAACGTCGCCGATTTTGTTTTCGTTGGCGACGTTGATTTTCGGCGCGTAAACGTCGGTTGGCGCGCTTTTTTCGCTCGAATAATCGCGATTCCAGTCGATTTTAGCGCCGAAATAAACGTCGTCGAGCGCGAAAATAGAAAAACGTCCGCTTAAAAAACGCTCCGCTTCGTCGCGCGCCGCCGTTTTCCAACGTTCCGGGACGGCGCGGAGCGTTTCGGCGTCGGGGACGAACGGGAAAATCGGCGTCGGCGGCAAGGGCGAGTCGACGTCGCGAACGACCGCGGCGAGGGGCGTTTCCGATTCGGGCGGCGGCAAGCGGAAGCGACCGAGTTCGTCGCGAACGGCGTTTCGCAAGCGGTAAGGGATTTCGAGCGGCGACATGGCGGAGAGTCGCTGCCAATACCAACGCAAATTTTTCATCGCGGGAACCTGCCGGGCGTTAAAACGGATGAATTGCGCCGATTTTAACGCGAAAAAACGGAAACGAACTGGAGTAAAAAGGGAACGAAAATTGGCGCGAACGTTTTTTCGCGTTAAAAAAGGAAAACCGACGGCGGTTCGCGTTAACCTAAGGAACGGTCGACGGCGGTCGCGTTAACCTAAGGAACGGTCGACGGCGACGGGAGAGCGGACGGCGGCGCGTCGGAAAATCCCGTTTTTTAGAATAATCGTTAAAATCGATTGGAGCGCTTGAGGAAATCGCGGAAATTTTGCCGGGTTTGCGAGTCGGGAAAGACGGGAAAAAACGAACGGCGAGAAAACGCGACGGCGGCGGGACGGCGGGCGATTTTGCGCGGCGGCGAGAAAACGCGACCGGGGGCGAGACGAGCGGAAAAGAAGGAAACGCCGACGGAAGAGCAACCGCCGCCGACGTTAAAAAGAGAAAAAGCGCGACGCGGGTTTGGCGGCGTCGCGTCGCGCTTCGTCGAACGGGCGGCTTTACGGCGTCGGTTCGGGGGACGTCGGGGCGGTTTCCGGTTGCGCTTGCGCGACGGCGGCTTGCGAAGCGGCGGCGCGCAGTTCGGTTACTTTAAGTCGCGTTTCTTCGAACGCTCCGCGAAACCCTTGGAACGGCGGGCCCGCGAGCGCGCCGACGACGTCCGCCCAAGCTCGCGAACGCGCTTTTCGCGACGGACTCAACAGCGACGGCGAGTCGAGCGCTCCCGCAAACTTCGACGTTTGGTAATCGAAATCGTCTTCTAACGCCGCCTCCCAAAAGAGGTTAAAGCGGCTTAAAAACGCGTCGCCGTCGAGCGCTCGCGTTGAAACGGCGACCGTTGTTTCGTCGAGAAGTTGGAGGGGGAGAACGTCGTCGCCGCGAAGCGAGCCGAGGAAAAGAAACGCTTCCTCCCGCTCGGTCGGCTCGGCGGCGAGAACGTCGACGAGAAACGGCAGAAACTCGAAAACGCGTTCGTTGCGAATCCCGCGCTCGACCGCCGCCGCGTAATCGAAGTCGCCCAACGTTTCGTCGAAAATCGCCGCCAACCGCGCCGCCGACGCCGGATTTTCGCGAACCGCCGCGAGCGTCGCTTCGACCGCTTCCGTTGCGCGTCGCAAAACGCTCAACGCGGCGAAATTTTCGTTAAACGCGTTCGTTTCGACGTTTAAGAGCGAACGCCCGAGACGCAAAATAAGGCGTAAATCGTCGAGCGCGCCGTCGACGTCGCCCGTCGCGACGCGGTGGAGCGCCCGGGCTTTCAACGCTAAGGCGATATTATTGCAGAACTTAAACGCGAAATTGTTTTTGCCGAACATTCCGAACAATTCGTCTTGCGGGAAGAGGTAAGGGGCGAACGTTTCTTGGTCGATCGCGGTTTCCAAGAGCGCGAAAAGGTCGGCGTTTTGCCGAAGCCAAGCGTCGACGAGCGGGAGTTCCTCCGGCGTCCAAGTTTCTTCCGTCAAGAACGCGAGCGGCGACTCGGCGTCGGCGTCGACGCTAAGTCGAAAGACGTCGAGGAGTTCCGGTCGATTCCAAAACGCGGGCTCGGCGGTCGGATCGAGCCCGAATTTTTCGCAGTGGAACGCGTATTCAGCTTTTTGACGCGCGCTTTGCTTCTTTAAAAAATCGGCCCAAGGCGGCGTCGGTTTCGCGATTCCGGCGTCTAAAGCAAGCGGCCCGAACGCGTTAAGAACGTCGCGAAAACCGTTTTGCGCCGGGGCGCCGAGCGTTTCGTCTTGCGCTTGGAGGAAAAGCGCGCGATAATCGACCGATTTTCCGTCCGGCGTTAGCGGCTCGGTTAGAACGGTCGTTTCGGGCGAAATCGTCGGCGGAACGTTGTTTCTAAAGGACGCGGCGACGGCGACGATCGCGACGCCGGTTAATAAAAAGACGAATAAAACGGCGTAAAGCGTTATCTTCTTTAACGACGGTTTTTGCGACGATTGCGACATAGGGCGTCTCCTGATGCGAACGGTTGTTAATAACTGGCGACGGCGGCGCGATATGCGACCGCTTGTCGTTTCGCTTGCGATTATATTCGATAACGCAAACGAAATCAAGCGTCGGGCGAAAAATTTTTTTTCGGCGCGGCGATGTTTTGTCGCGTTGGGCGGCGCAAGACGAGGCGGCGCGGCGTTTAAGAAGGAATAGGCGAGAAAAGGGGAAAGAAAAAAGAAAAAGGAAAGGAAGAGAAAAGAAAAGGAAGAGAAAAGGAAAAGTCGGCGCGCCGCGGGAAAACGGGCGCGCCGACTTTAAGGGAACGGCGTTAAGTTGCGTAAAAACGCGGTTTAGCGTTCAATTTGCGTCGCGACGAGGCTCTTGCCGCAATATTTTTCGCGAAGTTTCGGCTTCTCGATTTTGCCGGTCGGGTTGCGCGGGACTTCGGCGAAAATGATGCGGCGCGCACGATTGTAACGCGGGAGGGCGGCGCAGAACGCGTTCAGGTCGTCTTCCGTCGTCGTTCGACCCGGCTTCAGCTCGACGATGGCCGCCGTAATTTCGCCGAGACGCGGGTCGGGAAGGCCGATGACCGCGACGTCTTTAATGTCGTCATGACGGCGCATAAAGTCTTCAATTTGAACCGGATAGATGTTTTCGCCGCCGCTGATGACGACGTCCTTTTTGCGGTCGACGAGGTAAATGAAGCCGTCTTCGTCCTCGCGCGCCATATCGCCGGTGTAAAGCCAGCCGTTCGCGAGCGTCGCGGCGGTCGCTTCCGGGTCGCGGTAATATTCGGTCATGACGCCGGGGCCGCGGACGGCTAATTCGCCGACTTCGCCTTGCGGAACCGGATTTTTCGCTTCGTCGACGATGGCGGCCTCCCAACCGTAACCGGGCTTGCCGATGGCGCC
>JAZNJF010000466.1:0-3212 GCA_045577885.1 Thermoguttaceae bacterium | reverse complement strand
ACGGCGAGTTCTTCGTCCGTATCGCCGTCGAATTTATTAATCGCGACGACGACCGGAACGCCGAATTTGCGGACGTTTTCGACGTGTCGCTTGAGGTTCGCAAAGCCTTTCGAAACGGCGTCGGCGTTCGGCGTTCCCAAGTCGGCTTTCGCGACGCCGCCGTGAAATTTGAGCGCGCGAATCGTCGCGACGACGACCGCTAAGTTCGGCGTTAAACCGGCTTTGCGACATTTGACGTCGAAGAATTTTTCCGCTCCGAGGTCGGCGCCGAAACCGGCCTCCGTAACGACGTAATCGGCGAATTTGAGCGCGGTTTTCGTCGCGACGACGCTGTTGCAGCCGTGCGCGATGTTGGCGAACGGGCCGCCGTGAACGAACGCCGGGTTGCCTTCGAGCGTTTGGACGAGGTTCGGCTTGATCGCTTCCTTCATCAGGACGGTCGCGGCGCCGCGCGCCTTCAAGTCGGCGGCGGTAACGGGAGCGCCCGACGGCGTGTAACCGACGACGATCTTGCCGAGGCGTTCGCGCAGGTCGCGCAGGTCTTCGCTAAGGCAAAGAATCGCCATTATTTCCGACGCGGCGGTGATAAGGAAGTAACTTTCGCGCGGCACCGAGTTGACCGTCCCGCCGAGGCCGACGATAATTTGTCGCAAAGCTCGTTCGTTGACGTCGAGAGCGCGACCCCAAGTAACGCGACGCGAGTCGAGCCCGAGCGGGTTTCCTTGGTGGAGCGAGTTGTCGACCATCGCCGCGATCAGGTTGTGCGCCGCCGTAATCGCGTGAAAGTCGCCGGTGAAGTGAAGGTTAATCTCTTCCATCGGGGCGATTTGCGCGTATTCGACTCCCGCCGCGCCGCCCTTGACACCGAAGCAGGGGCCGAGCGACGGTTCGCGCAAAGCCAAGCAGGCGTTCTTTTTAAGGACGTTCAACGCGTCGCAAAGGCCGACGCTGACGGTCGTTTTGCCTTCGCCGGCCGGCGTCGGGGAAATCGCGGTTACGAGGATCAGTTTCGCGTCTTTTTTTTGCGGAATATCGCGAATTTCGTCGAGCGAAATTTTGGCTTTTTGCTTGCCGTAAAGTTCGACGGCGTTTTCGGGGATTCCGAGCTTCGCGGCGACTTCTTGGATAGGACGCAACGGGGCGCGACGGGCGATTTCAATATCGGACGGGATCGATCTTTGCGACATAATCGGCGCTTTCTGGAAGTTAACGGGGAAAGAACGGACGCTCGAAGTTCGCCTAACGTCGACGTTTGGAGCAAGCGCGTTGGGGGAAAACGGACCGACGACGCGACGGCGAAAACAATTTGTTTATTTTAACAAACGAACGCGGCGAGAGCAACGGGGGCGGCGGCGCGTTGCGGCGACCTTTGCGCCGTAAAAGGCGCGTCGAACCGGAATAATCGGCGCAAGCCTTACAGGACGAACGCCGACGTTCGACAAAATATCGGTTGTTTGATTTTTTGAAAAACGTTTTTGTTTGTTTGGAATCAAAACGCTCGCGCTTGCGTCGGCGTAAAAGTCGCAGGTCCGCGGCCGCTTCGGCTAATTGGGAGGCGAAACGGCGTCGCTGGAAGTCGGAACGACGCGGAAAACTCGCGTCGTTCCGGGCGCTTTTGACGTCGCGTCGTTCTTGCCGGGCGTTTGCGGAAGTTCGAACGGCGCGAGAACGTGCGCGTCGGTCAAAAGACGGAAGAGATTTTCGTCGATTTCGGCGTCTCTAAAGCCGTAATTGCCGGGACTTCGGAAGCGCGCTAATTCGGCGAAATCGACGAGAACGAAGGCGATTTTCGCGTCTTCGAAACGTCGGCGAATCGCGTCGGCGTCTCGAATCGCGACGATTTGCCCGTCGGCGCCGCGCTCGACCGAATCGCCGAGGAGCGGGATTAGCGGCGAACGGTTCCAGCAGGTCGAGTAAACGACCGGAACGCGATAAACGAACGCCTTCGCTTCGCCGATTAAAAGAAGCTTGCGCGACGGTTGATTGGGCGCGTCGGAAACAGTCGTCGTTTCAAGACTTGCGTCGGCGTTTGGGGCGTCGGCGAACAGTTCCGGACGGTTGTTGAAGAAGAGCGACGCTTGCGGGAAACGGACCGGATCGCGTTCGAGAGCGCGAAGGGGCGCGAGGCGAGCCGGGGCGCGAACGTCGATAACAAGGCCTTCGTAAAGTAAGCCTGTTAAAAGAGTTGCGTAAAACGCGACGAGGAAGAAGCCGCGTCCGGCGGGAGCGGAACCGTTTTGTCGGGAACCGGTCGCGGCGAAGGTTGCGGCGACGCCGAGTAACAACGCGGTCAACGGTTCGATCGGAACGAGGAAACGCGTCAACCGGTGCGTCGCGAAGAACCAACCGACCCAAAATAGAAGGGCGACGGCGGCGATTAACGCGAGCAGTAAAGCGTCGCGGCCGTTGCGATTGCGTTCGAAGGAAACTTCGTCGACGGAGGAAACGTCGGGCGCGGCGCTTCGGAGTCGGCGTTGGTTAAGTCGCGTCGCGACGGCGGTTAAGACGAGAAAACCGAGCCCTGGAAGGAGCAAGGAAAACGGAGAGGCGAGGTCGGCGCGCCAAGCGGAACGGGCGAACGACTCCGCGAACGCGGCGGGGCCGAACGTCGAGGCGGAATGGGCGCGGCGCCAACGAGCGTCGACGTCGGCGTCCCAAGTTTGCGACGCGTCGTCAAAGAGTTCGAACGCCAACGGATAAAAGGGGTTGCCGGTCGTTGAAACGTTGCGGAGGAACCAGCCGCCGGAGACGAGCGCGACCGTCGCGACGAAGACGGCGAGGGAAGCGCAAGCGACTTTAAGGCGGCGACTCGCGTTGAGATTCGGCGAGGAATCGGGGGAAACGTCGGCGTTTTTAATCGCGTCGCAACCGGTTGACGTTTCGGAGGTTGCGGAATCGTCTGGGAAGGTTGACTCGGCGTCGCGGAAAAGTCGGCGAAGCGGCGTCGCGAGGAACGGAAACGAAACGGCGAGGAGCGCGACGAGAGCGGGCGCGAAAACGAAAACGACGGCGGTGTATTTGATCGAAAGCGCGAGCCCGACGTAAACGCCGATAAGAGAAGCGGTTCCAACGCGGAAAAAGGGACTGTTCCAACGCGTCGCGTCGGCGGCGAGCGAAAGAACGAACGCGTAAAAGGCGGCGAAAAGCGCGAAACCTAAAGAAGTCGGAGGCCAAGCGGTCTTAGGAAGACAAATTATTGTGCCAACTCCTTG
>JAZNJF010000465.1:0-8566 GCA_045577885.1 Thermoguttaceae bacterium | reverse complement strand
GATCCGACTTCTTAGCGCAAACGTTGGATCCGCTTGGCTTTACGTTAAAAACGCGTTACTGTCGACATTATTCTTGGACGCGCCGAACGCAAACGCTCGAGCAACGTTGTCGACTCAAATTTGACGACGCTTCCTTTTATTTTTATTACGATTATCGTTTTCTTTCGACGCCAAACTTCGAATCTTGGGGCCCGTTCGACGCTTGGTCGTCCGCCGAAGCCGCCGCGGCGCGCCGAATCCTCGAACGTTTCGAAACGGCGCGTCGCGACTTCGTTCACCGCGTCGAGTTCGCCAAGCGCCATAAAACTTTCGACGGTTTTTGCGCGCTCGATTTGCAAGTTTGCCCGTATTCCGCCGGAAACGCCGACGTCGCCGAACGTTCGTTCGCAACGTTTCGCCAAACCCTCGAAGAGCATATCGTTCCCTTTTTCGAGCGACGCCGCGAAGCGCTCGACCTCTTACGCGCTTACGACGACGGCTCGATTTCCGCCGTCGAGTTCAACCCGACGTTCGACGCGACCGTTCCTCCCGTCGACGACGCCGGGCGATATTTCGGCGACGATCCGATTCTTAACGCGTTGAATTTAATCGGCTTGCGACTCCAAAACAAGCAAAACGCCGAAGCGCTCGTTCTCTCCGACGCGCTCGCCGATTTCCTCCTTCGCTTCGACGCAAACGTCGTCGATTTCGCCAATTCCGGCAGTTTTTGGGCGAATTGTTACAATGCGCCGTTCGCTTCGCCTTATTGCCGCGCGGCGTTTGAAGTCGCGTTACTCGGCGTCGAAATCGCCCGCCGCCGCGTCGCCGTCGACGGCCCGGGCCCAAAAGCGACGCGGCGTCCTCTCGAACCTCATCCGCCGCAAACGCTGAAACCTCGGACATTTAAGCGTCCGTCGTTTGCGTCTCCCGGCGTCGACGAAGCGGAGGTCGCGCCGCTTCTTTGGACGGCGCATTTTTCACTCGACGAAGGAAAAGCGACGGAAGCGATTCGGCGTTTAGAGAAACTCGCAACCGACGCTCCAATCGTCGTTTACGAAGGGCCCGACGCCCGCCGTCTCGCCGCGAACGCGACGCTTGACGCCGCGTCGCCAATTACCGGCGTCGCTCCCGTTCTCCAAGCGACGCCGACGCTCGTTTCGGAGCCTTCGCCTCCCGCGCCCGTTCCGAAAAACATTAACGACGCGGCGTCGTTTTACAAAAGCGACTTGTCGCGTCGTCTCGAAGAAATTTTCTCCCAACGTCTTGAACCGCTTGGCTTTAAGAGAAGCGGTCGTTCGACGCGTTGGACGCGAAAAACGAAAACGCTTTCGCATTATTGCCGATTCGCATTTTTGGACGCCAGGAACCTAGTCGCCGTCGCGTTCGGCTACTCCGTTCTTCCGAATTTCGACTGTTGGGAAAACGCGCCGCAAGACGCGGAATCGCAAGCGCTTATCGCCCGATTTCGCAAAGAAAAACCGCGTTTTGCTCTCGACTGCTCCAACTTCGCTTTCTATTTCGATTCGCCCTCCGATTTTTTCGGAAAAAATCTTGCCTTCCCCTATCCTTCCCCGGACGGCGCTCCCGAAACCGTTGTCGCGGAAGCGGATACGTTCCTTCGCGCCGAAATCGTTCCCTTTTTCGAACGTTTTCCCCAAACCAACGATCTTTTGCGCGAATACGAAGCGGGACGACTCGAACAAACGTTCGCGCTCGGTCGAAGCGCCGGGCCCGACCGCGAGTTCGTCGCCGCCCAAAACTATTATCGCGCCGGGAATTACGTCGAAGCGCTCGCTCGTTTCGAAGCGGTTCCGGAGCGATTCCGCGAACTCGCCGACGCCCCGCGCGACGCTCGAGACGAACTTCTTCTTGAAGTCGCGCGATTAGGCGCTTTAAGCGTTCGCCAAAAACTCAAATCGAACGGAGCCGACGCCGTTTCGCCCGTTCCGCGACGTCCGATAACATCCGTTCCGGAAACGATTGCGACCGCGCTTCCGTTCGCGGATTCCCGAGAGCGACGGGCGATTTTCGGAACGCGGGAAATCGCGAATTCCGCGTTCGCGCCCGAAGCGGAACCGGCGCTTCGCAGGCTCGAAGCGGGCGCCGAAACGTTGCGAGCGCTCCAAGAAAAAACCGCGCAAGTCTTGGAACCGCTCGGCTTTACGCGCGAAAATCCGATTTCTTGGACCCGGGAAACGGCGACGCTCCGTCAACGTTTTTCTCTCGCGGTTTTCCTCGACGGCGGTTATTGCTTCGCGTTCGGCGCCCAATATTATCAAAAGTTCGATCTTTCCCCTTGGGCCGCCGCGCCGCAAGACGCCGAAACGCAGGCGACGCTTGCTCAAATGCAAACGATTGTCGAACAACGGTTTGCGAACGCTCCTTTCGCTGAAAAAAGTTGGAGCGCCGACTATTCGCGGGTTCTTCTTTTCGAACGCCCCGCTCCGTCGCCCTCTCCGCTCGAAAAACTCTTAAACGAAGCGGACAAAGAACTTGCAAGATCCGTCCTCCCGTTTTTCGACGCCGCTCGCAAGTCGCCCGACGCGTTGGTTGACGCCGCGCCTTTCGACCTCTTAACCCGATTTGCTTCAACGACTTACAGCGATTCCGGAATCGGGAAATTCGGGTTCGCGCTCGCGCTTTTTCAAGCCGGACGTTACGCGGAGTCGGCGAAAAAGTTCGACGCCTTCGCCAAGCGCCAAAAGAAACCAAACGACGATCCGGAATACGCCGACGCCGATTGGGCGACGTTACAAGGCGCCGCGCGAATCGCCGCCGCAAGCGTTCGCCAACTCGCGAAGGAACGCTCCAAGAAAAAATAAACGCCAAAACGACCGCGCGCTGAAACCCCAAACCTTTTTCAAAAAATCAAACAAACCGTTAAATTTCCCCGTCCGTCGAAAGGAACCCGCTCAATGTCGACCGCGCCGCCTCTCCCGCCCGTCGCTAATTTGCCGAACAATTTAGCCCCGCGCCTCGTTTCGCTTTTAGCGCAAACACTGGAACCGCTTGGTTTTACGCCGAAGTCAAATTACCGACTTTTTTATTATTGGACGCGTCGAACCCAAACGCTCCGTCAGCGTTGCGGGCTCCAATTCTACTACGGCGCCGTCTACGTTTGGTACGACTGCCGCCTCGCGTCCTCTCCGATTTTCGACGTTTTGGGCTCGTTCGAGTCTTGGCCGCCCGCCAAAGCCGCCGCTGCGCGACGCATTGTCGCTCATTTTCAAGAGACAAGCCGCGCCTTCTCCCCCTACCGCGACGACAGTCAACGCCGCAACGCGCTTAATCGGTCTTACGGCCTCAACGTCGACGGCGACGACGCCGCGGAGCGCCTTGCCCGACTCCTCGCCGAGCATATCGTTCCGCTTTTCGAGCGACGCCGCGAAGCGCTCGACCTGTTGCGCGCCTACGACGACGGAACGCTCGCCGCGTCCGAAGCGGGCCGAGAGCGCAATCTTCTCTACTCGCTCGAACAAACGCCGTTCAATACGGACAATGCGGACGCGGAACTTTATTTCGGCCCCGACTCCGTTCTTAACGTCCTGAATTTAAGCGCGTTGCGATTCCAAAACGGTCAAAACGCCGAAGCGCTCGCCCTCTTCGACGCGCTCGCCGACGCCAAATCGAGCGACTGTTACACGCCGTACAGCCGCGCCGCTTTCGAGCTTGCGTTACTCGGCGCCGACGTCGCTAAAGAACGACTCGCCGTCGACGGCCCGGGCCCAAACGCGACGCGACGTCCTCTCGAACCGACGTCTTCGCAAACTCTTTCGTCGCGCCCGCTTAAGCGCCCGTCGTTTGCGTCCCTCAACGTCGACGAAGCGGAAGCCGCGCGTCTTCTTTGGTTAGCGCGTTTCTCGGACGACGAAACAAAAGCAACGCAAGCGATTCGGCGTTTAGAGGAACTCGCAAACGACGCTCACATCGTCGTTTACGAATCGCCCGACGCCCGCCGTCTCGCCGCGAATCCAACGTTTGACGCCGCGTCGCTTTCCCCCGTCGTCGCGTCTTCCTTGCGCCCGACGCCGCCGCCCGTTTCCCCTTCCTCGACGCAAGCGCCCGACCCGCAAACCGACGACGCCGCGCTCGCGACGCTCAAAAGCGATTTGCGCCGCCGCCTCGACGAAGTTTTTGCGCAACATCTTGAACCGCTTGGCTTTAAACGCGGCGCTTCGCCGACTTGGACGCAAAAAACGAAGTCGCTTCGCCGCTATTGTCGGTTCGCTTTTTGGGATCGCCGCGACTTTTTCGCCGTTACGTTCGGTTATTATCTCCAACCGTCTTACGCTTGTTGGGACGACGCGCCGCAAGACGCGGAATCGCAAGCGCTTATCGCTCGGTTCCGGAAAGAAAAACCGCGTTTCGAGGTCCTTTCCAAGATCGGCAGAACCGTGTTGGAGCCGACGACGGATTTCTTCGGAACGCCTCTTTATTGGGAGTATCTTCCCAAAGACGGCGAACTCGAACCCCTTGTCGTTCAAGCGGATACGTTCATTCAAACCGAAATTCTTCCCTTTTTCGAACGGTTCCGCGAAACCGACGACCTCCTGCGCGAATACGAAGCCGGACGACTCGAGCAAGAGGTCGCGCTCGGCCGCGAAGCCGGGCCGGGTCGCGAGTTCGCCGCCGCTCAAAACTATTATCGCGCCGGGAATTACGTCGAAGCGCTCGCCCGTTTCGAAGCGGTTCCGGAGCGGTTTAACGAATTTTCGTTCGCTCCGCTCTCCGTTTCCGAAGGCGATCGACTTCTTCTCGAAGTCGCGCGATTAGGCGCTTTAAGCGTCCGCCAAAAGCTCGAATCTCAATCGCGTTCGCAATCCGACGGCGCCGTTTCAACCGTCTTCCCCGACTCGCGACGTCCGATAACGCCAATCCCCGAACCGCTCGCGACCGCGCTTCCGCATTACGATCGAAAACTGGAAGTCTTTTGGACGCGGGAATTTGCGTCTTCCGCGTTCGCGCCGGAAGCGGAAAGCGCGACTCGCAAACTCAAAGCGGGCGCCGAGTCGTTGCGAACTTGTCAAGAAAAATGCGCGCAAGTCTTGGAACCGCTCGGTTTTACGCGAGAAAATTCGGTTACTTGGACGCGGGAAACGGCGACGCTTTGTCAACGTTTTCATCTCGAAGTTCTTCCCGGTTACAATTTCGGATTTTACGGTTATTATTATCAAAAACCCGATTTTTCCCTTTGGGACGCCGCGTCGCAAGACGCCGAAACGCAGGCGACGCTCGCTCGTTTTAAAGCGCTCGTCAAGAAGCGGTTCGCGAACGCCTATTTCGCCGAAACGCATTGGCATTTCGATTACGAGCCCGATTCGTCTCCGCAAGCGCCGGATTCCTCCCCGCTTGAAGCGCTCTTAACCTCCGCAAACAAGGCGTTTAGCAAAACCGTTCTCCCGTTTTTCGAACGTTGGCGCGAGTCGAGCGACGTCTTGGCCGATCCCGCGCCCTGCGACGCTCTAAGTCGTTTCGGCTTCGGCGCGAACGACGCCGGGCAAGCGAAATTCGGATACGCGCTCGCGCTCTTCCAAGTTGGGCGTTACGCGGAGTCGGCGAAGCGTTTCGACGCCGTCGCGAAAATGAAGAGAAAGCCTTACGCTTGGCCGGAATACGACGACGCCGATTGGACGGCGCTACAAGAAGCCGCGCGAATCGCCGCCGCAAACGTTCGCGAACTCGCCCAATTCGCCAAAAGGGGCAAGAAAAAATAAACGCCGCCCCGTTCTCGGCGTTCACTCTTTAAAGGTCGGGGAGCGACGCTTCCGCAACTTCGCGACGCTTCGGCAAAAAGCCGCGTTTCGCGCCGTCGCCCCGACTTTCAAGCGACAAAAAAACCCGTTCCTCGCCGAAACGAAGAACGGGTCTCAAAACTCGTTCGCTAAGCGACGTTAAACGTCGAAATTAGCGGGGGTTGAGTTCCTTGTATTTCGCCCAAACGGCCGGATCCGGTTCGAAGAGCTTCGCTTCGTCGGCGGTCGGCGCCGTCAACGGACGAACGACGCGGAAACCGACGTACGGCGCTTCCGTCATCCACCAAATCGATTGCGGGAACATCGGGTCTTGCGCTTTCCATTCTTTCGTCGAAACGATGCGTTTCGCGCTGCGGCAATCTTTCGCTTCATGGAAGCAGGAACCGCCGCGAGCGACTTCGTTGAACATCGCGTAAACGGAGAGGGCTTTTTTCGGCGCGACGAACGGCGTATCGATTTTGCCGCCGGCGAATTTCTTATACGCGCCTTTGTCGTATTGGTCCATGACCCATTCGCAGACGTTGCCGTGCATGTCGTACAGGCCCCAAGCGTTCGGTTTCTTTTGCATCACGGCGCTGTAACCGTCCGGGCTGTTGCCGAGGTGCCAAGCGTAATCGTCGAGCGCGGCTTCGTCGTCGCCGAATTCGAACGCGGTTTCGCTACCGCAACGGCAGGCGTATTCCCATTCGATTTCGGTCGGGAGGCGATAATAACGACCGGTCGTGGCGGTGAGCCATTTGCAGTACATTTGCGCGGCGTAACGGGTCATCCCGGAAGCCGGGTGATCGCCCTTGCTGCTGTTGCTATAGCTGATGTGGCCGATATCGTACGGCGCGGTCGGGGCGGCGAGCGCGTCGGCGATCGCGTCGCGGTCGGAGGTCGATTCGACGTTCCCCGCTTTGCGAGCTTGCGCGAGATAGAGAAGCCCGAAGAGGCCGTATTCTTGCCAAGTAACTTCGTGTTCTTCCATCCAGAACGGCGCGACGGTCGTTTTGAACGCCGGAGCTTCGTCTTTTTCGCCGTTATCGGAACCCATCGTGAATTCGCCGCCCTTGATCGGGATCATTTTAATTTTGAGCGTTTCGCCGGCGATGTTCGTTTGGACGGTTTCTTCGTAAACCTTCATATCGGCTTCGGTCGCGGCTTCGGCGTCCGGGTTGGCGACCGGATTCGCGAGCCATTCGGTCCCGTTCACATAAGCCGGGTTGCCGCTCAAATCTTCTTGCGCAAAGCCGACGGCGCCGCAAGCGGTCGCGAGGGCCAAGGCGGCGAACAAAATACGTTTATTCATTGCAACTCCTCAAAATACGCTGCTTCGAACGCCGCGGGGGACGCTCGGCGCGACCAAGCGTCGAACGCTCGTCGCCAAAAACTCGGTTCGACGCGAAACGTCCGCCGTCCGCTCCGACCGCCTCGACGGTAAAAAAATTTCGGAAGCTCGCACGACGACGCAACGCGCCAACATATTTCCCATTATACCTAAAATTTTCGCAATTTCAACCGCCGCCGCGTCTTCTACGCCCTTTTTCCCACAATTTCCCGGATTTTTCCCTCGCCGTTAATCGCTACGTTCGTCGTTTTCGGCGCGATCGTTTTAATCGACGCTTTCCGTTTAATCGTCGTTTCTCAAACTCGTTGCGACGTCGCCTCGCGGTTCCGGCCCGTTCGCTCGCTCCGCGTCGCGCTCAAAGCGGGAACAAAATTTCGCGAAAACGCCGAAACGCTATTTCCAAAACGGAAGAAATCGCGTATAATAACGACGTCGACGTAAAACGCGCTTCGTTTGCTTCCCGTCGACGCGATTTTACCCCGCCCGCCTTACCTATCTTGCCCCGCTTGACATTCCTATGGCCGTTCGATTCGTTTATTTCGATCTTGGAAACGTTCTTATTCGTTTCAGTATTCAACGTATGCTTTATCAAGTCGCCGCGCTGACCGAAAAACCGGAAGCGGAAATTCGCGACGTCCTTTTCGACGACAAGCGCTATTACCGTTACGAAAAGGGCGACATTACCGCCTCCGAGTACTTCGCCGAGGTTTGCGCTCAGCTCGACGCGACGCCGAACGTCGACGATTTCATCGACGCGACCAACGACATTTTTTGGGTCAACGAGCCGATGCTCCCGGTCGTCCGCCGCTTGGCGAAGTCGAATTTCCCTCGCGGCGTCCTCTCGAACACCAACCCGATGCACTGGAAATACGTCGAAACGGCGTTTCCGCGCTTTTGGAACTACTTCCCGGCGCACAAAATCGCCAGTTTCGAAGCGAAAGCGTTGAAACCGTTCCGCGAAATTTACGAAGTCGCCCTCGCCGAAGCGCGTAAGGAGCTTCCCGACCTCCAGCCGAACGAAATTCTCTTGATCGACGACCTCGAAGCGAACGTCGTCGCGGCGGCGGAATTCGGGTTCCAAACGATTTGCTACGTCGACCACGACGCCTTCCTCGCCGAAATGGCAAAGCTCGGGCTCCCGACCGAATGACGCTCGCGATTTAAGCGACGTTTACCGTTTTTCAACGCCGATTATCCGTTCAAAGCGCGGTTTTCGGCGTTTTTTTACGTCTTCGCTTCTAGGCGCCGCTTTGTTACGACAATTTTATCAAAAATTGCAAAATTGTCGAAAAAATTCTTGACTTTACTTTTCGCGTCGGGTAAAATCGCGTTAATGAAAACGGCGACGGTTCGCTATTTTTACCGTTTTTGTTTTCGCATTACGCGCTTAATTTTGCAACTTTATTTTGTCCATGCTCAGTTTTCAGCGAAAGGTTACAAAATGACTTGTAATTTTTATCAACATGTCAAGATGGGGGAAGTCGGAGGCCAAGCGGTCTTAGGA
>JAZNJF010000464.1:0-7863 GCA_045577885.1 Thermoguttaceae bacterium | reverse complement strand
AATCGCTGTCATTAGGACGATTTTTGGCGGCGGCGCGCTTCCTCGGCGGCGTAACGCGCTATATCGTTAAACGACGTCCAAAATGCTTGTTCTTCTTCGTTCACCAAACCTCGCGCCGTTAATTTTGCAAGCCAACTCGCTCCAGCGTTTGCCGCTTCCTCGAAACACGCCGCCGCTTCCGCGTATCGTTCGGCTTCAAAGCGTAACCAACCGAGCCGCAAGAATTGCCATGTTTCGCTAGCGCCGAACGCCTGTTTTTGCGTTATATTTCCGGCGTCGTATTCTCGGGCGACGACGCTGGAATCCCGCCAACGTTCGCAATACGGCAAAACGACGTCGTTAAAGTACGTCTCCACTTCGGTTACGGTTGTTTCGAGTTCTTCTTCCGTTTGGGGAAACGGCCGGCTTTTCCATATGTCGTTATGAATCGCGCCGTTTAATATATCGAAAACGTCTTCCCAACAATTGCGAGCGCCAATTTCTGGCGGCGGACTGCGGAGAAAATCGAAATGGAATCGAAAACTGAAGTAACAGTACACGTCAAACTCGCGTAGCCTCGAACGGAAAACGCAACAACGCGCCAACGTTTCCCCTTCGCAAATCCACAGCGGCGTTTTCGGTTCCTTTTTAAAACCTTGCGGTTCGAGCGTTTGCGCGATCAACTTTTTGACTCGGCGCGTTAAGGCGTTTTTGAGTCGCGCCGCTTCTTTTTTTGCGTCGTCCGACATTGCGTTTTCTCCTTAAGTCGAGCGTTGAACAAGCGTTCCCGACGCCGCGCCGCGAAACGCTTCAAACGTTAGTATACCGCCGAGCGCAACCGAAAGCAAGCGAAAAGAAGAAGAAGAAGAGAAAAAAGCGGAGAAAATCGCCGCGCCCTCGCCCGGTCGCGACGCAACGCCTCCGCCGACGTCGCTAAAACGCCGCTTCCCTTTCAAACGCCGGTCGACGCGCCCCCCGACGCCCGAGCGCTAAACGTCGGGCCAAACTCGCGCCTCGTCGACCGGACGCCGACCGCTCTTCGCTCGCCGACGTTCGAAAAACGCGCCCGGCCCCCCTTTTACGCCGCCGGAAATCGGGTAAAATAGCAAAGTCGGGACGTCGGCGTCCGCGTCGAAGCGGCGCCCCCGTTCGTCCCTCCGCCGTCTTGATCGTTTCCCGAGCCGTTTCGGCGACGCGCCCTCGTTTCGTTTCGCGCAACTCCTTCGTTTTTCGACGTTTACCGCTTTCCTTGCGACCGTTCGCAAGCGCGTCGTTTCGTCGAATTTCGCTCGACGCCGGCGCCTTCGAAACGCTTCGCCGTTCGCCGCAAGTTCAGAAATTTCGCAACGTTATGCCGTCCTATCAATTCATCGCGTCGCAAGCGGGCCTCGAACGTTACCTCGAAGAAATCGAAAGCGCGACTTGGATCGCCTACGACACCGAGTTCATCTCCGAAGGCCGTTATCAAGCGGAACTTTGCCTCGTTCAGGTCGCGACCGAATTTGGCGACGCGCTCCTCGACCCGTTGAAAATTCCGGACTTGCGCCCCTTTTGGGAACGCCTTTGCCAAGACGGCGCGATCTCCATCGCCCACTCTTGCCGGAGCGAACTCGAATTTTGTTACCGCGCGCTCGGGCGGCTTCCGTCGCGCCTTTTCGACGTTCAGCTCGCGGCGGCGTTCGTCGGGTTCGATTATCCGCTGAATTATAAGTCGTTGGTTCAAGCGACGATAGGCGTTTCGCTCGCGAAAAACGAGACGCGCACCGACTGGTCGCGGCGCCCCCTCACGAGCGGTCAGCTCGACTACGCGCTGCACGACGTTTGCCACCTGAAGCAAATCGCCGACTTTTTGACGCAAAAGCTCGAAGAAACCGGCCGCACCGCTTGGTTTTTGGAGGAAACGCGCGACTTCTGCCGCTCGCTGGAAGCGTCGTTCACCGACGAACATTGGCAAAAGTTGCTCGGCTCGAAACCGTTCACGAGCGACGAAATGGCGATCGTCCGCGAACTTTGGCGTTGGCGACGTCGCAAGGCGCTCAACCGCAACATTCCGCCGGCCCGCATTTTCCGCGACGACTTAATCGTCGAGCTGGCCAAGCGCAAGACCGGCGACCCGGCGCGCATCGCGGCGATTCGCGGCGTCAACGGTTCCCCCGACTCGACGCTGGTGCAAGAGTTGAGCGCCGCCATCGACGACGCTCTGTCGCTCCCGGCGGAAGAAAAGCCGAAACTTTCGGCGCGCCCGTCCTATCCGCAATACGCGCTGGCGACGCAACTTCTCGGGATTCTCGTCAACCAATATTCGACGCGACGCGGGATTTCGCCGCGCCTCGTCTCGACGACGACCGACGTCCGCCAAGCGATCGCCGCCCGCGAAGGAACGCTCCCGGCGAGCGAAACGCCCCGTCTCCTGACCGGTTGGCGCGCGAAGTTCCTCGACGACTTCATCGGCGACTGCCTCGACGGTCGGTTCGCGATGCGCTTCTCGAACGACCTCGAAAGTTTGCCGCTCCAACTGATCGACCGCCAAGCGTCGCGCCGTTAAAACCGGCAAACTCGCGCATCTTTCGACAAACAACCGGTCGCCGCCTAACCGACGCGACCGCGTCGAACGCCGTTCGACTAAACCCAACCGCAAAAAGGCGACGCCGACCGTTTCGCAACGTCGGCGCCGCCTTTTATTTTACCCGATGAAACGCTCGCTCGTCTATTTTTTACCATAAACGCCGCGAGCGATAAAGAAAATCTCGCCTTGGTCGCGCAAAACCTGAAGCGTTTGCCGGATTTTAGCGTCGATATTGTTGTTATTGGGATAGAATTCTTTTAAAACGTCAATATATTCGTACATCTCTTGAAGCGTGAATCGATCCCCAAGCGCGTCGACGCAAGCCGCAATATCGTCAAGCCAATTTAGCCCCGTAATCTTCGGCATTTCTCTTCCTAAAAGCCTCAATTCCGCTTCAAAAATCATTCTTCAAAACAGAAGAACTTCGTTTGACGTTTTTCTACCGCGTCAAGTCGACTTCAAGACGATCCAGTCGCCGAGTCTTGGGAACATTTGCGCGATCGAAAAGAGAAGGCGCGCTTTCCAGGGCGTTACGATCTCCGGTCGACGTTTTTCACAGGCCTTCAAAATCTTTTGCGCCAAGTCGCGGGGGTCGATTTTGCCGACTTTAACGCCTCCGCCGGGCATCAACGCCGACACCGGAATCCCTTCGGCGCGCTTCAACGGGTAAAGACGCGGATTGTCCCGCTTCACCGGGCCCGGGCAGACCAGCAAGACGTGCAGACCGTCCGGCGCCGTTTCGAGTCGCAATTGTTGCGAAAACGCCGCGACCGCGTGCTTCGTCGTCGGATACGCCCCGACCCAACGCGCCGCGCTTTTCGCCGCCAACGAACCGATATTGACGATATGCCCCTTCGCCTTAATTAGTCGCGGCGCCGCGGCTTGCGAACAGGCGATCGTTCCCAACACGTTCAGCTTCCAAAGGGAGTCGAACTCGTCGAGCGGCGTTTCGAGAATCCGACCGCGATGCGTTCGCCCGGCGGCGTTCACCAGCGCGTCGAGCTTGCCGAACTTCGCGACCGTCTCCTCGACGATGCGCGTCGCGTCCTCCGGTTTCGTTACGTCGGCGACCAACGGCAAGACGTCGACGCCGCCGTCGCGCATCGCTTCCGCCGTCGCCTCGACGTCGCCCGCTTCGAGCCCGACGATCGCGACCTGCGCCCCCGCCGCGCCGAACGTCTCGGCGATCACCCGCCCCAAACCGTTCGACCCGCCGGTTACCAAGACCGTTTTTCCGCTCCAATATCCCATTTCAACGCTCCTCCGCTCGCCGCGTCGACCGTTCAAAACGCGACGCGCCGCCGTTCCGCTTCCTCGTTTTCGTTATTTTTGTCGCGACCGTCCGCGACGCTTCGCCGAACGCTCGTTCCTTCATTATATCGCCGACGCGCTCGACCGCAACGCCCCCCGACGCCTTTGTTAAAATAAGCGTTTTACGCAAAATCGAAACTTTTCCGCCGCGCGCCGATTCCAATTTTTCGCCGCTTATCGCTTCCGGTCAAGAAACGCAAAAAACCGACGTCGCAAAACGCCGGTTCCGCGTCCGCCGTCAAAACGCCGACTTGGGGAAAACGTCGACAATTCAACGGCGGAAACTTTCGCAAAATTTCGCTCGAACGCGCCGCGCCGACCGGCAAAGTCGACGCGACCGTTTCATTTTAGCGTTTCGACGCCTTAACGTTAGCGCAACCGCGGAGTTTCATCGCGGCGGCGACGCCAACCGGCGGCGACCGAAACTAGCACCAACCGCGGAGTTTCATCGCGTCGGCGACGCGCTTGATCGCGACCAAGTACGCGGCTTCGCGGAGCGACGTTTTCTTTTCTTCGCTCATTTCGTAAACCGCTTTGAACGCGTTCGTCATCTTTTGGTCGAGACGTTTTTGGACGTCTTCGAGTTCCCAATAGTAGTTTTGCGCGTTTTGGCATTGTTCGAAATACGAAACGGTAACGCCGCCGGCGTTCGCGAGGTAGTCCGGAATGACGTGAATCCCTTTCGCGTCGAGAATAACGTCGGCTTCCGGCGTCGTCGGGCCGTTCGCGAGTTCGCAAATAATTTGCGCGTCGACTTTGTCCGCGTTCGCTTCGGTGATCGTGTTTTCGAGCGCCGCCGGGAAGAGGACGCAAACTTTCGTCGCGATCAGCTCTTCGTTCGTGATTTCCTTCGCGCCCGGGAAACCGGCGAGGCTGCCGTTCGCCTTCTTGTATTCGACGAGTTCTTTCGCGCTCATCCCTTCCGGATTGTAGACGCCGCCGCGGGAGTCGGAGACGGCGACGACCTTCATGCCGAGGATTTCTTCGGCGAGCGTCGCGGCGAATTGCCCGGCGTTCCCAAAGCCTTGAACGGCGCAGGTTTGGCCTTTAAGATCGATCCCGTAAGCCTTCGCGCATTCGCGGGTCGCGTAGATACCGCCGCGAGCCGTCGCGTCGCCGCGCCCTTGCGAACCGCCGATCGCGATCGGTTTGCCGGTGATAACGCCCGGATGGCATTCCATCGTCATCTTTTCGAATTCGTCCATCATCCACGCCATAATTTGGCCGTTCGTGTAAACGTCCGGCGCCGGAACGTCTTTAGTGATGCCGAGAACCGGGCCGACGGCGCGAATGTAAGCGCGAGCCAAGCGTTCTTTTTCCGTTTCGGAGAGGGATTTCGGGTCGCAAATGACGCCGCCTTTACCGCCGCCGAGCGGAATGTCGACGACCGCCGCTTTCCACGTCATCCAGCAAGCGAGCGCGCGGACGGTGTCGATCGTTTCGGTCGGGAACCAACGAATGCCGCCTTTGGCCGGGCCGCGAGCGGTGTTGTATTGAACGCGGAAGCCTTGGAAGACCTTCGTCGTTCCGTCGTCCATTTTGACCGGAAGCGCGACGGCGACTTCGCGTTGCGGCGAGCAAAGGAGTTCGGTCGTCGCGGCGTCGAGCCCGAGCGCGGCGGCGGCTTTCTTAACGCGGTTTTGAGCGATGACAAACGGATTGCGTTCTTCGGACATGTTTCTCTCCAACGTTCCTTATATCGTTATTAGTTTTCTTAATACTAACGTTTTTTTCGATTAAGATTTGTAATCTTCAACTTTCGCGTCTATTATGACTTCTTTCCGTTTTTTGGCAAGAGGACTTTTCAAATTTTCTCAAAAATTATATTAGTCTTTTCTAATCATTAACTTTTCTTATCCGACTATTAACCGACGCTTCCGTTTTCTTCTTTTAGGAAAGCGTTTACGCGTTTTCCAAGGCACGCGATTTTTCGCCGTCGACGCGTCGTTCGACGCCGTTTTCCGCGTCGCGCCGCCCCTCTCGACCGTTATTTCCCGAAAAATTCCCCTATTTTCCTCGCGACGCCGGGACGTCGGCGACAAAACGCGTACAATCGTTATAGACGTTCGACCGCGTTCCCGTCCTCCATTTCTCGACGCGGCGTCGACGTCCGGCGTCGAAAACGCGTCGAGAAGAAAAAAACGCGCGTTTTTCCGCGTTTTTGATAAAATATCGTCGACCGTCGACGGGAATGCGTCGATAACAATTATGAGCCTTAGAAATCGCGTCAAAAGTAAGACGCTTCAAACTTTTACCGTGTCCATTTGCGTTTTCCCTTGTTTCGTTCCGCTCGCCGGCGTTCCCGTCGTCGACGTCGTCGCGAAACCGTCGAACGCCGTCGACGAGGAACCCCCGATGCCCCAACTTAAATTCACCGAGTACCTGCAAAAATTCCTCGCCAACGCGATCTCCATTAGCGAAGCGATGGACGCGGCGGGAATTCTTCTTCTCTTCGACGCGTCGATCGACTGGCGGCGCCTGAAAAAGTTTTTCGGCGACTCCTACTTCGTCGCGGCGGCGACCAACCGCGAAATTCTCGAAGGCGCGGAAGAAGCGGACGTCAAAACGGTCGTCCTCAACCTCCCGGACGACGCGCCGGTTTACGAACGCATGACGCAGGCGATTCTCGAAGCGGTCGCGGACGACCTCTTCCCGCACGGCTCGCGCGTCGTCGCCCTTTACAACGGTTTCGACGACGACAGTTTCGACTCGATCAGCGTCTTGAACCTCGGCGAACACTTGGAAAAGCTGTCCGGCAAAGAGTTGCGCAAAATCGAAACGAAGGTGCCGCTCAAAACGCTCAAAACGGTCGTCGACTTGGCGCTCGAAATCGGCCGCGACGGTCGCGAAGGCAAGGCGGTCGGGACGCTCTTTGTCGTCGGCGACACGAAGAACGTCTTGGCGGAGAGCAAACCGGCCGGTTTCGACCCGGTGCGCGGTTATAAGTGCAAGGAGCGCAACCTTTTCGACCCGCGAGTCCGCGAAGGAATCAAGGAAATCGCGCAGCTCGACGGCGCGTTCGTCGTCGCGTTGGACGGCGTCGTCGCGGCGTCCTGTCGACTTTTGGACGCGTCGACGGCGATGATCACCTTGTCGAAGGGGCTCGGGTCGCGACACTGGGCCGCCGCCGCGGTTAGCCGCAAGACGAACGCGGTCGCGATCGCGGTCAGCCAATCGAGCGGAACGGTGCGGATTTTCGTCAACGGCGAAGTCGTTTTGCGGATCGAATCGCGGCACCGTCGTCCGATGATTTGGCGCGAGTTCGATTACGACCAACCGCAAACGCCGGTCAACTAACGCCGAACGTTCGTTTTCGGTTTCCTCGGGAAAACGTTTTGCCCAACGTTTTCCCGTTTTTTTTGGCGGAACGCCAACCGCCGAAACGCGACCCGCCCCCGACGAAGAACGACCGGAGCCGAAACGCCTCGCGACCCGAGCTTGACGAGGGCCGTTCCGTTTTCTTCCCTTGCGTCCTTTAAAACGAACGTTGCGCGGCGGCGGAAAAAGTTTGCAAAAAATTTTAAAAAGTCGCTAGACAAACCGGGAAAGTCGGCTATAATAAACGTGTTCATTGAACGAACGACGTTTTCGAAGTTTGTTTCCTTTGAACTGGGAACGTAGCTCAGTTGGTAGAGCAACGGACTTTTAATCCGTAGGTCCTGGGTTCGAGCCCCAGCGTTCTCATTAAACGTTTCGCGTTTTGTTTTCGTTTCGCGGCGACGTTTTGTTTCTCCTTTGCGGCTTTTGTCGCGTGGGAACGTAGCTCAGTTGGTAGAGCAACGGACTTTTAATCCGTAGGTCCTGGGTTCGAGCCCCAGCGTTCTCATTTTGAATTAAGGAACGTTTCGACGTTCCTTTTTTTATTTCTTGCGCCTTTTTTTAAATTCTCGCCGCGCTCGTTTCCGCCGACTCCCGCCGACTCCCGCCGACTCCCGCCGACTCCCGCCGACTCCCGCCGACTCCCGCCGACTCCCGCCGACTCCCGCCGACTCCCGCCGACTCCCGAC